>DASUAH010000248.1:0-9814 GCA_035763885.1 Gemmatimonadales bacterium
GCCGCCTGCGCGATCGCGTCGCGCAGCGCGGCGAGCTGTGCCCAGCGCTCGGGATCTTCCGCCAGCCACGCCTCGACGCGCTCCCGCTCCTCGGCGGTGGTCTCGCCCGCCAGGTACCGATCCAGCAGCTCCCAATCGATCTCGCTCATCGGGCGGTGCGCTCGTCACGGGTGAGGGCCCGGCAAACCTGCTCACTCATGAATCGTTCGAGAGCGGGGAAATACCTACAGGGTGGGACGGGGCCTGCGGGGTGGGCGTCGCGGCGCGGGTGTGCGCCGGCGCGCGGCGCCGAGCTACCGGACTTGGGCGAGCATCTCGCGCAGGCGTTGGATGGCGCGGCCGACGTGGATCGCGACCGTCTTGGGGGAGATGCCGAGGGTCTGCGCGATCTCATCATAACTGGCCTGGCGCTGCCAGCGGAGCAGCAGCACCTCGCGCTGGCGGCGCGGCAGGGCATCCACCGCCCGCTGGATCGCAGCCGCGATCTCGTTGGTGGCGAACTCCTGGTCGGGATCGGCCGGCGAGACCGTTCCCCCTTCCACCATCACGGGGTCGGAGTACTGGCGCTGCCACCGCTGCTCCACCCGCCGGCGCCGCAGGTGGTCCAGGGACCGGTAGCGCGCGACGGTGTAGAGATAGCTGCGGGCGCCGCCGCCGCCGAGATCGACCTGCCCCCGCTGCCGCCACAGCTGGAGGAACGCCTCGTGCACCAGATCCTTCGCCGCTTCAGCCGACTGCACGTACCGGTAGACGAAGCGGTACAGCTCGGCGAAATGCAGCTCGAAGAGTTGCCGGAAGGCGACTGCCGCCCGGGCGTTCGGTCCGTCGTCGGGCGGGCCGGTATCCCTGCCCCGTTCTGGCTCGCGATCCTCCATGCGCTGCCTCACCTGCCGCACGCGGCGAGCCGACCATGAGCCGTATATGCCACACGCGACCATGGTCGGCAAGGCTGCATCGCGGCGAAAGCGTTCCAATCGGCCAGCCGTCGCCCTACGCTACGCTCATGCCCGTGAATTGTAAAGAGTGGCAGTACATAACATGGCGCTGTCAGTGCTGTAGAGAAGTGAGGTGGGATGCCACAGGCTTCGTCCCATGGCATCTCTCAACGTCAGGTTCGGCCGGACCGTAAGGGCGCTGCGGACGGGCGCCGGTTACTCCCAGGAAAGCTTCGCCGACGCGCTGGGCGTGCACCGGACCTATATGGGCACGCTCGAGCGCGGCGACGCCAACCCCACGCTGGAAATGATCGCCCGCATCGCGCGGGGGCTGCGCCTCAGCCTCACCAAGCTGTTCGAGGCCGTGGAGACCGGCCAGGTCGACGCAGCCGGGGCCGCCGCCGCTCCCGACTCTATTCTCCCGCCGTCCACCAAGACTCAACGCAGCCCGGAGCGGGCCGGGGCCGCCAAGCTCCCGCGGGTGGCGGAGCGCCCCCGGCGGGGCTCGAAGGACGAGGGGTGAGGGCGGCTAACTGGTTGCACTGTATGCAGTGGCATTGTTTGCACTGTCGCGAATGGCTCCGGCAGCATGCAGGCTTCTCCGCATGCTCCCCCTACCCATCCTGCTCGGCGGTCTCGGCCGGGTCATCCGCCGCCTCCGCAAGCAGGCCGGCTACTCCCAGGAACGATTCGGCTTCGCCATCGGAGTGCACCGCACCTACATGGGCCATTTGGAGCGCGGCACGGCCAATCCCACGGTCAGGACCTTGCACCTCGTGTCGCGCGGGCTCGGCATCAGTGTCGTGGAACTGGTCGCGCTGGCGGTGAGCGAGGGGACGGAGGACCAGGGTCCGGGCCGGAATCAGCCACGCTTCGAGCAAACCACGAGCGGCCCCCTCCGCCGCGTCGCCGAGCCGTCAGGCCGCAAGCCGACCCGGGCGAAGCGACGGAAGTGAGCGGCCCCACCGCCCTCGCCTCGAGACCGTGTTCGCGCAGCGCCTCGAGCCCGTTCCCGGCGCAGGCTCAGACCACGTGGGCCGCGTTGTCGAACGCGACGTCGCCGTTGGCGTCCACGTGGAACACGTAGACCTCCTTCTTGTCTGCGCGCCCGCTGTGCGTCGCCAGAACGCGCTCGCCATCGGTGCGGACGTGAACGATGCCGAAGACCGTCTTCTCGTACGCGTTCTGGACGTGGCGGCCCTTCTCGCCCTCCTTGCCCGAGTCCGTGTAGTTGTGTGCCCGGATCCGCCCTAGCCGTCGGAAGAACGCGACCATTTCCGTCAGATACACCAGCGGTCTCTCCACCGTGGGACGCGAATAGCGGCCGAGCGTTCCCACCAGGCCCGCGCGCGGGTGGACGTACTCCTTCTGGGCGTTCTCATCGCCCGAGCTGACGACGCTCACCACCGGCCGGACCGCCTCGAGCATCCTCGGCGCGAAGTCAGCGGAGCCATGATGCGGCACCTTCAGGACCTCCGACGCCTTCGTCTCGGCACGGTCGAAAACGTTGACGACATCGGAATCCAGATAGCGCAGCGTAGCCATGCGGCCCTCCTCGACGGACGACGGACGCGCGGCGCGGGCAGGCGTACAGCGGAGAGACTGCCGTGGGACGGGATTTCCCGGGCAAGGCCGAAACTACTGCGGGCCCCGACGTCCGCAAGCACGCACCCAGCCGGCGGGAGGAAAATTCGTTCACCGTGAGTTAACCACTCCTTCACGAACCGGCGCTCACCTTTGTCTCGTGCGGACCCGGCGGTATCAGGTTGGTCGGCGGGTGGGCGCCGGGCCCGCGCGTTTCCCGAGCGCGCCGACTCCATCGGGCGCTTCCAGTGCCAGGAAGCCGGTCGGGGCGCCCTCCCGGTTCCTCAGGTCCCCGGTGGGGAGGCTCGTCCCCACGGGGGCGCGTCGCCCGCAAGGGAGTGCATATGGCCCGGCACCATCATTACCTGAGGCGAGAGGCCACCTATGTCGGGCTGCTCGGCGCGTCGGTGGTCGCCGCGTGGTTTTTTCTGCTCGATCTCATTGCCGGCCGACCCCTGCACATAGCCAGCGTGCTCGGCCAGCTCCTGCTCTTCGGCCGGCGAACGCCCGAGCTGGGGTACCTGGACTGGCCGGCGGTCGGGGCATACGGGGTGTTCCACGTCGTCTCCTTCATAGTGGTAGGCGGCGTGGCGGTGGGCCTGCTCCACCTCGCCATCCGGCAGCCGACGTGGCTCATCGCGCTGGTCATCGGATTCGTGAGCCTCGAGGTAGCGGTTTACTCCGCCTCCTACGCCATTTTCATGGGAACCGGGGCCGAATACCTCCGCTGGCCGGTGCTCGCGGGCAATCTCCTGGCCGCGATCGTCATGGGAGCGTATCTCTGGCGGACTCACCGGCTCCTCATCAGATGGCTGGCGCGCGTCCCGCTCGGTGATACCGGGGACGAGGCCGAGGTGACCAGCGCGGCGGCATGGGCGGCCATGGGGAGATGGCGCGCACCGTGGTGGCGGCGGCGAGCTCCGGCGGCCCGCCCATGACGGCTCCAGCGGATCCCGCCCCGCCCAGGGCCGGGAGCTCCGGCATTCCGCCTCGCCCCCAGCCGGTCGAGGAGCTCGAGAGCGTCGTCATCCGCTTCGCGGGCGACTCGGGCGACGGGATGCAGCTCGCCGGCGACGAGTTCTCCCGCTCGGTGGCGAGCGCCGGCCATGGGTTCGCCACCCGGCCCGACTATCCGTCCGAGATCCGCGCGCCGGTCGGCACGCTCTTCGGCGTCTCCGGGTACCAGTTGCAGTATTCCTCCCACGAGGTGTTCACCTCGGGCGATGCCGCCGACGTGCTGGTGGCGCTGAACCCCGCGGCGCTCAAGCTCAACCTGCCGGATGTCAAGCCGGGCGGGATGGTCATCGTGAACTCGGGCGCCTTCACCGAGGCGAACCTCGCGAAGGCCGGCTACCACTCGAACCCGCTCACCGACGACAGCCTCTCGCACTACCGGCTCTTCTCCATCGACATCGGCGGGCTCACCGCCCAGGCGCTCGCCGGCTCCGGCCTGTCGAAGAAGGAGATCGGCCGGTCGAAGAACTGCTTCGCGCTCGGGCTCACGCTCTGGCTCTACCACCGGCCGCTCGAGGACGAGATCGCCCGGGTCGAGCGCCGGTTTAAGGACCAGCCGGAGCTCGCCGCCGCCAACGTCGCCGTGCTCCGCGCCGGCTACGCCTACGGCGACGCCACCGAGATCTTCCCGGTCACCTACCAGGTGCGGCCGGCGCCCCTCGTCCCGGGCCGCTACCGCAGCCTCACCGGCAACCAGGCCCTGGCGCTGGGCTTCGTGGCGGCCGCGGAGCTGTCCGGGGTCCGCCTCTTCGTGGGCTCGTACCCGATCACGCCGGCCTCGGAGATCCTCCAGACCCTGGCCGCGCTCGGGCACTTCGACGTGATCACCTTCCAGGCCGAGGACGAGATCGCCGGGATCTGCTCGGCCATCGGGGCGGCGTTCGGCGGGGCGCTTGGTCTCACCACCACCTCGGGACCCGGCATGGCGCTCAAGACCGAGGCGATCGGCCTCGCGGTGATGACCGAGCTGCCGCTCGTGATCGTGAATGTGCAGCGGGGCGGGCCGTCCACCGGGCTCCCGACCCGGATCGAGCAGGCCGACCTGCTGCAGGCGGTCTACGGCCGCCACGGCGAGTGCCCCGTCCCCGTGATCGCCGCGCGGTCTCCCGCCGACTGCTTCGACTGCGCCATCGAGGCGTTCCGGATCGCGGTCAAGTACATGACGCCCGTGATCCTCCTCTCCGACGGCGGCATCGGCAACAGCGCGGAGCCGTGGCGCATCCCGGAGCTGGAGACCCTGCCGGGGCTCGGGGTGGCGTTCCGCACCCACGCCGAGGACTTCCACGCCTATCAGCGCGACGAGAATCTCGCCCGCGCGTGGGTCCGCCCGGGAACGCCGGGGCTCGAGCATCGGATCGGCGGCCTGGAGAAGGATTTCCTCTCGGGCGAGATCTCCGGCGACCCGCTCAACCACCAGCGCATGGTCGAGGTGCGGGCCGCGAAGGTCGCCCGGGTGGCGCAGGACATCCCTCCGCTCGCGGTGCTGGGCGCGCAATCGGGCGACCTGTTGGTGGTGGGCTGGGGCAGCACGTACGGCGCGATCGAGCAGGCGGTGACCCAGGCGCACGCCGCGGGCGTGAGCGTGGGCCACCTCCACCTGCGGCACCTCAACCCGCTGCCCGCCGACCTGACCGGGGTGCTCGGCCGGTACCGCCACGTGCTGGTGCCGGAGCTCAACCTGGGCCAGCTGGCGCGGCTCCTCCGCGAGCGCTGCCTGGTGGACGTGATCCAGCTCAACAAGGTCCAGGGGCGACCGTTCAGGGTCGCCGAGATCCACGACCGCGTCCTGGAGCTGGTCGGATGAGTCAGCTGCACAAGGACTTCGAGACCGACCAGGAGGTGCGGTGGTGCCCCGGCTGCGGCGACTTCGCCATCCTGAGCCAGGTGCAGAAGCTCCTCCCCACCCTCGGCATCCCGCGGGAGCGGTTCGCGATCGTCTCCGGCATCGGCTGCTCGAGCCGCTTCCCCTACTACGTGAACACCTACGGGATGCACAGCATCCACGGGCGGGCGCCGGCGATTGCCACCGGGCTCAAGCTCGCCCGGCCCGAGCTGTCGGTCTGGGTGATCACCGGCGACGGGGACGCGCTCGCGATCGGCGGCAACCACTTCATCCACCTGATGCGGCGGAACGTGGACCTCAAGATCCTGCTGCTCAACAACCGGATCTACGGGCTCACCAAGGGGCAGTACTCGCCTACGTCCGAGCTGGGCACGAAGACCAAGACGACGCCGCTGGGCTCCATCGACCCGCCGTTCAACCCCGTCGCGCTGGCGCTCGCGGCCGGCGCCACCTTCGTGGCGCGGTCGGTGGACGTGGCGCAGGAGCACCTGGCGGGGGTGCTGCGGCAGGCGGCGCTGCACCGGGGCACGGCCTTCGTGGAGATCTACCAGAACTGCGTCACCTTCAACGACGGCGCCTACGACGTCCTCACCGACCGGACGACCAGGGACGAGACCCGCCTCCTGCTCGAGCATGGCAAGCCGCTTCTCTTCGGCAAGGAGAGGACGCGCGGGATTCGCTTTCGGGGCGCGGAGCCGGAGCTGGTGGCCCTGGGCGAGCACGGCGTCACCGAACGCGACTGCGCGGTGCACGACGCGCACGCCGCCGGGAGCGGCGCCGCCTTCCTGATCGCCCAGCTGGGACCGCCCGCGTTCCCCGTGCCGCTCGGCGTGTTCCGGGCGGTCGAGGCGCCGACGTACGAGGAGCGCAGCGAGGAGCTGGGTCGCCGGGCGCGGGAGCGGAGCGGCCGGGGACGCCTCGAGCAGCTGCTCGCGAGCGGGACGACCTGGACCATCGGGTGAGCCCGCGCCGCCGGCGCGCCCGCCGCGCAGATCGCCGGCCGCCCGGGTCTAGCGCAGGTAGGCCTCGGTCGCGTAGCGCCGCATCATGCGCTGGCTGTTGAAGTAGTAGCCGATATGCCCGATCGCCTGCTTCATCATGCGGCGCCAGCGGGCGGGTTCCGCGTAGTACAGCGGCAGGACCGCATCCTGCAGCTTCGCGTACAGCGCGTCGGCGTGCCGCTGGTCCGAGGCGCCATCAGTATCATCCCCGATCGCCCAGCCGGTGACGCCTTCGATGCACGCCTCGATCCACCAGCCATCGAGCACGCTCAGGTTGAGCACGCCGTTGAGCGCTGCCTTCATCCCGCTGGTGCCCGAGGCCTCGAGAGGCGGCAACGGCGTGTTCAGCCACACATCCACCCCGGCGACCATCGCCCTGGCGAGCTGCATGTCGTAGCCCGGCAGAAACACGCACCGGATCCTGCCCTCCAGCCGGCGGGCCAGCTCGTGCAGCCGGCGGATGGCCTCCTTGCCCTCGGTGTCCCGCGGGTGCGCCTTCCCCGCCATCACCACCTGGAACGGATGCCGCGAGGCTAGATCGGCCAGCCGGTCCGGATCCGCAAAGAGGAGCAGCGGGCGCTTGTAGCCCGTCATCCTGCGGGCGAAGCCCACGATCGCGGTTCCGGGATCGAGCGCCACGCCCGCGGTGGTCTTCGCCCACTGCACCAGATCCGCTTTGGCGGCTTGGTGGCAACGCCAGATCTCGTCCTCCGGCAGCTCGAGGGCCCGCACCAGCACTTCGGGCTCGTGCTGCCACTGCGGGAAGCTCGCATCGTAGAGCTTGGCGAAGGCCGCGTGCGTCCAGGTGCGGACGTGCACCCCGTTGGTCACCGCGTGCACCCGGTATCCGGGGAACAGCTGCTCCGTCGTCTGGGCGTGCCGCCGCGCGACGCCGTTGACGTAGCCGGCGAGGTTCAAGGCCAGCCGCGTCATGTTGAGACAATCGCTGCCGGCAAGACGCTTCAGCTCATCCACCGCCACGCTGTCAGGGAGGAATTGCTCGAAGAGGCTGTACGCAAAGCGGTCCTGCCCCGCCTCGACCGGCGTGTGCGTGGTGAAGACGCACCGGTCGCGCACCTCGGCAATGTCATACAGCGACTCGCCCGGCCTCACGTCCTCCGGCGGGAAGCGGTAGCGGTTGAGCAGGTCCAGCCCCAGGAGCGCGGCGTGGCCCTCGTTCAGGTGGTAGATGTGGATGTCGAACCCGAGCGCGCGCAGCAGCCGGCTGCCGCCGATGCCGAGGACGATCTCCTGCTTGAGCCGGTAAGCCTCATCGCCGCCGTAGAGGTGTTGGGTCAGGCCGCGGTCCGCCGTGTCGTTCTGGGCGAGGTCGGTGTCGAGCAACAGGATCGGAATCTGGCGGCCGTGCGGGCAGGTGTGGATGTAGAGCCAGGGGCGGATCCAGACCGCCCTCCGATCGATCTCCACCGCCACCATGGCATTGAGCGGCGTGCACCAGCGGTCCGGCTCCCACCAGTCGGGCTGCTCCACCTGCCGGCCGGCCGCGTCGATCTCCTGGCGGAAGTAGCCGGCTCGGCTCACCAGCGTCACGAAGACCACCGAGAGCTCCAGGTCGGCGCAGGAACGGGCGGTGTCGCCGGCGAGGACGCCGAGTCCGCCGGCGTAGGTGTGCATCTCCGGCCGGATGGCGACCTCCATGGAGAAGTACGCGACGTGCGTCCGCTGCAGGAAGGGATCCAGCGACGACATCATCCGGACCTCATGATGTGGTGGTCACCCGGACCGCATGGAGGCCGCCGCCGCCTCAGTTTGGCGGGTGGTGCTCCGCGTGCCCCGTCGTATCGGCGGGCGCCGAGTCGGCCATCATGCGCATCATCATGCCTTGCCGGGACTCCATCATCCGGCGCATGTGCTCGTGCATCGCCTTGCGCTGGGCGACCAACTCGTTGATGACGTCGGCCATGGCCGTGACCTTCCTGTTGCCGGTCGCCTGGTTCATCCGGCTCACCAGCGTATCCAGGCGGGCGTTCAGCGAATCCATCATCTGCATGTGCTGCGCCATGCCCGGCCCGCCCATCATGCCGGTGGGGCGGCCCGGCGGCTGGGGTGGACCTGGCTGCTGAGCGGCCGACACCTGCGCGCTGAGCACCAGCGCCGCCAATCCTGCTCCGATGCGAACGATCCTCATGGTAACCTCGTCGTGGTTCAAGTCAGCCCGATTCGCCAACCTACGGCGCCGACCTGAAGGGTCGGTGAGCCGATCATGAATGATTCTTGAGACGGCGCGACAATGATAGGGCGATGGCCGCCGTTCCCCGGCCCTTGAGCTGGAAGTAACCACGGTTACTATACCCCATCATGGCCACCCCCTGGATGCTCCTCTCCTCCCGCCTGCCCCGCGAGCCAAGTC
Organism: Gemmatimonadales bacterium; assembly: GCA_035763885.1. Taxonomy (GTDB): domain Bacteria; phylum Gemmatimonadota; class Gemmatimonadetes; order Gemmatimonadales; family GWC2-71-9; genus DASQPE01. The sequence continues at coordinate 8,749 of DASUAH010000248.1, forward strand.
GCTTGCGGCTCGGGGTGTGGCGTCGCCTCAAGCGGCTTGGCGCCATCCTGGTCCACGATGCCGTCTGGATCCTCCCGGCCGACGCGAAGACGCGGGAGGCGTTCGAGTGGCTCGCTGAGGAGATCGCGGAGCAGGGCGGGACCGCGTTCGTCTGGGAGGTGCGGGCGCTCGACGCCCCACAGGACCAGGAGATCGTTCGTCGCTTCCGGGCCGAGGCCGACGCCCGTTACGCGGCGATCGCCGCCTCCGCCGAGGCGATCCGGCGCGGCAGCACTCGCGGAAAGACCCAGCCGCGGCCGCCCGCCCCGGAACGGGCTCGGCAAGCCCTCCGCCAGCTGCGGGGGTTGGAGCGGGCACTCAGGCTGGAGCGCCGGCGCGACTACTTCCGCGCACCCGGCCGCGCCGGCGCCGAGGCCGCGGTCCGGGTCGCGATCGAGACGCTCGAGGCCCACCGGCGCGCGACCGCTCCGGAGCCGGCCACCCACGAAAGGACACGCCATGCTCTGGGTCACTAGGCCGCGCCCGCACATCGACCGCACCGCGTGCGCCTGGCTTATCCGGCGCTTCGTCGATCGCGAAGCCGAGTTCGCCTTCGCTCCCGACCCGGACGCGGCCCGCGCGCTCGGCGGTACGGCGTTCGACATGCGGGCCGTGGAGCTGGGCCACCACGAAGGCCGCTGCTCCTTCGAGAGCATCCTCCACAAGTACCGCCTCACGGACCCGGCACTGCATGAGATCGCCACGATGGTCCACGACGCGGACCTCGACGACGAGAAGTTCCGCTCCCCCGAGGCCCCGGGGCTCGATGCCGTGATCCGCGGGCTCGGGCTCGTGATCGAGGACGACCAGGAGCTGCTGCGGCTCACCGATCGCGTCTACGATGGGCTCTACGCGTGGGTACAGCGCCCGACCTCGTAGCTCAGCGCGGTCGCCAGGGATGCGACAGGGCCGCGTTCCTAGCCCTCGACCAGAACACCGCGGCCGCGGCCGGCGCCATGGGCCTCATGGCGCTCGGCGAGCACCTCTGGCGTCGCTTCCTCCCCAAGTACCTCGAGGCGCTGGGCGC
>DASUAH010000249.1:0-12516 GCA_035763885.1 Gemmatimonadales bacterium
CGACTCCGGGCCTGGGTGGGCCGACGATTCGGGCCGCGGCTGCTGCTGCCGCTCTTGCTCCGGGAGGAAGGCCGCGAGGTCAAGGGGTATCTCGATCTCTACCGGGGCTCCCCGGATGGCGCCGCCGCACCCACAGCCCTCCGTCTGGCGCGGGAGTCGAAGGAGCATGCCGACCGGCTGGCGACGCTGACCGGCGCCGCAGCGGAACCCTGGCACCGGCGGCACGCGGGCGGATTCCTGCGGAACGTGGTCTACGGTTTCAACGACGGGCTCACGGCGAACTTCGGCCTGGTGGCGGGCATGATCGGCGCCCAGGCGACCTTCGGCGAAGCGGGACATGCGGTGCTCGTGGCCGGGATCGCCGGGATGGTGGCCGACGCGCTGTCGATGGGCAGCTCCGGCTATCTCGCGGCCAAGAGTGAGCGGGAGGTACACGAGCACGAGATCGCGATGGAACGCGACGAGATCCGCCTGCTGCCCGAACTGGAGCGGGAGGAGCTCCGCCTCATCTATCAGGCCAAGGGGCTCCCCGAGGCGCAGGCGAGCGCGTTGGCGGAGCGGGTGATGGCCGATCCCGAGCGCGCGCTCGAGGAGAAGACCCGGGAGGAGCTCGGCATCGCCGGCGAGCCGGGGAGCCCGTTGCGCGAGGGCTGGATCACGGGCACGGCGACCGCACTCGGCGCCCTGATCCCGGTGGCGCCGTTCCTCGCCGGCACCGGCCGCTGGGCGATCTGGAGCTCGTTCGCGATCTCCATGCTCTCCCACTTCGCCGTGGGCGCCGCGCGCAGCGTCTTCACCGGGCGCGGGGTCTTCCGCAGCGGGATCGATATGTTCGTGGTGGGGCTCGGCGTGGCGGCGGTAGGATATGTGATCGGGGAGTGGATGGTGAGATGGCTGTAGGGTGACATGGCTGTAGCCGATCCGGTTTGACCTCCGCGGTACCGCCGCGCAAATTGGAGCTGCTCCCTTCCGACAACCGCCCCCGGAGGCGGACATGATGCACGCACGCGCGGCACTCCTCGGAGGCTTCGCCGCCGTTCCGCTCGCCGCGGCAGCCGGCTGGCTCGCGCTGCGGCCGGCGGCCCCACCCGGCGTGACCCGCACCTATTACATCGCAGCCGACGAGGTCGACTGGGACTACGCTCCGACCGGCACCGACCGCATCACCGGCAAGCCGTTCGAGGGAATGGCCAAGGTCCTGGTGACCAGCGGCTCCGCCCGGATCGGCCGGGTATACCGCAAGGCCATCTACCGCGAGTACACCGACAGCACGTTCACCGCGCTCAAGCCGCGGCCGGCGCAGTGGGAGCACCTGGGGATCCTCGGCCCGTTGCTGCGTGGGGTAGTGGGAGACACGATGCGAGTCGTGTTCCGGAACCACGCGTCGCATCCGTACAGCATGCACCCGCACGGGGTGTTCTACCGGAAGGACTCCGAGGGCGCGCCGTACGACGACGGCACCGTCGCGGCCGCCAAGGACGACGACGGCGTGCCGCCGGGCGGCACGCACGTCTACACCTGGCCGGTGCCGGTGCGCGCCGGACCGGCGCCGGGGGAGGGCAGCTCGATCGTCTGGATGTACCACTCGCACGTCAGCGAGACGAAGGACGTGAACGCGGGGCTGATGGGGCCGATGATCGTGACCGCCCGGAGCGCCGCCCGCCCCGACGGCACGCCCGACGACGTGGATCGCGAGCTGGTGGTGGCGTTCGCGGAGATGGACGAGAACGTGAGCTGGTACTTCGAGGACAACATCAAGCGCTACGCCGGCGAGCCGGCCAAGGTTCCGCGCGATGTCTCGTTCGCCGACCCCGCCTATCTCATCAACCTGCGGGAAACGATCAACGGGTTCAGCTTCGGGCACACACCCGGCCTCACGGTGCAGCTCGGCGAACGGGTGCGCTGGTACGTATTTGCGTCCACCAATTTCGAGATCCACACGCCGCACTGGCACGGGCAGACGGTCGTCTCCCGCCACATGCGGACCGACCTGCTGAATCTGTTCACCATGGAGATGGCGGTGGCCGACATGGTCCCCGACAACCCGGGCGTGTGGCTGTTCCACTGCCACGTGGCGCCGCACCTGGACGCCGGGATGCAGGCGCTGTTTACGGTGACGGAGGCGGTGGCGACGCGGTGACCCCTGCTTCCTGCTTGCTGCTCACTGCACCACCAGGTTCAGCAGCCGGTTGGGCACCAGGATCGTCTTCCGCACCTGCTTTCCGTCCACGAACCTGCGAATCGACTCCTCGCGCAGCGCGGCCTCGACCACCTCCGCCTCGGTCGCGTCACGGCGGACCGTGACCTTGCCGCGGGTCTTGCCGTTCACCTGCACGGCCAGCTCGACCGTGGCTTCCACGGTGAGGGCTTCCTCCCACGCGGGCCAGTCGGCATCGAAGATGGACGTCATGTGGCCCAGCCGTTCCCAGCACTCCTCCGCGAAGTGGGGCGCGAGCGGCGCCACCATGATCACCATGTCCTCCACGATGGCGCGCTCGGAGCAGTTCGCGTCCCGCATGGCGTTGAGCAGCTCCATCTGGGCCGAGATGGCGGTGTTGTAGTTCAGCGACTCGAGATCCTGGGTCACTTTCTTCTTGGTCTGGTGCCACTTGACCAGGAGGTCACGGCGGATCTCGCCACCGACTGCGTCCTCGCGGATGCTCTGACCCACGAGTGCCCAGAGCTTGTCGAGAAACCGCCGCGGACCGGTGATCCCGTCGTCCCGGAAGTCGCCGCCCTCCTCGAAGGGGCCGAGGAACATGAGGTAGGTGCGGAAGGTGTCCGCGCCCCACCGGGCGATGTACTCGTCCGGCACGACGACGTTGCCGCGCGACTTCGACATCTTCGCGCCATCCTTCACGATTATGCCGTGCGCCCGGAACTTCCGGAACGGCTCCTCGAAGTGCAGGTGGCCGAGGTCGTACAGCACCATCGTGATGAACCGCGAGTACAGCAGGTGCAGCACGGCGTGCTCGTTCCCGCCGATGTAGGACGTCACCGGCAGCCACTTGCGGGTGCGGGCGGTGTCGAACGGGCGGTCGTCGAACTCGGTGCTGGCATAGCGCAGGAAGTACCACGCCGAGTCGAGGAACGTATCCGACACGTCGGTCTCCCGCCGCGCCGAGGCGCCGCATGCGGGACAGGGGACGTGATACCACTCCTTCACCCGCGCGAGTGGTGACACGCCGGTGTCGTCCGGCCGGAAATCCTCGATCGGCGGGAGCATCACGGGCAGGTCGCGCTCCGGCACCGGCACGGCGCCGCACCGGTCGCAGTAGATGATCGGAATGGGCGGGCCCCAGTACCGCTGGCGCGAGATGCACCAGTCGTGCAGCCGGTACCGGACCACGCCCTTGCCGTGGCCGCTCGCCTCGAGCCACCGGATGATGTCGCGCTTGCCCTGCTCCGCCGGCCGCCCGTCGAACTCGCCCGAGTTCACCAGCCGGTAGCCCGCGGTCTCGGTCTCGGCGGCTTCTATCGGCGCGTCCGCCGTCTGGTCCTCGCCCGCGAGCACCCGCACCACGGGCAGCGCGTACTTGCGCGCGAACTCGAGGTCGCGTTCGTCATGCGCGGGTACCGCCATGATCGCCCCGGTGCCGTACTCCATGAGCACGTAATCGGCGATCCAGACCGGAATCATGCGCCCGGTGGCGGGGTTCCTTGCGTAGGCGCCGGTAAAGACCCCGGTCTTGTCGCGCTCCGCGACTTTGCGCGAGACCAGATCCTGGGCCTGCGCCGCCCTGACGTACTCGTCCACGGCGTCGCGGTACTCCGGCGTCGTGAGCTCCGGGACCAGCGGATGCTCCGGCGCGAGCACCATGAAGGTGGCGCCGAACAGCGTGTCGGGACGCGTGGTGAAGACCCGGATCGCGACCTGACCGTCCGGCCGCCCGTCCGTCCGTCCCTCTACCACGAACCCGATCTCCGCGCCCTCGCTCCGACCGATCCAGTTCCGCTGGGCCGTGGTGGTCGTCTCCGACCAGTCCATCTTGGAGCGGTCGCCGAGGTTCGCGAGCAGCCGGCCGGCGTAGTCGCTGATCCGGAAAAACCACTGCTCGAGCAGGCGTTGCTCGACGTGGGTCCCACAGCGCTCGCAGGCGCCGTTGATCACCTGCTCGTTCGCGAGCACGGTCTTGCAGCTCGGGCACCAGTTGACCGGTGCGCGCTTCTTGTAGGCCTTTCCGGCCTGGTAGAGCTGCAGGAAGATCCACTGGGTCCACTTGTAGTATGCGGGATCGATGGTCGAGAGCGCGTGCCCCCAGTCGAACATCCCGCCGATGCGCACCAGCTGGCGCCGGAAGTTCTCGATGTTACGCGGGATCAGCTCTGCGGGGTTGATGCCGAGCTTGATCGCGTAATTCTCGCTGTGGATGCCGAACGCGTCGAAGCCGATCGGCTCGAAGACGTCATGACCCCGCAGCCGCTTGAACCGGCCGTAGGTGTCGGCGCCGGTGAAGGCGAACATGTTCCCGACGTGGAGGCCCTCGGCCGAAGGGTACGGGAACATCATGAGGTTGTAGAACGGCCGCTCGGCCCGGTCGAGGTCGGGCGCGTTGGTCTGCCGCTCGGCCCAGCGGGCCTGCCACTTGGCCTCGACGGCGGCGGGATCGTAGTGGGTTTCGGTGGAGGCGGGGGCGCTCGACATTGGGTAAATCTATTCGCGTCGCAGGGTTAGCGGCAACGTGCGCGGGCCTCCCCCCAGCGCCGCCCCCCACGGCGCTGTCGCGCGCTTGCGCCCAGCGCCGAAATCCCGCCGCCGGGCAGCCCAGAGAGCTCCGCCGAGCGCGCTGAGAGATCTCCGGCGAGCACATCGAGCCACCCGGCTCGGGTTGCTTCACTCCGCATCGAACCTTTAGCTTCCTCCAGCACTTCCCCCCACAGCGCACATCCGGAGCCGCATGGACCAGCGTTCCCGGCGTCAGCGGTCCGTCCTCATCCTCCATCTGCTCGGCCTCGCCGTCGCGCTGGTCCTCAGCGCCGTCGCGGCGGGGCTGCTCTGGCGCGCCAGCGGCAGCCCGTCCGAGGCGCTGCGCGGCGGCGGCGTGTTCCTCGTGGTCGCGGTCGTCACCGAGCAGATCCTCGTGCGCCTGCTGCTCGAGCGGGTGCTCGAGGCCACCGGCCTCGCCGCGGGCATCGCGACACGGGTGGCGCAGGGCGACCTCTCGATCCCCGACGCAGCGAAGGCCGGCATCCGGCGGGAGGACGGGCTCACCACGTCGATGGCGGCCATGCTCGACCGCCTCCGCGACCTGGTCGGAGCCATCCGGCAGCACGCCCACGAGGCGGCATCGATGGCCCAGCAGATCGCCGCCTCGACGCAGGAGATGAGCGCCTCGACGCAGGAGGTCGCCGGCACGACCGGCGACTTGACCGAACGCGCGAACCAGCAGGCCCTGGTGGTCCGCGCCGCCGCCGAAGACGCGGGGAAGATTCTCACCATCGCGCAGGAGCTCGCGGCGGGCGCCACCCAGGCCGCGGAACGGAACGCCGCGCTGGCGCGGCTCGCCCGCAGCCACCGGGAGCGGCTGGACGCGAGCACGGCCGAGCTGAGCCGCTTCGGCGAGGAGGTGGAGCGCGGCGCGGCCGAGGCTGACGCGCTCGCCATGGCATCGGGCGAGATCGAGAAGTTCGTCGCCCAGACCAAGGCGATCGCGAAGCAGACCCACATGCTGGCGCTGAATGCCTCGATCGAGGCGGCGCGCGCGGGCGACGAGGGTCGCGGGTTCAGCGTCGTCGCGGAGGAGGTCCGGAAGCTGGCGAGCCAGGCGGCGCTGTCCGCAACCTCCACCGCCGCGACGGTGCAGAGCGTGCTCGACCGGGTGCAGACCGCGCGCGAACGGCTGCTGCGGCTCGGCCAAGGCGGGATTGCCGCGCGGGACGCGGCGCACGCCGCCGCGGCCGGCTTGGAGGGGGTAGCGGCGGACGCCGAGCAGAACGACGAGTGGACCCGCCGGATCAGCGGCTCCGCCGACCAGGTGCGGGCGCTGGTGGAGACGATCGCAAGCCGGATGCGTGAGGTGTCGGCCGGCACCGAGGACTACGCCGCCGCGGCGGAGCAGATCGCGGCGGCGGCCCAGCAGCTCAACGCGTCCACCGAGGAGATCTCGACCTCCGCGGGGCATCTCGCGGAGGCATCCGAGCGGCTCACGGGCGCCGTCGGCGGGTTCAGGCTCGGCTGATAGCGCGGCGCCGGGCGCCGGCTGACCGGACCGACGTCACCAGGATTCGCTGCCCGGCACGCCCTTGAAGGGCCCGGTCAGCTCCGGCGTCACCCATCCGCCGTAGTAGAAGCCCGGCTGCGGCTCGACCCGGTCGGCTCCCACCCAGCACGACTCCATCCGCCGCGGATAGAAGGCAACCCAGTCGCGGATCGCAACGTACTCGGGGTACGGATCGGGGTAGCTCCACGCCGCATCCCTCGCGACGCGATCGCCGACCCGCACCGACCAGTAGCGTGCCTCCCCCTTCCACTCGCAGAAGCTGGTTCGCCCACTCTCCTCAAGGACACCGGGCCCGAGATCGTCGGTCGGGATGTAGTAGCAGGGCGGGCTCGACGTCTCGCACACCCGGAGCGCGCGAGTGGTGTGGGCGACGGTCTCACCGTTGAACACGACCCGGACCCGGTGGGCCACCGGTTCGACGCGCGGCGGGCGGGGGTAATCCCAGACCGACTCCTGCCCCGGTCCGGGGACGAGGATCCCGCTGGGGCGCACGCGGGGGAAGTTGCGCCACCTCTCACGGTCGGCGGCGTGGGGGTCAGGGTCGGCGGGGCCTGGCGTCAGGTGTATACAGACCTGTCTGTTCACATCCAGTGAGCCGGGCAGGAGTGGGACCTGGCGACCTGGCGAACAGCACCCCAACGCCGGGGGTACCCGACCCGGTTCCAGGGGACCGTCCCACCCGGCGCGACCGGTCACACCACTCGCAGCTTCCATCCCCCCCGCCGGAACAGCACCCAGCTCACCGCCGCCATGAGCGAGTACGCCGCGGTAATGGCAGCGAACACCCCGGCGGGTCCCACTCCCAACGGCACGGCGAGGGTCCACGCGAGGGGGATCTCCCAGAGCCAGAAACAGCCCAGGTTGATGAGCGTCGGCGTCCAGGTGTCGCCCGCGCCGTTGAACGACTGCTCCAGCACCATCCCGCAGGCGTACAGGGGGAAGCCGTAGCTCACGATCCGGAGCCCGCTCGCCGCGTACGGCAGCACCGCCGGGTCGCTGGTGAAGAGGCGTGCGATCGGCTCCGCGAAGATCACGAACAGGAGCCCGACGGTCGTGAGAAAGACCGCGTTGTAGCGCGCTGCGATCCAGACCGCCCGCTCGGCCCGCTCCGGCTTCCGGGCGCCGAGCCCCTGCCCCACCATCGTGGCGGCGGCATTGCCGAGCCCCCAGGACGGGAACAGCGCGAAGAGCACGACCCGGATCGCGATGGTATAGCCCGCCAGCGCCGCGCTGCCGAACGTGGCGAGCACCCGTACCAGTCCGATCCAGCTCGCGGTCGCGACGAAGACCTGGAACGTACCCGTGGTCGAGAGCCGTACCAGCCGCCACATCACCGCGGGCTCGAGCCGGAGGTGCCGCCGGGCGACCGTGACCCGCGCGCCGGGACGGATGAGGGCCCGGAGCTGCATCATGACCCCGAGGCCCCGGCCGATGGTGGTACCGACGGCCGCGCCGGTGACTCCCAGAGCGGGGAACGGCCCCGGACCGAAGATGAGACAGGGCGCGACCACGAGGTTCACACCGTTGGCGAACCAGAGGACGCGCATCGCGATCGCCGCGTCCCCGGCGCCGCGGAAGATCGCGTTGATGAGGAAGAGGAGCAGGATGACCGCGTTCCCGCCGAGCATCACCGCGGTGTAGCCGCTGCCGGTCCTCACCACTTCGGGCGACGCGCCCATGAGCGCCAGGAGCTCCGGCGCGAAGCGAGCGCCGGCCATACCGATCGCCGCCGCCGCCAGCAGCCCGACCGCGATCGCCTGCACCGCGGTGCGTGCCGCACCCTCGCGGTCCCGTTCCCCGATCCGGCGCGCGACCGTGGCGGTCACGCCGATGCTGAGCCCCATGGCCACGGTATAGACGAGGGTGAGCATCGTCTCGGTGAGGCCCACCGTCGCGACGGCGTCGGCGCCCAGGCGGGAGACGTAGAACACGTCGGCCACCGCGAACACCGACTCCATGACCATCTCGAGAACCATCGGCACGGCGAGGAGCACGATCGCGCGGGCGATGGGGCCTTCGGTGTAGTCCTGGCGGGAGCCGCGGACGGCCTCGCGGAGGTCGGCCCAGAGGGCGGAAGGCATGGGCGCGGAAGATAAGGCCCGCCATATTCCCCGCATGCCCCCATTCGCCCGCTATGCCTGGGCCGTCCTCGGGTACAACCTCGGCGTGGTCCTCTGGGGCGCGTACGTCCGCGCATCGGGGTCGGGTGCCGGGTGCGGCAGCCACTGGCCGCTCTGCAACGGCGAGGTGCTGCCGCGCGCGCCGCGGATCGAAACGCTGATCGAGCTCACCCACCGGCTCACCAGCGGCGCGGCGCTCGTGCTCGTCGTGGGGCTCGTGCTCTGGAGCCGGCGCGCGACGCCGCGCGGGCATCCGGCGCGTTTCGGCGCGCTGGTCTCCCTCGGGTTCATGATCGCCGAGGCGCTGCTCGGCGCCGGGCTCGTGTGGTTCAAGCTGGTGGCGGAGAACGCCTCGCTGTTCCGCGCGTTCTCCCTCGGTGCGCACCTGCTCAACACATTCCTGCTGCTCGCGGCCGTCGCGCTGACCGCGTGGTGGGCGTCGGGCGGCGCCGCCGTCCGCCTGCGCGGCACGGGAGCGAGCGCCTGGTCGCTCGGGCTCGCGCTGCTCGGTGTGCTGCTCGCCGGCGTGACCGGCGCGGTCACGGCGCTCGGCGACACGCTCTTCCCGGCCACTTCCCTCGCGGAAGGGCTGCGGCAGGACGTGTCGCCGACCGCCCATCTGCTGGTGCGACTGAGGGTGTTGCACCCGGCGCTCGCGATCGCGGCGGGGCTCGGCGTGATCGCCGCGGTCACGGCGGCCGCGCGCGGCGGGAGCGCCGGGACGCGAACCCTCGCCCGCACCGCCGGGGGCCTCGTGGTCGCGCAGTGGGCGGCCGGTGCGATGAACGTGCTGCTGCTCGCCCCGGTGTGGCTCCAGCTGCTGCACCTGCTGCTCGCCGACCTGCTCTGGATCTCGCTCGTGCTCCTCACCGCGGCGGCGCTGTCGTCGCCGGCGCCCGCGCACGCGGCCGCGGCGGAGCCCTGGGCGCCCGAGCCCGCGGAGCTGGCGCCGTGACCGGCCCGCGGCTCACACCGAGGCTGGCGGCGCTGGTCGACCGGCTCACGGAAGCCCGGGCCGAGCTACTCGCCGTCGCCGCGAGCATCGCTCCGGGGGAGGGCGGGCGGCGACCCGCCGCCGACGCGTGGTCGGTCGGCGAGATCCTGGAGCACCTGCGCATCGTGGAGAGCGGGGTGGTTCGCGCGTGGTCGAGGCTGGTCGCCAGGTGTGATCTCGCGGCGCTCGGTCCGGAGACCGCGACCGACCCCGAGGCCAGCCCGCTCGACGAGCACCGCCTCGACCAGCGCCTCGGGAGGATTGCCGCGCCCGAGCGCGTGCGCCCGGCCCCGGGCGCCGACGCGTCCGCCGCGCTCGCCGGGCTTGCACAGTCGCGGCGCGAGCTGCTCGCGCTCATCGAGCGGGTGAACGGCGTCGCCCTGGGCACGCTCACCCTCCCGCACCCCTTCCTCGGCCCGTTGTCGCTGTACGACTGGCTCGTGTTCATCGCCCAGCACGAACGCCGGCACGCTGCGCAGGCGGATAAGACGATCGATGCGCTGCGCCGGGCCGCGTCCGCCGCGCCGCAGCCGTGAGCGTGGCCCGGGCGCCCCGGCCGTCGGAACCTCCGCAACCGCTTGCCGGTTCCGCCAGTGGCCGCCGGCTCGGCTTCGAGCCCCTGGTCTTCTACCACGCACTCGGCTGTTCCTGGCTCTGCAACGGGCTGGACCGGCTGGTCGCACGCGACGTCGGCATCCGACCGAATGCGTCCGGCCTCCTGGCCGACGCCGACGAGGCACACCGGGCGGTCGAGTACATTTCGCGGGACGACGTGGGCGCGGAGCCGGGGCTCTGGCTGCCGTGGCTGCTCGTGGAGCACTCGACGTAGGGCACGCCCGTTTTTCCAGGATCCGACATGCTCCAGCCGGTGTCTCTTCTGCTCGCGACGCTCGCCGCCTTTGCAGCCCCGCTCGTGGCCCAGACGATCGACCTCTCCCGGTACGAGCTGGTGGACCTGACGCACGCGCTCAACGCCGAGACCGTGTTCTGGCCGACCGCGACGGAGGGGTTCGAGCTGAAACGGCTGGCCTTCGGGCCGACGCCGGCCGGCTTCTTCTACGCGGCAAACTCGTTCTCGATGCCCGAGCACGGCGGGACGCACGTCGATGCGCCGATTCACTTCGCCGAGGGCGGCGTCACCGCCGAGCGGATCCCGCTGCGCCAGCTGGTGCTGCCCGCAGTGGTCATCGACGTCACGGTGCAGGCGTCGGGAGACCCCGACTACCGGCTCACCGCGGCCGACGTGGCCGCGTTCGAGCGGCGACACGGCCGGGTGCCGGCGGGTGCCGCGGTGCTCCTCCGCACCGGCTGGGACGCGCGCTGGCCCGACCGGAAGGCATACCTCGGCGACGACACGCCGGGGGACGCGTCGAAGCTGCACTTCCCGAGCTTCGGCGTGGAGGCGGCACGGCTCCTCATCGAGGAGCGCGGTGCGGGCGCGCTCGGCGTCGACGTCGCCTCCATCGACTACGGGCAGTCGAAGGACTTCATGGTCCACCGCATCGCCGCCGCGCGGAACGTCCCCGGGTTCGAGAACCTGACCGGGCTGGGCGCGCTGCCGCCCACCGGCGCGCTGCTGCTGGCGCTGCCGGTGAAGATCGAGGGCGGCTCGGGCGGCCCGTTGCGCGCCGTGGCGCTGGTGCCGAAGCGGTGAAGCGCCCGCACTACGCCTGGGTGGTCGCGGCGATCACCTTCCTGGTGCTGCTCATCGCCGCGGGCATCCGGTCCACGCCGGGCGTCCTGCTGGTGCCGCTCGAGCGCGAGTTCGGCTGGTCCCGGGCCGCGATCTCGGTGGCGGTCGCCGTGAATCTGGTGCTGTACGGGCTGATCGGGCCGTTCTCGGCGGCGGTGATCGACCGCTACGGCGTCCGCCGCACCCTGCTGGTGGCGCTGCTCGCGCTCGGCGCGGGCGTGGGACTGACGCCGCTCATGCGTGAGCGCTGGCAGCTCGTGCTCCTGTGGGGTGTCGTGGTCGGTACGGGCACGGGGTTCACCGCGCTGGTGCTGGGGGCCACGCTGGTGAATCGGTGGTTCACGGCCCGGCGCGGGCTGGCGATGGGCCTGCTCACGGCGAGTGTCGCCACCGGGCAGCTCGTCTTTCTCCCCTCGCTCGCCGCGCTCACCACGACGAGCGGCTGGCGGGCGGCGGCGCTTCTCATGGCCGCGCTCGCCCTGCTGGCGGCGCCGCTGGTGGCGCTGGTGGTGCGCGACTACCCGCGCGACCTGGGCCTCGCGCCGTACGGCGGCACTGAACAGGATGCGGTGATCGCGCCGGCGCACGCCAGCCCCGCGCGCGCGGCGCTCGCCGCCCTGTCCGACGGCGCACGCTCGCGCGAGTTCTGGCTGCTGGCCGGCACCTTCTTCATCTGCGGGTTCAGCACCAACGGGCTCATCGGCACGCACCTGATTCCGGCCTGCGTGGACCACGGGATCCCGGCGGTCGCGGCGGCGGGGCTGCTCGCGGCGATGGGCGTGTTCGATCTGGTCGGTACGACACTCTCCGGCTGGCTCACCGACCGGTGGGACAGCCGCCGGCTCCTGGCCTGGTACTACGGGCTGCGCGGGCTGTCGCTCTTCGCGCTGCCGGCGGCGCTCGCCGGTCCGGAGCCCGGGCGCTGGGCCTTCGCGCTGTTCTACGGACTCAACTGGGTGGCCACGGTGCCGCCGACGGTGCGGCTGGCGGCCGACGCGTTCGGCCCGGAGCGGGTGGGCATGGTGTTCGGCTGGATCGTGGCGGCGCACCAGCTCGGCGCCGCGACGGCGGCGTGGGGGGCGGGGGCGATCCGCACCGAGACCGGGGCCTATCACGGAGCATTCGTCGCGGCGGGCGCGCTGTCCCTCGTCGCGGCCGGACTGTTCCTGGGGGCGGGGGCGCGACGCCGCGCCCTGCATCCGGACCTCGCGGCCGCGGGAGCCGGGTGAGACGAGGCACTTGGGCGGGCCTGCCGCGCCGGCGCGCGGCGCGGTGGCCGTGGGCGGCGGCGAGCGGGGTGGCGCACGCACTCCTCCTGCTGCTCGCCCTCGACGTTTCCCGCAAGGAGACGGACGCGCTCTGGCGCCGTATCGACGCGGCGGAGCGGCAGCGTCCGCCCGAGACGGTGCCGCTCTACGTGCCGCTGCCTCCGCCACCGCCTCCAGTCCCCGCGCCCGAGGAGCCGGAGCCCAGACCGCCGGAGCCGCC
>DASUAH010000250.1:0-2836 GCA_035763885.1 Gemmatimonadales bacterium
GGGAGTTCCGGGCCCGTAAGCGCTGGATCTACCTGCACGGTCCCTTCAACGCGACGCAGGTCCAGCCGTTGCGCCCACTGACGGGCGTGCACCTCGAGGGCAGCTTCCAGCGCTTCTACCCTTCGCGCGAGCTGGCACGTCCCATCATCGGTGGGCTCGAGCCGGACCGGGCCGCGGGTGGTGCCGGGCTCGAACTGGCCCTGGATTCGATCCTCACCGGGCGCCCCGGCGAGGCCGTGCTGCTCAAGGACAGGGCAGGCCGGCGGTACGACTCGCCCTCGCGGCAGGTGCGCGACCCCGTGCCGGGCCACGACGTGGTGCTCACCATCGACGCGGAGCTGCAGGAGATCGCCGAGCGGGGGCTGGCCGACGCGCTGGAGGAGATGAAGGCGGAAGGAGGGGACGTCGTCTTCCTCGACCCCAAGACCGGTGAGCTGCTCGCTCTCGCCTCCCGTCAGGTCGTGCCCGGCGCGGTCCCCCGGGCCTCCACCTTCACCGACCCCTTCGAGCCGGGCTCTACCGCCAAGCTGTTCACCGCGGCGGCGCTCATCCGCTACGGCGTGGTGGACAGTACCGATACGGTCTTCGGGGAGCGCGGGTCGTGGGCGATGCCAGTCAACCGGAGCGGCCGCACGCGGCTGATTCGCGACGTGCACGTGCACAAGGGAAACCTCACCTTGGCCGAGGCCATCCGAACGTCCAGCAACATCGCGATGGCGAAGTTCAGCTTGCGGCTCAGGCCGGAGCAACAGTACGAAACCCTGCGTGACTTCGGATTCGGTACCCCCACCGGCGCGGAGTTCCCATCCGAGTCGCGGGGCCAGCTGGCGCCGCCGAATCGCTGGCAGCCGATGTACACGCGGGCCAGCATGGCGATGGGCTACGAGCTCGGCGTCACACCGGTCCAGCTCGCAGCGGCGTACGGGGTAATCGCCAACGACGGCATCCTGCTCGCGCCCACGCTGGTGCGCGAGATCCGCGATCCCGATGGAGACGTGGTGTACCGTCATCGGCCCGAGCCGGTGCGCCGGGTCGTCTCGCCCGCGGTCGCGAGGCAGCTGCGCGAGCTGCTGCAGGGTGTGGTGCGGCGCGGCACCGGCAGCGGCGCCACAATCGCCCGCTTCGAGCTGGCGGCCAAGACCGGCACGGCCCGGCGCGTGGTCCACGGGAAGTACGCGACCGACGAGTACACGGCGTCGTTCGCGGCGCTCTTTCCAGCGGATGCGCCGCAGGTCGTGGTCGTGGTGAAGATCGACGACCCCGATCCGCGAAAAAAAGGCTACTTCTCGGCGCAGACCGCCGCGCCCGTGACCCGGGCGCTCATCGAGCAGGCCCTCGCCTCCCGCACCGTCACCCTCAACGAGGCGCGGCTTGCGGCCGCGCCCGCGGCGGCACCGGCGCCCCTCGAAGACGAAGATGGGTCCGTCCCCTATGTGGTCTCCTGGCCGTACCGCCCCGGTACCGCCGCGGCCCGCGCGGACCGCACCGTGCCCGATGTGACCGGCCGCCCGCTGCGCGACGCGGTGCGTGCGTTGCATCGGCGCGGGTTCCGCGTCGTGCTGAAAGGCTGGGGCAACGCGGAACACACCTGGCCCGCCGCCGGGACCTCGGCCCGCGCCGGATCCATCGTGACCCTGTTCGCGGCGCCACGCTCCCGCCCGTGACGACCCTCGCCGACATCGTGGCCGCGCTGCGGCGCGGGGGACTGCTCGTGGGGGAGCCCGCCGCGGACTTGCCCGCCATCACCGGCCTCACGGCGGATACGCGGCGGCTGGTACGCGGCATGCTGTTCTGCGTCGTGCGCGGAGCGGTGGAGGACGGGCATCGCTATGTCCCGGCGGCCGCCCGGGCCGGAGCGGCGGCGGCCCTCGTCGAGCACTCCCTGGACGAGCCGCTGCCCCAAATCGTCGTGAAGGATGGACGCCGGGCCGCGGCCGTCGCCGCCGAGACCTGGTACGGCCAGCCGGCCGCGCACCTCGATCTGATCGGCGTCACCGGCACCAACGGCAAGACGACCACGGTCGCGCTGATCCGGCACGTCCTCGGGGCGCTCGAGCCGACGGGCTCGATCGGCACACTCGGCGCCTTCGCTCCGGATGGCACGGCCGTCGAGAGCGAGGCGGGAACACTCACGACCCCCGGGCCCATCGACCTGCAGGCGACCCTGGCGGCGCTCCTGGCGTGCGGCGCGCGTGGCGTTGCCATGGAGGTATCGTCGCACAGTCTCGATCAGGGCCGCGTGGACGGGCTGACGTTCCGCGCCGCGGTGTTCACCAACCTGACGCGGGACCATCTCGACTACCACGCGACCCTGGACGACTACTTCCGCGCCAAGGCGCGGCTGTCCGAGCGTCTGGCCGTCAACGGCCTCGAGGTCGTCAACGCCGACGACCCCGCCTGGCAACGGCTGCGCCGCAGCGGGGTGCACCGCCGCATCACCTTCGGTGAGCACACGGCCGAGGTCACCGCTCGTAAGGTGACGAGTGATGCGTCGGGATCGCGCTTCGACCTGATCACGCCACTCGGCTCGGCCGCCGTCCGGCTGCCGCTGCTCGGTCGCTTCAACGTGGTGAACGCGCTGGGCGTCGCGGCCGTCGCGTGGGGGTTGGGCCTTCCCGTCGAGATCATCGCCGAGCGGCTCAGCGCCGCGCCGCAGGTGCCGGGGCGCATGGAGCGGATCGCCTCGCGGCCCTGCACCGTCTTGCGCGACTATGCGCACACTCCGGATGCCATGGAGCGCGCGCTCGAGGCGTTGCGACCCGTGACCGCCGGGCGCCTCATCATCGTGTTCGGCGCCGGAGGTGATCGGGACCGCGGCAAGCGGGCCCCGATGGGC
>DASUAH010000251.1:0-18785 GCA_035763885.1 Gemmatimonadales bacterium
CGCCGCAGCCTCTTCCGCACCACGCTGGGTGACTGGCTGGGTCGCATGGTGGACGCGGCGGAGCGGCGCGTGGCTCCCACCCGCTACGTGCGGCCGCCGGGAGCGATCCCCGAGGTCGGCTTTCTCGCCGCGTGTACCCGATGCGGCCTGTGCGTGCAGGCCTGCCCTCCGCACGCCATCGCGACCGCCGGTCCGGATGCCGCGCTGGCGGCGGGCACGCCGTTTCTCGACCTCGAGCGGGAGCCGTGCGTCGCCTGCCCCGAGATGCCCTGCGCGCGGGCCTGCCCGACCGGCGCGCTCGTCGTCCCCCCGGGCGGGTGGGCGGGCTACCGGCTCGCGGAGCTCGAATTCCTTCCCGAACGCTGCGTGACCTACCGGGGTACGTCCTGCCGCGCCTGCGCGGACAGCTGCCCGGTGGGCCCGACCGCGCTCGTGATCGACGACACGGGGCATCCCGCGCTCCGGCGCGAGGGATGCGTGGGCTGCGGTGTGTGCGTCCGGGCCTGCATCACGCGGCCGTCGTCGTTGACCCTGCATTACGCGGAGAGTTGATGCCCGAGGTGCCGTACCGGGTCGAGAAGCCCTGGGGCTGGGAGCTGGTCTGGGCGCGCACGGACCGCTACGTGGGCAAGATCCTCCACGTGCGGGCCGGCCACGTGCTGAGCCTGCAGTACCACAACCGCAAGGACGAGACGATGCACGTGCTGCGGGGCGAGCTCATCCTGCGGATCCAGAACGGCGACGAGCTGCAGTCCCGGCCCTTCCGCGCCGGGGAGACCGCGCACATTCCGCCCAGGCTCATCCATCAGATCGAGGCGGTCGAGGACAGCGACGTGCTCGAGGCCTCCACGCCGGAGCTGGACGACCTCGTGCGGCTCCAGGACCGCTACGGCCGAGGCCAGGATCCATGCAAGTGATCATCCCCCTCGCGGGCAGGGGCACGCGCCTCCGCCCCCATACCCACCTCGTGCCCAAGCCCCTGCTCAAGGTGGCGGGGCGGCCGGTGATGGACTGGGTCATGGACACGCTGGAGGGGCTCGACATCACCGAGCTGATCTTCATCACGGGGCACCTCAAGGAGCAGGTGGAGGCCTACGCGCGGGCGCGCTACCCGATTCCGTCGCGGTTCATCGAGCAGAAGGTGCAGGACGGGACCGCCGGGGCCGTGAACCTCGCGCGGCCGTACGTGACCGGGCCGGTGCTCATCGTCTTCGTGGACACCGTCTTCGAGGCCGACCTCACGCTGATCAACCGCACCGACGCCGACGGCATCATCTGGGCCAAGGAGGTGGAGGACTACCAGCGCTTCGGCGTGGTGGTCCGGGACGCCGACGGCTACATGACGCGCATCGTCGAGAAGCCGCAGGAGCCGATCTCGAGGCTCGCCAACATCGGCCTCTACTACATCCGTGCGGTGGATGCGCTGTGGCAGGGGATCGACTGGACGCTCAAGCAGCCCAAGAACAAGGGGGAGTACTACCTGACCGACGCGTTCCAGTGGATGATCGACCACGGCAAGCGCATTCTCACCGCCGAGGTGAGCGGCTGGTACGACTGCGGCCAGCTCGGCACGACCCTCGCGACCAACGAGATCCTGCTGCTCAAGGGCGCGGCGCGGCGGCGGGACTTTCCCGGCGTGACCATCCGCGATCCGGTGTACATCGAGGACGGGGTCTCCATCGAGCGCAGCACGATCGGCCCCAACGTGTCGATCGAGCAGGGAACGGTGGTGCGCGACAGCACGCTCGCCAACGCGATCGTGGGCCAGCACTGCCGGCTCACCCGGGTGGCGCTGGACGGCGCGATGCTGGGGAACCATGTGCTCGCCGAGGGGCTGCGCGGGGCGGCCAGTCTGGGCGACCACTCAGAGGTCGTCGGGATAGCGTGACGCCGCTGGACGGGCTGCTCCAGTCCTACCTGGATCTCAGGTGGCACTTCGATCCGGCGGCCGCGAGCGCCGCCGGCGTCGTTTCCGCCGACGCCAGACTCGGCGCGTTCGACCCGCAGGCGATGCGCGAGCACCTCGCGGCTTTTCGCGCGGTCGCGGCCGCCGTGGAGGACCTCGAGATCGAGGCGCTGGAAGACGAGATCGACCGCACCGCGCTGCTCGGGCAGGTCCGGGCGACGGTCGCGCGGCTGGAGCAGGAGCGCCCGCAGGCTCGCGATCCCGGGTTCTGGATCGAGCATCTGCGCGACGGCATCGCCGCGCTGCTCGCGCGGGAGTCCGATCCGGGCGGGGCGGTCGCCGCCGCGGCGGCCGCGCGGATCACGGCCGCACCGGCGTTCCTCGACGCAGCGCGGGCGACGCTCCGGCGGCCGCCCGCGCTGCTCGTGGACCGCGCGCTCGCAATGCTCGGCCCGACGGGCGAGGTCCTGGTGCGCGCCGCGACCGCATTCGGGCCCGATGTCCCCGGCGGCCCCGATGCGCTCAACCCCGCGGTCACGGCGGCGCTCCAGGCGCTCACGCGGTTCGGCACGGCGTTGCGCGACGAGATCGAGCCTGCCCCCGACCCGGCCAGCCTGGCGCTGGGCGAGGAGCGGTTCGATCGCCGGCTGCACGAGGAGCACGCCATCCGGTCCGGCACGGCGGAGCTCTGGCGCTACGCATCGCAGCTCATCGACGAGACCGCGGCGGAGTGCCGGGCGCTCGCCCGCGAGGTGGACGCGGCGGCCGAGCCGCCGGCGTGCGAGGTCGCGGCGGTCCGCGAGCTGGCGGACGCCCAGCTGCGGGCGGCCGATGCGTCGCCCTCGGCGGTCCGACGATCGCTTCGGGCGCCGATCGCCCCGGAGGGCTGGGCGCTCTATGCGGAGCAGGCGGTGGAGGAGAGCGGCGGCCTGGTGGCGCCGGAGAGCCGGCTGCGCCGGCGCCGGCGGCTGCTCGCAGCCGCGGGGCGGCTCGCTGCGGACATCGGCCTCCATGCGCGGGGCATGACCCCGCTCGACGCCGCGCGACTGCTCGAGCGGAGCACCGGGCTCGAACGTGCGGCGGCCGAAGCGACGGTGCGAGAGGTCGCGGCGCGCCCGGCCCTCGCCGTCGGCGCGGCGGGGCTGCGGGAGATCCTCCGACTCCGCCGGGCGTACCGGGCGAAGCATGGCGAAGACCCCGCGAGCTTCCATCGCGCGCTGCTCGTCTACGCGGCGCTGTCTCCCGGTCTCGCCGAATGGGGAATGGGGCTCGCGGAATGACGTGACGCGAACGATGGCACGCGCCGCGGCGCGGGCGACTCGTGAGCGCCGGGCCGTCCGCCTCTGGCGCCGCCGAGTCCATCCGGCCATTGTTCAGGACGTGAAGATCACGGTCCTCACATACCTCGACAGCTCAGACGAGAACTCGAAAGAGTACGACCCGGTGGTGTTGCAGGTGGCGCGTACGCTGCGCCGGCTCGGCCACCGCGTGTCGGTCCTCGGTGTGCACAGTGACGTCAAGCGCCTCGTCGCCGGACTCTCCCGCCGCAGGCCGGACCTCGTCTTCAATCTGATGGAGATGTTCGGCGACAATCTGCACGGCGACATCCCGGTCGCCGGGCTGCTGGATCTGCTCGGCGTGCGCTATACCGGCAGCGGACCCGGCGAGCTGTACCTGAGCCAGGACAAGGCCCTCAGCAAGAAGCTCCTCGCCTACGAGCACATCCTCTACCCCAAGTTCGCCGTCCTGAACCGCGAGTCGGAGCTGGAGACAGGCGGCAATCTCCGGATGCCGCTGTTCGTCAAGCCGCTGCGCTCCGATGCCTCGCTCGGCATCGGGCGCAAGTCGCTCGTGTACGATGCCCTGCAGCTGATGCGGCGCTTCGCCGCGATCCGGGAGGAGCTGGACGACGCGGCGATCGCGGAGGAATACATCGAGGGCCGCGAGTTCTACGTGGGCGTAGTGGGCAACTCGCCGCCGAGGGCGCTGCCGCCGGTCGAGGTGGACTTCACCGGGTTTCCCGAGGGCCAGCCCAAGGTGCTCGACAGCCGCGCCAAGTGGGAGCACTCGAGCGCGGAGTACAAGGGGACCAAGTCGGTGGTCGCGAGTCTGCCCGACGAGCTGAGGGCGCGGCTCCAGAAAGTGGCGGTGGACGCCTATCGCGCGGTGCGGGTGCGCGACTACGGCCGGGTGGATCTCCGCCTCACCGAGACCGGCGAGATCTACGTGCTCGAGGTGAATGCGAGCTGCTACCTCGAGAAATCGGCGGAATTCGCGATGGCGGCCGCCGCGGGGGGACTGGACTACCCGCGGCTGATCGAGCGGATCGTGAACCTCGCGACCGAGCGGTACGAGGGCCGGCGGGCTGGGGGGCAGACTGGCGGACGCGCAGCCGCGCGCGAAATCGCCTGACCGCAACGTTGTTGCACGTTCGCGGTTCTCGGCGACGGTCGTGTCCTGGCGGTGGGCGTGCCGTGTGGGCCCTCAGGGCAGGTACGTCCCCCGGTGCACGTGATTCATCGCGAGCGCGGCGACGAACGTCGTGAGGCCCATCGCCGCCGCCGACTCGTGCGAGGCCGAATAGGAGAGCTCGAGCTGGCGCGCGCGGCCCGCCAGGTGGCGCAGCAGCACCCGGGTCCGCTCGGGGAAGTGGCCCGTCCAGCGGTAGATGTTGTCGGTGAGGGGACGCTCGAGCCGCGCGATCAGCTCCGCGGCCGGGCGGCTGTCGCCAGCCGCTTCCTCGCGTGAGTCCTCGAAGATCGCCCGGAGCGCTCCGTCCAGCCCCGGCGGGAACTCCGGGCTCCGGTCCAGCGACCGGTCCTCGTAGTAGTCCGCCATCGAGTATCCTATTTCGCCCACGTCCTCGTCGAGCTCCGCGCTGGTCACCAGCGGCTCGCGCTCGGTGATCTGCCCCAGCACGCGATCGCAGTAGCAGAGCTTGGCCAGCACCTCCGGCCACCCCTCGTACTCCTCCAGCCAACTCCCGCCGGGCGTCATCCAGACCGCGAAGGTCTCGGCCCAATCCTCGTCCGGGTGCTTCTGGGCGTACCAGCCGGGCAGGTGACGGACGAAGCGGCGGCTGAACGGCTCCGGCCGGTAGTCCTCCTCGTAGGGCTGGGTGATCGAACCGAACCGCCGGACCCACTCCTCCTCATCGTAGAGCCGGTACGCATAGTTCACCACGTGGCCCATCTCGTGGCGCAGATAGCGCAGGATGTCCGGCCGACTGAAGCCCTCGACGTGGCCGGTCTGTTCCTCGTGCAGCGCGGTGAGCTCGGGGCGCGCCAGGTAGAAGGGGATGGCGATGGCCACGGTCTCGAACGGGACCCCCCACTCGGTGGAGAGGTAGAAGCGGGGCCGGAGCCGCGTCAGGCCCGCCCGCCGGAGCTCGTCCTCGAACGCCGCCACGATGGGCTCGAGCCGGGTCCCGGCGATGGTGAGCCCCAGGTCGCGGATGGGCGTCGACCAGAGGCTGGACTCGCGGAAAGGGGTGCCGGGGCCGGTCATGCCGCAAAACATATATTCCACCGCCATGCCCGGCACCCGTGCGCTGTTCCTGCTGAACCCCACCGCTCGCCAGGCACGGGACCGGGGCCGTGAGGCCAGGCCGGCCCGCTTCACCGTCGTCCCCCGCGCGCTGGCGGTGGTCTGCCCCCCGGCCGCCGGCGGTCCCCGGTGACCGCCGCCCCCACCGGGGTGCCGCTCGCGACGCCCGCCGTGCCTCGCGCGGTGAAGGGGCTCTCGGTGGTGTCGCTCTTCAACGACGTCGCGAGCGAGATGGTCTATCCGCTGCTCCCGGCGTTCGTGACCCAGTCGCTCGGTGCCGGCGCGCTCGCGCTCGCCGTGCTGGACCGGGCGGCCGACCTCACGGCCGCCGCGGTGAAGTGGGCCAGCGGCCGGCTCGCGGACCGGCCCGGCTGGCAGCGACCGTTGATCCTCTTCGGCTATCTCACCGCCGTGCTGATCCGGCCCCTCATTTCGGTCACCGGTGCCGCGTGGCAGGTGATCGGGTTCCGGGTGATCGACCGGCTGGGGAAGGGACTCCGGACTCCGCCGCGCGACGCGCTCATCGCCCGGATCACGACGCCGTCCATGCGGGGGCGCGCCTTCGGGTTCCACCGCGCCGCCGATCACTTCGGCGCGGTGCTGGGTTCGGTGGCCGCGTGGTTCCTGCTTCAGGCGGGGACCGACGTGCGCCAGGTGATCGGGTGGAGCCTCGTCCCCGGCGTGGTCGCGTTCGCGCTGCTGGCGGTGGTGCTGCCGCGAGCGGATGAGCGGAAGAGCCGAACAGCAGAAGAGCAGTTGGCCCGCCGGCTCCCCGATTCCCCGGCTGCTCCGGCCGCGGACGCCACCGGGCGCGTCTTCTGGGCGCCGGTGGTGGCGCTCACCGCGCTCACCGTCCTGCAATTGCCGGAAGCGCTGCTGATTCTCCGTCTCCAGGACGCGGGCGTAGCCGTTGTGATCGTGCCCCTGGTCTGGGCCGCGCTGCACGTCGTGCGGAGCGCGGGCTCCTATCCCGGCGGCTGGCTCGCCGACCGGCTGGGGGCCGGTCGAACGGTCGCGATGGGCGGCCTCCTGTTCGCGGCGGTGGCCGTGGCGCTCGCGTACGCCGGTGGCCCCCCGGGGGCGATCGCCGCGTTTCTGGCGTTCGGTCTGGTCGCCGCGCTGATGGAGGCCGCCGAGCGCTCGCTGGTGGCGCAGCTCGCCCCGGTCCGCACCGGCACCGGGTTCGGGGCCTACCACGCCCTCACCGGTCTCGCCGCGCTGCCGGCCGGGCTGGTGTTCGGGGCGCTCTACCAGCGGGTGGGGGGACCCGCCGCCCTGCTCGGGTCCGCCGCGGGGATGCTGGTCGCCGTGCTGGCGTGGCTCGCGGTCGCGCCGCGGCGTCCGGCGGATTGACCGCTGCCCCTGCTCCACCGGCGCGGGTCCCTCGCCCTACGCCAGCAGATCCCAGCCGAGCTTCAGCACCAGCGCGGCGACCACCAGAAGAAAGAACCCGCGGACGAGCCCCACCCCGCGGGCAAGGGCGAACCGACTGCCGAGCGTGGCGCCGAGGACACTGGCGGCTCCCATGGGGAGGGCCGCGCCCACGAGCACCTGATCGGTCGCGGAGAAGTAGAGTGCCGCCGAGAGATTCGATCCGAGGTTCAGGACCTTCGCCGAGGACGTGGCGGCGAGGAAGTCGAACCCGAACAGGGCGATGAACGCGAAGATCAGGAAGCTGCCGGTGCCCGGCCCGAAGAATCCGTCGTAGAAGCCGAGCGCCGCGCCCATCAGCGCGGCGACCGCGATGTCGACGCCGCGGCGGAGCGCCGGCGCGTGCACCGCGCCGAGCTCGCGGGCTCGCCAGGTGTACAGGCCGACCGCGAGGAGGAGCAGGAGCACCACCGGACGCAGCACCCGCTCGTCCAGGCCGCTCACCGCCCGGGCCCCCGCCCAGGAGCATGCGAAGGACGCGACGCCGGCGGGGAGCACGAGATGCCAGTCGATGCGGAGGTCGCGGGCATAGCGCAGCACCGCCGCGGTGGTGCCCATGGCGGACGCGACCTTGTTGGTGCCGAAGAGTGTGGGAATGGGGACGCCGGGAAGCAGCACCAGCAGCGCCGGGACCTGGATCAGGCCGCCGCCGCCGACGATCGAATCGACGAATCCCGCGAGGAACGCGAATCCGCAGAGCGCGGCGACGGTGCCGCCGCTCAGCAGCACCGCGTCGGCCCGTCGCCGTACCGCGCGGCCAGGTACTGGTCGAAGAACTCGCGCTCGGTGGGGATCGGCTGGCCGGGGTGGCGCGCGCGGAGGTGGGCGCAGTAGCCGGCGTAGTCGGGCATGCCGAGCACTCGCCGCAATGCGGCGAGGACGGCCAGACGGCCAGACGGCCAGGCCGGTCCGCTGAACCGCGGCCGCGCGTCGCACGGAGCTGCCGGCCGTCCGGCCGTCTCAGCCCGCATACGCGCTCTCCACGAACGGTGCCTCGCGCACCACCGCCGGCTTGCGCCGCCGCAGCACCAGCACCCACTCCCAGGTCGACGTCGCCACGACGAGCAGCGTCACCAGCATGAACGCGAGCGCCACGACAGCGTCGAGCCGGTCGTTGAACACCAGCCGGGCGGCGAGCGCCGGATCCAGGGCACCCGTGGCAACCCGCTCGGCGGTCTGCCGCGCGTGCGCGAGAAAGCCGAGCCGCGGATCGGCGGCGAAGACCTTCTGCCAGCCGGCGGTGAGCGTCACGCCGAGCACCCACGCCAGCGGCGCCAGCGTCACCCAGGCGTACCGCGCCTTGCCGCTCTTGATGAGGATCGTCGTCCCCACGCAGAGCGCCACCGACGCCAGCAGCTGGTTGCTGATCCCGAACAGCGGCCAGAGCGAGTTGATCCCGCCCAGCGGGTCGAGCACGCCCTGCACCAGGAAGTACCCCCAGCCCGCGACGATCACCGCCGACGCGAGAATGGTGCTCGGGTACCACGACGTGCGCCCGAGCGGCTCCCAGAGATGGCCCGCGAGCTCCTGGAACATGAAGCGCCCGACCCGCGTGCCGGTGTCCACCGTGGTGAGGATGAAGAGCGCCTCGAACATGATGGCGAAGTGGTACCACAGCGCCATCAGGCTCTGGCCGAACGCGCCGCTGAAGATCACGGCCATGCCGACCGCCAGCGAGGGCGCGCCGCCGGTGCGGGCGAGCAGCGAGTTCTCCCCCACCGCGCGGGCCAGCGACTCCATCTGGCCCGGCGCGAGCGTGAAGCCCCAGGTGCGGATCGTCTCCACCGCCGCGTCCGCGCTACCGCCCAGCGCGGCGAGGGGGGCGTTGATCGCGAAGTAGACGCCGGGATCCAGCACCGCCGCCGCGCACATCGCCATCGCCGCGACGAACGACTCCATCAGCATGCCGCCGTAACCGATCAGGCGTGCGTCGGGCTCGCGGCGGATCATCTTCGGCGTCGTGCCCGAGGCGACGAGCGCGTGGAAGCCGCTGATCGCGCCGCAGGCGATGGTGATGAACGCGAAGGGGAACAGCTTCCCCGCGAAGATGGGCCCGGTGCCGTCGACGAACCGGGTGACCGCCGGCAGCCGGAGCGGCGGGGCCACGACGAGGATCCCCACGGCGAGGAGCAGGATCGTGCCGATCTTCATGAAGGTGGAGAGGTAGTCGCGGGGGCAGAGCAGCATCCAGACGGGGAGGACGCTCGCGACGAAGCCGTAGGCGATGATGCCGTAGGCGATCGTGAGCCCCGAATGGGTGAAGAGCGGCGCGAGCGCCGGGGACTCGGCCACCCACCGCCCGCCGAAGAGCGCCAGGACGAGGAGCGCGACGCCGACGGCGGAGGCTTCGAAAGTGCTCCCCGGCCGCCAGGCCTTCATCCAGAAGCCCATCAGGAGCGCGATCGGAATGGTGCACAGGATCGTGAACACGCCCCAGGGGCTGTCCTTGAGCGCGTTCGTCACCACCAGCGCGAGCACGGCGAGGAGGATCACCATGATGGCGAGCACGGCGAGCATCGCGAGCAGGCCGGTGATGGGTCCGGTCTCTTCCTTCGCCATCTGGCCGAGCGACTTGCCGTCGCGCCGCATGGAGCCGAACAGGATGACGAAGTCCTGCACCGCGCCGGCGAGGACCACGCCGAACACGATCCAGATCGTGCCCGGCAGATAGCCGAACTGGGCGGCGAGCACCGGGCCGACGAGCGGGCCCGCGCCGGCGATCGCGGCGAAGTGATGGCCGAACAGCACCCAGCGCGCCGTGGGCACGAAATCGCGCCCATTGGTCAGTCGCTCGGCCGGGGTGGCGCGGCGATCGTCCAGCTCGAAGACGCGGTAGGCGAGGAAGCGGCTGTAGACCCGGTAGGCGACGAGGTAGGTGCCGACGGCGGCGAGGACCAGCCAGGTGGCGCTGATCGTCTCGTGGCGCTGGAGGGCGAGCATGCCCCAGCCGGCAGCGCCGGCGAGGCCGACCAGCACCCAGGCGATGGTGCGCACCATGTCTAATAGTAACCTTGCCGATCTTGTTGTCGCGCCGTACCTTGGCAACCCATGCCCTCCCGATTCTTCGGCTACGTATCGCGCCCCTCCTGGGAAGCCGAGGCGGCCGAAGGCGCGGGCGCCGTGCTGGAGAAGGAGCAGCCGCAGCCGATCGGCGAAGGGTTCCGGGGGAAGGTCGCGGTTGTCACTGGCGGTGCCACCGGACTGGGCCGCGCGATCTCGCTCGAGTTCGCCCGGCTGGGCTGTGACATCGCGTTCTGCTACGTCAACCTGCCGGGCCGGGACGTCACCGAGCAGGCGCTGCTCACCGAAACGGCCCTGACGTCCATGGGCGTGCGGGTGCACGCGTCGCGCTGCGACGTGCGCGATCGCGCCGCGGTGGAGGACTTCGTGCGCGAGACCCGTTCGCGGCTCGGCGGGGTCCACTTCCTGGTCAACAACGCCGGCATCGCGAGCGACGGCGCGCTCTGGCGTCTGACCGACGAGGCCTGGCGCGAGGTGCTGGACACGAACGTCACCGGCGCGTTCAACTGCCTCCGCGCGGTCGCGCCGGTGTTCCGGGCGCAGCACTACGGCAAGGTCGTCAACGTGAGCGCACACCAGGCCGAGCGGCCCGGGTTCGGGGTGGCGAACTACGCGGCGAGCAAGGCGGCGCTGCTCGGGCTCACCCGCGCGGCCGCGGTGGAGCTGGGGCCGTCCAACGTGAACGTGAACGCGGTGGCGCCGGGCTTCATCCGCACCGAGCGGATGGGGATGCTCCCGCGGGAGGTCATCGAGCGGGCGCAGAAGAGCTCGATCCTCGGCCGCGTCGCGGAGCCGGCCGACGTCGCGCACGTGATCTCGTTCCTCTGCTCCGAGGGCGCGCGGCACATCACCGGACAGACCATCGTGGTGGACGGAGGATTGTCGTTGGAATAGCGCGGCGCCCGGATTACCTTCCTCGCACACTCGCATCGTCATCGTCCGGCCACCCTGCAACGCACCGATCGGTCCCGTGCTCCATCGCCTCGCTGCCGCGCTCGCGTTCGTCCTGCTCGCGCCCGCGACTGCCGGGGCGCAGGCCCGGACCAAGCCGCCGCCGGCGTTCAACGCGCTCGCGCTCGCGGGCGAAGCCATCGCCGTCCTGCCGCTGACGCTCGCCGCGGCCGACCCGGCGCTCGCCCGGGACACCGCGCTCGCCGTGCTGCGCGACCGGCCGCGGCTGCTGCGCTGGGCCGACTCGCTGATCGGCGACAACCTCGAGGCGCGCGCCCCCGAGGTGACGTGGGTGCTGCCGCCGCGGCTCCGCCAGATCGCGCGCCGCAATCCGGGGATGGTGCCGGAGCCCGACCAGATGGGACAGGCGGTGCTCCGCGCCCCGAAGCTGAAGCGGGTGCCCGACCCGCTCCGCAGCGGGCTGCGGAGCCTGGTGTCGTTCACCGGCGGCCGGTACGCGATGGTGCCGGCGGCCCTCGCCTTCGCGCGGGACACGAGCGGCGCGGTCCGCGCCGACCTCTCGCTCGCGCTGGCGGACGCCCGCACCGGCACCGTCGCCTGGCGCGCGCTCACCTGGGGTGTCGGCGCCTCCGCCGAGGAAGCCCTCGCCGCCGCCCTGGCCGCCGTGCTGCCGCTCGACACCCCGGCGCGATGACCTACGACGTGACCCTCATCCCGGGCGACGGCATCGGGCCGGAGATCACCGCGCAGACGGTCAAGGTCCTCGAGGCGACGGGGCTCCGGTTCCACTGGGACGAGGAGCTGGCGGGGATGGCGGCGGTCGAGGCCACCGGGACGCCGCTCCCCGACGCCACGGTCGAGAGCATCCGGCGGACCCGGGTGGCGCTCAAGGGACCGCTCACCACCCCGGTCGGCACCGGGTTCCGCTCGGTCAACGTGGGGCTGCGCAAGGAATTCGAGCTCTTCGCCAACATCCGGCCCGCCCGCACGCTGCTGCCCGGCGGCCGCTTCGAGAACGTCGACATCGTGCTGGTGCGCGAGAACCTCGAGGGGCTCTACATCGGGGTCGAGCACTTCGTCCAGGTCGGCGACGATCCGCGCGCGGTGGCGGAGTCGATGGCCATCGTGACCCGGGTGGGATGCGAGCGCATCGTGCGGTACGCGTTCGAGTACGCGCTCAAGCACGGACGCCGGAAGGTCACGATCGTCCACAAGGCGAACATCCTGAAGATGGTGAGCGGGCTGTTCCTGGAGGAGGGACGCCGGGTGGCGCGGGACTACGAGGCCCGGGTGGAGGCGGCCGACATGATCGTGGACAACTGCGCCATGCAGCTGGTGATGCGGCCGGAGCAGTTCGACGTGATGGTCACCACGAACATGTTCGGCGACATCCTGAGCGACGAGGTCTCGGGGCTGGTGGGCGGCCTTGGGCTCGCGCCCGGGGCCAACATCGGCACCCGGGCGGCGATCTTCGAGGCGGTGCACGGCAGCGCGCCCGACATCGCGGGGAAGGGGATCGCCAATCCCTCGGCGCAAATCCTCGCGGCCGCCATGATGCTGGACCACATCGGCGAGCTCGATCGTGCGCGGCGGATCCGCGAGGGGGTCGAGCACGTGATCGTGAGGCGGAAGATCCGGACGCGGGACCTGGGCGGGATCGCGACCACGCAGGAGTTCGGGGATGCCGTCGCTCAGCGGGTTGCCTGAGGTTCCCTGCGCGAAGTGCGGCAAGCGCGTGCCGCGGATCGCCTGGGGCGATCTCTGCCCCGAGTGCCGCTGGGCGAAGGAGGCGCGGGCCCGGAAGATCGCCTCGCGCGCCGCGCTCGCGGCGACGGCGCTGATGGGGCTCTACGTCGCGCTGCGGGTGCCCCCGGAGCCCACCGCGCGGGTCATGTCGGTGATTGCGGTGCTGGCGACGTACCTGATCGTGCGGCGGATTGCCGGACGGATTGCGATGGAGGTGCTCAAATGACGGTCAGACGGCCAGACGGCCGGACGGCCAGGCGGGCGGCGGGCGTCCTTGGGGCGGTGGTGTCGCTGCTGGCCGTCTGGCCGTCCGGCCGTCTGCCAGCCCAGCAGCAGACCTCGCTCACGATCTACAACGACGGCCGCTTGCTGGTGCGCCGGACCCTGCCCGTCCCGGTCCCCAAAGGGACGTCGACGCACCGCCTCGCCCTGGGGCCGCTGGAGGCGTCCACCCTGTTCTCGGTCGACCCCGCGGTCGCGCTGATCGAGGCCCGCTACGACTCGGACGTCAGCGAGCAGAGCGTGCTGCGCCGGTCGGTCGGCAAGCGGTTCGAGTTCCATACCGGCTACCCCTTCGGCCCGCTCACCGCGACGCTGCTCGGGGTCGAACCCGAGCGCTGGCGGCTGGACGATGGCTCCATCGTATTCTATCGCCCGGGCCAGCTCCGCTACACCGAGGACATGGCCGTGACGCAGCCCACGGTCGAGCTGCGCATCCACGCGGCCGACGCGTCGAAGACGCTCGCGCTCGCCTACTTCACCTCCGGCGCGTCCTGGCAGGTGAGCTACAACGTGGTGCTCGACGCGGGGAAGGCCCGGGTCGAGGGCACGGCGGCCATACCGGTCCAGCGGATCCAGTTCGACAGCGCCGAGGTGCAGCTGCTCGCGGGCAGCGTGCGCGGAGTGGCCGGCCTGCCGGTCCGGGAGATGGTCGTCACCGGCGCGGTCTCCGCCGAGGACCGGCTCGCGGCCCGCGCCGCGCCGGTGGCGACCGAGGAGCGCGTCGGGGAGGTGCACGTGTATTCGCTCCCGGGTCGCTGGTCGCTGGCGCCCGGCACCACCAGCGTGCTGCCGCTGTTCGAGCCGGCGACGACCGGCGTCTCGCGGGAGTACGTGGTGCGGCGTCCCCAGCTGTTCTACGGGATCGAGCAGGAGCCCGGCGAGGGGGCGGATATCCCGGTGGCGATCCACTACACGCTCGATCGCCGTCGCGGCAGCGCCTTCGGCGATCGCCCGGTGCCCGCCGGCGCCGTGCGCATCTTCGAGCGCGACCGCGAACGCCGCCTGCAGCTCGTGGGCGAGGCGATCGTGCAACACACGCCGGCCGGCAAGGAGCTCGAGCTCCGGGCCGGCGCCGCCTTCGACCTGACCGCGCGCCGCCGCCAGACGGAATACACCACCGAGCGCGACAGCAGCGCCGCCGGTGTCCGGATTCGCGCGACCGCCGGCTACGACGTGGCCCTCACGAATGCCCGCGACTCGGCGGTCACCGTCTCGGTGTACGAGCAGCGAGCCGGCGAGTGGTCGGTGATCGCCAGCTCGGTCCCGCCGGAGAAGGTGTCGGCGACCGTGGCGCGGTTCCGGGTCGCGGTCCCCGCCCGCGGCAGCGCGACGCTCACCTATCGCATCCGGGCCGTCTGGTGACCGACGTTACGATCGTCCACCTCTCCGACCTCCATTTCGGCGGTCTCGCGGACCTGCCGCAGGTAGAGGCGCTGGAGCGGTTCGTCCCCACGCTCGAGACCGACGCGATCGTGGTCTCGGGCGACCTCGCCCAGCGGGCCCGTCACGGCGAGTTCCAGCGGGCGCGCGTGTTCGTGCGGCAGATGCAGGCGCACGCGCCGACGCTCGTGATCCCGGGCAACCACGACCTGGAGTGGTGGCTCAGCCCGCTCGGGCTCCGGGGCAGTGCCGTGAAGTACCGGAAGTACTGCCAGTATTTCGGCGACGTGCGCCCGGTGCTGCAGGTGCCGGGGGCGGTGATCGCGGGGGCGCTGAGCAGCTACGGCGTGGCGTTCGGCTCGCTGACCTGGAACCTGAACGACATCGCGGTCAAGGGGCACCTGCCGCGCAGCGAAACCGACCGGGTCAAGGCGCTTTTCGCCGCCGCCCCGCGCGACGTCGCCCGGGTGCTCGTGATCCATCACAACGTGCTGCCCGGCGAGGTGTCGCGGCGCCACGGGCTGGCGCGCTGGCGCTCCGCGCACCGGCGCCTGCTCGACACCGGCGTCGACCTCGTGTTGTGCGGGCACGACCATTACGAGGGCGCGGGCCAGGTCGAGGGACGCATCACCGTGAGCACCTCCGGCACCCACAGCTTCCGCTCGCGCGGCGGGCGGGCGTCGGTGTTCAACGTGGTGAGGATCGAGTCGAACGCGATCCACGTCCAGCACTATCGCTGGGACGCGGAGGCCGGGGGGTTCGCGCCGTCCGATCGCTTCAGCTTCGCCCGCCACGTCACGCCGGAGCCGGTGGTGTCGGCGGTGGAGGGGGTGTAGCGTGGCGACCCGTCCGCTCCTCCCGCACTCCGCCGAGCTGCTCGCGCGGCGACTCGCCCTCCTTGGCCTGCCACGGGTCGCGGCGGTCCGCACCCACAGCAACCGCACCGTGATGGTCAGCCTCACGGTACGGCGCGTGCTGCGCCTGCACCAGGGGTACGCCTTCGCGCCCGACCGCGTGCTGGAGGCGATCGTCCGGTTCCTCGACCCACGCCGCTCGCGCGCGGATCGCCGCGGCGCGGAGCGGGTCTTCCTGGCGTTTCCGGTGGAGCTGTACGCGCCCCCCGCGTCCCGGTCCCGGCCGGCGGAGCGCCCGCGTCCGGGCGACCTCACGCTGCTGCACCAGCTCCAGGCGGCGCACCAGCGCTTCAACGCGCTGTATTTCGACGGGGCGCTCCGCTACATCCCCATCCGGCTCTCGGGCCGCATGCGCATCCGGCTCGGTGAGGTCAGCGTGGACCTCCGCACCGGACACCCGCTCGAGATCGCCATCAGCCGGCGGCACCTCGCGCTCCATCCCTGGCCGGAAGTGGAGCACACGATGCTGCACGAGATGGTCCACCAGTGGCAGGCGGAGAACGGCCTGCCGGTGGACCACGGGCCCACCTTCCGGGCCAAGGCGCGCGAGGTCGGGGTGCTGCCCGCGGCGCGGCGGCCGGTGCGGCGGGAGGGCCAGGCGGGCCGACGGGCGGACGGCCAGCGGGGCACGGCGGCGGCCGCGCGCAAGGCCGGGTCGCCGTGAGCTTCACCGGCGTCGACTTCTTCAACCTCGATTCGCTCCTCTCCGAGGAGGAGCGCGCCGTCCGCGACACCGTGCGCGCCTGGGTCGACGCGCACCTGATGCCGGTGATCGGCGACGCCTACCTCGCGGGCCGGTTCCCCGGGCAGCTCGTCCCGGGCATGGCCGAGCTGGGACTCTTCGGCGCGAATCTCCCGGAGGAATACGGCTGCGCCGGGCTCAACAACGTCGCCTACGGCCTCATCATGCAGGAGCTGGAGCGGGGAGACAGCGGTATCCGCTCCTTCGCCTCGGTGCAGGGCGCGCTGGTGATGTATCCCATCTACGGCTTCGGCTCGGAGGAGCAGAAGCGGCACTGGCTCCCGCGGCTGGCGGCGGGCCGGGAGATCGGCTGCTTCGGACTCACCGAGCCGGACTTCGGGTCCGATCCGGCGGGGATGATCACGACGGCGCGCGAGACAGCCGACGGCTGGGTGCTGAACGGCACCAAGATGTGGATCACCAACGGCTCGCAGGCCACGGTGGCGATCATCTGGGCCAAGACCGGCGCGATCGACGACCCCAGATCGATCCGCGGCTTCATCGTCCCGACCGATACGGCGGGCTATGCCGCCAGGGACCAGGCCGGGAAGCTGTCGCTGCGCGCGTCCGATACGAGCGAGATCCACCTCCAGGACGTCCGGCTGCCGGGAGAGGCGGTGCTGCCGATGTCGGCTGGGCTCAAGAGCCCGCTCATGTGCCTGACGCAGGCGCGGTACGGGATCGCCTGGGGCGCAGTCGGCGCCGCGATGGCGTGCTACGACGAGGCGCTGCGCTACGCCCGGACCCGGGTCGCGTTCGGGCGGCCCATCGCCCACACCCAGATCCAGCAGGTCCGCCTGGTGGACATGCTCACCGAGATCACCAAGGCCCAATGCCTGGCCCTCCAGCTCGGCCGGCTCAAGGACGCGGGCACGATGACGCCCGAGCAGGTCTCGCTCGCCAAGCGCAACAACGTGAGCATGGCCGCCGAGTGCGCCCGCGAGGCGCGCCGGCTGCTCGGCGCCAACGGCATCCTCGTCGAGTACCACTCGATGCGTCACCTCGCCAACCTGGAGGCGGTCTATACCTACGAGGGGACCCACGACATGCACTCGCTGATCGTGGGCCAGGCGATCACCGGGGGGAGCGCGTTCTGAGCCGGGGGCGGCCGACCGCGCCCCTGTGACACCCGACGGGCCTGCGCGTATATACCCTATGATGCCTCTCCGCTCGCTGTCCCGACCGCACCGTTCGGGGTCGCCCGGCGCGCCCGCCGAGGACCGCTGTCGCCGCTGGTACGAAGAGCACGGCGAGGCGGTGTACAACTACGTCCGATTCCAGGTGGCCTCCCCCGACGTGGCCGAGGACCTCGTCGCCGAGACGTTCCTGCGGGCGGTGGTGGCCGGCGACCGGTACGACGAGGCGCGGGGACCGCCGCGGGCGTGGCTGCTCGCGATCGCCCGGAACCTGGTGCGCGACCACCACCGCCGCGGCCGGGTGAGGCAATACGTCCCGCTCGGGACCATGCGCGACCTGGTCTCCGACGCCCCGTCGGTCGAGGAGCGCCTCCTCCAGGAGGAGGAGGTCGGACGCATTCTCGACGCCCTGGCGACCCTGGCTGACGATGACCGCGAGATCGTCAGCCTGCGTTACGCGAGCGAGCTCGACGGGCGCGACGCGGCCGCAATGCTGGGCATCAGCGAGGCCAACGTGCGGACCCGGCTCTGGCGCGCGCTCAAGCGGCTGAAGGCCGCTCTCGGGGAGCTGGATGCCGGTGGCTGAGCAGGGCGAAGTGCCGGAAGAGGTCGCCGAGCTGGACCGGGCGCTCGCGGGGATCCGCTTCCGCCCGCGCGCATCACTGGGCGCGGAGACGGTCGGCCGGGTCCGGCAGGGCGGGCGGTTGAAGGGTGCCGTCCGTCCGCGCCGGCGCCGACCGATCGCCTTCGCGGCCGCCGCGGCCGCCGCCGCGGTGGCCCTGGTCGTCTGGGCGGGATGGAGCCGCCGGGTCGTGACGGTGGACCGCTGCTGTTACGATTTCGACGGGGGCGGGGTGCGCGACGACGGCGTTCTGGTGACTGCCCGTCCCGACGAGCGGGTGCGCCGCCTCACGCTCTACGAGGACAACGACAACTCCGGCGACTATTCCAGCGGCGACCTGCTGCGGTTCACCCGCGGCGATGCGCCCATGCTGCTCGGGACGGCGCCGGCCGATCTCGTCACCATCCATCACTGCTGTGCCGACTTCGACGGCGGCGGCCCCGCCGACGACGGGCTCCTCGTCGTCGGGGTGCCGCCCGATCGCGTCATGATGGTCGCGCTGTACGAGGAGTCGCGCGGCCGCCCCCGCCCCCGTCCCGAATACCTACTTCGCTGATCTCATGCGACTGACCTCAGGCCTGCTCGCGGGCGCCCTCGTGCCCGCGGCGCTCGCGGCGCAAGCGCCCGATTCCACCCGCCGGGACACCACCGCGCTCACGCTCGAGCCGATCGAGGTGGTGGGCTCGATCCGCCCATCCGCCGGGCCGACCGTCGGGTCGGGGGTGCCGGCGCGCGTGACCATCATCGGCGAGGAGGAGGCGGACGCGTACGAGCCCCGCATCCTCTCCGACGTGCTGCCCCAGCAGCCCGGGTTCTCCATCTACGACGATCTCGGCTCGCCCTACAAGCTGAACGTGAGCACCCGCGGCTTCTTCGCGTCCCCGGTCGTCGGGCTGCCGCAGGGGGTCTCGGTGTTCCTCGACGGCGTGCGGCAGAACGAGCCGGATGCGTCGCAGGTGAACTTCGATCTGCTGCCGATGCAGTACGTGCGGCGGATCGAGCTGCTGTCGGGCACGGCGTCGGTCACCGGGCGCAACACGCTGGGCGGCGCGATCAACCTGATCACCGCCCGGGGCCGGGGGCCCCTGGGCGCCGAGATCGAGCTGCAGGGCGGCTCGTTCGCCACCTTCAACGGCAACGGCTCGGT
>DASUAH010000252.1:0-7006 GCA_035763885.1 Gemmatimonadales bacterium
GATGTACTCCGCCTGCCGGAGGTCCTGCAGCCCCCGCTCCCCGCGGCTCAGCACGCTCGGCGCGATCCCGGTCTCCCGCGACAGCTGCCGCAGCGTCTTCCCCCGCCCGGCCCCGCGCGCGTTCTCGCGCAGCATCCGGACGTACGCGCCGAACGCCCGCACGGCCTCCCGCTCCTCCGCCACGACTCCTTGTATTCCGTCCCCACGGGGGCCGGTCCTATGGTTTGGCGGGCATCCCCGCCGGGGGAAAAGCTTTCGTTGATGAGCATCCTGGACCGGCTCGAACGGCGACTCGAGCAGCTCGTCGAAGGCCTCTTCGCGCGGGCGTTCCGGGGCGCCACCCACCCCGTGGACGTCGCCCGCGCCTTGACGAGAGCGATGGATGAGCGGACGATCGTGAGTCTGTCGCGCACCTACGCGCCCAACGAGTTCCGCGTCTCGCTCGACGGGCGGGAGTTCGAGGCATGGGCGCCGGTGGCGCCGCAGATCGCCGAGGAGATCGAGGCCTACCTGGCGGACTACGCGACAGAGCGCCGCTACGTCCTGCCGGGGCGCGTCCGGGTGACGATCGCCCCCGCCGAGGAAGCGCCCGGCCCCGACGGCATCCGCATCGAGGCCGGGCTGAGCCAGCCGGCGCCCGACGCGCTCGATCAGACCACCCTCTTCGAGCCGCCGGACGAGGACGGCATTCCCGCACCCGCGGCGCAGGGTGTCCTGCTCGCCTCCGACGGCCTCCGGTACCCGCTCTCCGCGGAGCCCATGGTCCTCGGCCGGGGCGACGGATGCTC
Source organism: Gemmatimonadales bacterium (assembly GCA_035763885.1). Lineage (GTDB taxonomy): Bacteria > Gemmatimonadota > Gemmatimonadetes > Gemmatimonadales > GWC2-71-9 > DASQPE01. The sequence goes on from DASUAH010000252.1 coordinate 789, forward strand.
GATCGTCCTCCGCGACGCCGCGGCCTCCCGGGAGCACGCGCGCCTCGAGCGCGGCACGGAAGGGTGGATCCTGCTCGACCTCGGCTCCAAGAACGGGACGTACGTCAACGGCGAGCGCATCGACCGGCACCCGATACGTCCCGGCGACCGCATCCGCATCGGCGGGACCACGCTCGACTTCCAGGCGGCGGAGTCATGACCGATCTGCTCCTCGAGCTGCTGCGCTTCGCCGTCCTCGCGGGCCTGGGGGTCTTCGTGATCCGCGCGCTGCAGGTGATGCGCGCCGACCTCCGCGACGCCGCGGCGGCGCCGCATCATCCCTCACGCGCCCCCAGGCGCCGGTCGCCCAGGCTGATCGTCGAAGCCGGCGCCGGCAAGCTTCGCCCAGGGCAGGCGTTCCCGATCGAGGGCGACATGGTCGTCGGGCGCTCGCCCGCCGCCCACCTCGTGCTCGCCGACCGCTTCGTCAGCCTGCGCCACGCCCGCCTCACCGTCCAGGACGCCACGGTCCTCGTGGACGACCTCGGCTCGAGCAACGGGACGTTCGTGAACGACGAGCGGGTCGGCAGCAGCGCCCGCCTGACGGAGGGCGACCGCCTGCGGATCGGCAGCGTCGTCCTCAGGCTGCAATGGCCCGCCTCGTCATGACCGGCGTCACCGCGGCGAGCGCCCGGGGACCGGCCCATCGGACGAACCAGGACGCCTACCTCGCGCGCCGGCGCCGCGGACTCGACCTCCTGGCCGTCGCGGACGGGGTCGGCGGCGGGGCCGCCGGCGAGGTGGCCAGCGCGCTCGCCCTGCAGACCTTCGCCGAGGCGCTGCAGCGGGAGGTCGCCAGGGGCCGGCCGCTGACCGCGGCCGCTGCCGCCGCCACCTTCCGCGCCACCGAGAAGGTCCAGGCCGCACAGGACCGGCTGTCCTCCGCGCGGCAGACGATGGCCACGACGCTCACCGCCGTGTGTCTGCGGAACGGGGAAGCCGTCCTGGCCCACGTCGGCGACAGCCGCGCCTATCTGTGGCGGGAGGGATCCCTCACCGTGCTGAGCGAGGACCACTCCGTCGCGGCTGAGATGGCGCGGGCCGGAGCGCCGAGTGCAGGCCATCGGGCCCTCAGCGTCCTCACGCAGGCGATCGGAGCGCCCGGGCTGCACCCCCAGGTCCGTCCGGTGACTTTTCAGGCCGGCGACGTCCTGCTGCTCTGCACCGACGGCGTGCACAAAGCGCTCCCCGACGCCTCCCTCGCGGCCCTCCTCGCGGGCGGCGAGCCTGCAGCGGACGCCGTCCGGCAGGCCGTGGTCGCGGGCTCGCGAGACGACGTCACCGCCGTGGCCGCATATCTCACCCTCCCCCGCCGGGACCGTTTCAGGAGCTGGATCCTGACGGCCGCGGCGCTGGCGGCGGGCGCCTCGCTCGCGCTGGCCGGGGCGTGGCAGGACACCTTCCTCGGACTGTCGGGCGGCCAGGTCGCCCTGTTCCGCGGGATGCGCGCGCAGGTGGCGGGCATCCGGCTGCACCACGCTCAGCGAGTCTACGCCACGTCCGCCGACGACCTGCCGCCGCTGTACCGGGAGCTGCTGGCGCAGGGACTGCCCGTGCGCGACGAGGGCCACGCCCTGCGCATCCTGCAGCAGATCCCGCGGAGGGCGCCGTGAGCCGCCTGCACCTCATCGCCATCACCACCGGCGCGATCGGCCTGGCCCTGGTGCACCTCGCCCTGTACCGCGACGGTTCGGTGCTGCCGCTCGCCGCCGCCGCCGTGCTGCTCGTCTTCCCGGTGGCCTCCGGCGCGCTGGCCTGGCGGGGGCTCCGCGCCGATCCGGTGCTCCTGCCCGCCGTGGCGCTGCTCACCGCCGTCGGCCTCACCGAGATCTACCGCCTCGCGCCCGCGCTGATCTGGAAGCAGGCGCTGTGGATCCTCCTCGGCGCGGCGCTGCTGCTGGCCACCGTCGCCGTCGCGCGCGACGCCTTCACCCTGGCGCGCTACCGCTATCTCGTCGCCGGCGCGGCCCTGGCCTTCCTCGCCGCGGCCCTCGTCTTCGGCCGCGAAGGTGAGACGACGCGCCAGTGGATCGCCCTGGGGCCGGTCAGCATCCAGCCCTCCGAGGTCGTGAAGGTGCTGCTCGTGCTCTTCTTTGCCTCGTATCTCGCCGAGTACCGCCCTGTGCTCTCGGCCCGGCACCTCCCCGCCCGCGTGCAGCTGCGGGCGCTCGGTCCGGTGCTGGTGGTGCTGGGCTTCAGCCTGGCGCTGCTCGCGGTGCAGCGCGACTTCGGGGCGGCGATGCTGTACTTTGCGATCGTGGTCGTCATGCTGTACGCGGCGACCGCCCGGGCGGATCTCGTCGCGGGATCGGGCGCGCTCTTTCTCCTCGGCATGGCCGCCGCCTATCAGTGGCTGCCCCACGTACGGACCCGGGTCGAGATCTGGTGGGATCCCTGGGCGCAGGCGAGCGGCCGCGGCTATCAGCTCGTGCAGTCGCTCTTCGGTCTGGCCGGCGGGGGACTCACGGGACGCGGGCTGGGGCGCGGCTCTCCCGACCTCGTCCCCGCCGCGCACACGGACTTCATCTTCATCGCGGTCGGCGAGGAGCTGGGGTACGCCGGCGCGCTGGCGCTGCTGCTGCTCTTTCTGCTGCTCATCCACCGCGGGATCCGGATCGCCCTGCGCGCGCCGACGCACTTCACCCGCCTGGTCGCCACCGGAGTGGCCACGGTGCTCGGCGTGCAGACGCTGGTCATCCTCGCCGGCACGCTGCGCCTCGTGCCGCTCACCGGGGTCACGCTGCCGTTCGTGAGCTACGGCGGCTCCTCCATCGTCAGCAACTTCATCCTCCTGGGGATGCTGCTTGCGATGGACGCGCAGCGGTCGGCCGCGCCGCTGCCGGCGTCGGCGGATCCCCGCCCCCTGTTCCGCGTCGCCGCGGTCTTCTCGGCGCTGTTCGTGGCCGTCATGGGCACGACCGCCTACTGGCAGGTCGTGCGCGCATCCGAGCTGGCCGCCGACCCGCGCAACCCGCGGCTGATCCTGGCCGAGCGCCGGATCCACAGGGGCACCATCTTCGACCGAAGGCTCCGCCCGCTCGCGCTTTCCGAGAGGGCGGAAGGGATGTTCGTCCGACGCTATCCTGCGGGCCCTGTATTTGCCCATGTCGTCGGTTACCGCGACGAACGGCTGGGGAAGACCGGCCTCGAGGCCGCCCTCGACCAGGAGCTGCTCGGGCTGGACGGGCAGTCGCTGATCGAGGAGGTCCGCCGCCGGATCGCCGGCGGTCAGGCGCGCGGGCTGGACGCCGTCCTCACCGTGGACGCCGCCCTGCAGCGGATCGCCCTGCAGGCCCTGGCCGGCCGCCGGGGGGCCATCGTGGTCCTCGACCCGCGCGACGGCGCGGTCCTGGCCATGGTCAGCGCGCCGGGCTTCGATCCGCAGACGGTGGAGGAGCAGTGGCCCACGCTGCAGCAGGCGGAGGGGAGCCCCCTGCTCAACCGCGCGGCCGGCGGCCGCTACACGCCGGGATCCGCCTTCAAGATCGTCACCATGGCCGCGGCCCTGGCGACCGGGACGGCGCGTCCGGAGACGACGTTCCGGGATCCCGGCTCCATCGTCGTCCGCAACACCCGCATCACCAACTTCGAGGGCCAGCCCTGCGGGACGGTGACGTTCATCGACGCGCTGGCGCGCTCGTGCAACGTCGTCTTCATCACGGTCGGCCTCCGCACCGGCGGCGAGGCCCTGCTGGCCCAGGCCCGCGCCTTCGGCTTCGACCGCGCGCCCGACTTCGAGCTCCCCGCCGCCGCGGGCCACCTGCCCCCGCGCGAGGAGGTCCAGGGCGAGGGCGCCGGGCAGATGGCGTTCGGCCAGGGCAGCCTGGCGGTGACGCCGCTGCAGATGGCGCTGATGGCCGCCGCGATCGCCCGCGGGGGCGAGGCGGTCGATCCCTATCTCGTGCGCGAGATCCGCGATCCGGACGGCTCGGTCGTCCGCGCGCACGGCGGAGGCGCCCACCGCCGCGCCGTCGACGCGCGCATCGCCGCGATCATCCGCGAGGGCATGGTCGCCGTCGTGCAGCGCGGCACAGGCCGCGGCGCCGCGCTGCCCGACGCGCAGGTGGCCGGGAAGACGGGCACGGCGACGGTGCCGCAGGGCGAGCCGCACGCCTGGTTCATCGGCTTCGCCCCGGCCGGCGCCCCGCGCGTGGCGATCGCGGTCGTGGTCGAGCACGGCGGTATCGGCGGACGCGTCGCCGCGCCCATCGCCCGCCGCGTGCTCCAGCGCGCCCTCCAGATCGTGGAATAATCCCTAATAGACATGGCGACCACTCCGGGCACCATCATCGCAGGGCGCTACGAGCTGCTCGGGACCGCCGGCCACGGCGGGATGGCGACAGTCTTCCGCGCGCGCCGGCGGCCGGACGGCGCGGTCGTGGCCGTGAAGATCCTCTACGATCAGTTCGCGCACGCGCCGGAGTTCGTGGGCCGCTTCGAACGGGAGGCCCGCGCGGCCGCCTCGCTCGCCCACCCCAACGTCGTGCGCGTGCTGGACAGCGGAGAGGATCGCGGCGTGCACTACATCGTGATGGAGCACGTCGAGGGAGAGACCCTGAAGGAGGTCATCCAGCGCGAGGGCGGGTTCGATCCGGATCGGGCCTGCGCGATCGCGGCGCAGGTCTGCGATGCCCTCAACTACGCCCACCGCCACGGCATCGTGCACCGCGACATCAAACCCCAGAACATCCTCCTGACGGCGGAGGGCGCCGTCAAGGTCGCCGACTTCGGCATCGCCCGCGCCCTCGCCGGCTCGACGATCACCCAGCCGGGCAGCGTCGTGGGCTCGGCGCAGTACCTCTCGCCGGAGCAGGCCCGCGGGGACGCCGCGGGGGCGCGCTCGGACATCTACGCCCTGGGGGTCGTGCTGTACGAGATGGTGACGGGGCGGCTGCCGTTCGCGGGCGAGAGCCCTGTCGCCCTTGCCCTCAAGCACATCCGCGAGGCCCCGCCCGCCCCGCGCAGCCTGGACGGCCGCATCCCCCCGCGCGTGGAGCAGATCATCCTGCGGGCGATGTCCAAGCTCCCCGAGCAGCGCTACGCCTCGGCCGGCGAGATGCGCGACGACCTGCTGGGCCGCAGCGCCCACTGGCAGGACGCGCCGACGGTGGTGCTGCCGCCCGAAGACGCCACGGCGATCCTGCCGGCCGTCGAGGCGTCCGCGCCTCCCCCCGCGGCAGTTTCCGCGCCGTCGTCCACCACGGGTCGCCGGCACTCTCTGTTCGGCTTCCTCGGCGCCACCGCCGTCTTCGCCATCCTGCTGGGAGCCTGGTTCGCCGCAGGCGCGCCCGGGCTGCCCGGTCTTCCCGCGGGACCGTCCCCATCCGGGGCGACCACCGAGACGGTGGGGGTCCCCGACCTCCGCGGGCTGCCGATCGACCGCGCGGAGGCGCTCGCCGCGGAGCTGGACCTGCGGGTCAGGATCACCCACAGCACCTTCCACCGCACGTATCCGAAGGACATGGTCGTGGACCAGTCCCCGGCCGTCGGCCGCACGGTGCGGCGCCAGGCGCTCATCTCGGTTGTGCTCAGCCGCGGCGCTCCTGCGGAGCCCCAGGCCGCTGCGCCGCCGCCCGCTCCGGAGCAGGAGGCGATCCAGCCCGAACCCGACAAACCGGCGCCGAAGGACGGCAAACGAAAAAAAGAGGACGAAGCAAGGGCCGCCGTTGAGGTTCCCGATCTCCGCGGCGCGACGGTGGATCAGGCCGCGGTGCTGCTGGCCGAAGCCGGGCTGACCCTGGGAAGTGTGGAAGAGACGGCGCTGGTGGACGCGCCCGCCGGCAGCGTGATCTCGCAGTTCCCCGCCCCGCAGACGCCGGTTCCGCCTGGAACGGCCGTCAACGTCCTGGTCAGCGGCCCAGGAGCGGCCCCCTAGCGGTCACCCCTTCAGCGCGCCCGCGGTGAGGCCGGCGATGAACCGGTCGATGAACAAGTTGTAGACGATGGCGATGGGGATGCTGGTGATCAGCGCCGCGGCCATCAGCGATCCCCAGTAGAAGACGTCCCCCCGCACCAGGGCCACCGGCACCCCCAGGGAGACCGTCATCTTCCCCACCGAGCTGATGAAGGTCAGCGCGTAGACGAAGTCCTGCAGGACGAGGGTGAAGGCGAAGATCACCGCGGTGAGGATCCCCGATGTGGCCAGGGGCAGCACGACCTTGCGGATCACGCTCCAGCGG
>DASUAH010000253.1:0-6269 GCA_035763885.1 Gemmatimonadales bacterium
GGCGTCGCCTCTCACTGCTTACTGCTCACTGCTTACTGCTTACTGCTCACTGCTCACTGCTCACTGCTTACTGCTTACTGCTTACTGCTCACCGCCTTCCCAGCCCGCCTCAGGCCCAGCGCCAGCCCCAGGTTGGCCGGCACCGCCAGCGCTAGAACCTCCGCGTTCCGCTGATCGAAGCCGGGCAGCAGCTTGAGCGCGAGCCCGGAGAGGGCGGCCGCCGCGACCAGCGCCGCCAACGCGAGCGCCGGGCGGCGCGCCCAGGAGCGGCCGAGGGCGAGCGCCGGCGTCAGCACGGCAAGCGGGAGCAGGAACAGGCTCGCCTGGAGCACATTCTCGTTGCGGTGCGCCACCGTGTGATCGGTGAAGGCCCACAGGAACACGAGGATCGCTCCCGTGAGGCCGCCGAGCAGCGCCCAGGCGCTCGCGGTCCAGGCGAGCGCCGAGCGCGGCCGCCGCCCGGCGCCGACCAACCCTCCGCCGAGGGCCAGGCCGGCGACCAGATACCACGGGACCCACTCCGGAGGCCGGTCGCGCGGCTCCGGCTGGGTGCTCGTGAACACCGTCCGCTCGGACCGCACCAGCGGTATCTCGTGCCCCGCGGAATCGAGGACGGTCACTCGCCGTGCCCACTCGCGGAGCGAGAGGGGAAGAAACATCTCCTCCCAGGCGCTGATCTCCCGGTCCACCGGCTCACCGAGCGCGACGGCGAGGCCGGTGTACAGCGGCAGATCGGGCGCGGTGAGCCGCGCGGTGTGGAAGCGATACGTCGTGCCGGTGGCGATCGTGTCGGTGGCCGCGCGGAGGCGGCCGCCGAGGACGCGGTCGAGCGCGTCGCGCACGCGGGTCGAGCAGTTGTCGCGATAGTAGTCGTACCGGTAGTAGCGGTTCTCCGGCCGCTCGTTCCACTCGAGAAAGTCACGGAGGGCGACCCGCTCCGGCGGCGTGAGGTTCAGCTGCTGCACCCACACCGACCGGTTGTCGCGGATGTAACTCCGCAGCATCGCATCGACGTCGAACCCCTGCATCCAGTACCACATCCTGCCCTGGATGAACCGGAGGAGGAAGTCGTCCTGCCGGAAGTCGAACAGCCCGTAGTTGTACGCGGTGCGGGTGCCGCGCCGTCGGTCCTCGACCAGGATCGCGTTGTGGCCGAAGCGCTCCCACACGCGGCTTCCGACTCCCATGGTCACGAGGGAGACGGTGAGGTCGGAGCCGTTCGGGCGGTCGGACGGTCGGACCGCCGGGCGGTCAGTCTGTGCCTCGAGCGGCGCGAGCAGGACGGCAACAGCAGCGAAGCCCCGAACGGCGGCCCTGACCGCCCGGCCGCCCGGCCGCCCGGCCGTCACAACACCACGTCCCGTCCGTCCTGCGCCGATCGGTAAATCGCGTCCAGCACCCGGTGGAGAGTGACGTGCTCCTGAATCGAGGGGGCCCTGGCCTCGCCGGCGATCGCGGCCCGGAAATGCGCCCACTCGGCACGGAACGATGCCGTGAAGGGGTTCTCGCGGCTGCCCGATGCGGTCGGCGCCACGTCGGTCGGGGCACCGTGCAGCTCCTTCCAGACCTTGAGCGGGTTGATCGCGGCGGTTCCCTTCGTGCCCCGGAGCCCGACCCCGAACCGCTCGCCTTCGCCGATGTGGCGCCAGGTCACGTCGAGGAACACGCTGATGCCGTTGTCGCAGACCACGAACGCGCTGCCCGACTCTTCCACCGTTCGCTCCCTGACCTCGCGGTCGAGCGTCGCACTCACCCGCACCGGGGCGGGATTGCCGGACAGCCACAGGCCGAGGTCGAGAATGGTGAGGCCGAGATCCATCATCGCGCCGCCGCCGGCCTGCTCGCGCCGCTGCTTCCAGGCCGCCTGCGTGCGCCCGGGGCGGTAGACATGCCAGCTTCCCCGGGCGCTCTCGATCGCTCCCAGCTCACCACCCTGCACGAACCCGCGCACGATCTGCACGTCGGGCCGGTACCGGTGGTTCATGCCCACCACCACGACCCGGTCCCGCCGTTCCACGGCCCGCACAATCCGCTGGGCGCTCGCGGTCGAGACGGTGAGCGGCTTCTCGACCAGCACATGCAGGTTGGCGGCGAGCGCCGCCAGGATGTGCGACTCGTGCAGGTGGGTGGGGGTGCCGATGACGACCGCGTCCAGCTCCTCGTAGCGGAGCAGCTCCTCGATGTCGTCGAACACGTCGTTGACACCGAACCGGTCGGCGAGGGCGCGGGCCTTGGGCACGTCATTGTCGCACAGCGCGCGCACGTCGATGCCCTTCATCCGTCGCAGCACCGGAAGATGGGCGATCTGCACGACGGCGCCGGCGCCGACGAGACCGACTCTCAGAGGTTCCGGCATGATGGCGAATAGTGTCAGTACATCCGGCTGAGCTCGGTGCCCCCGTAATATGCCGCCAGGATCTGCTGATAGTCCTGACCCGCCCGGGCCCGGCCCACGGCACCCCACTGGCACAGCCCGACCCCGTGACCGTTGCCGCTGCCCTCCGCGACCAGCCGGGCGATACGGCGGCCGCTCCGCCGCGCCTCGAGGGTGAAGGCGGTGCTGCGGAGGATCTCGCCGGCCGGAGTCCGCAGGACCTGTCGCACCTGCGGCCCGTCCACGTCCAGCTGCTCGGCACCGAGCACCAGGGTCAGCATGCCCACCCGCCCCGAGCCGGTGCGTCCCCCGACGCGGACGTCCCGCACCTCGTCCACCCGCGAGGCCTCCAGCGCGAGGACGGCCGGCAGTGACCGGCGCAACACCCCGCGGAGCCCCTCGCCGCTCCACTCCTCGCGCCAGCGATAGCGCGGGGAGATGCTGCAGTACACCCCTCCGGAGGGCGTGGCGTCGCTCATCGAGCGAAGGTACGGCCGCACCGCACCCCGGAACACCTCGCCCCCGTCTTCGGTCCGCCCCCCGCAGGTGGAGAAGAAGAAGGCGTCGATCGGCTCGCCGTTCCAGGTCACGATCTGGCCCCGGGTGCTCTCCACCCCGTCGCGGCCCTCCGGCGTTTCCGCGTCGATTCCCCCGTACACCTGATCCGACACGGTGGCGTACAGGTCGAACCCCTCGGTGCGCCAGCGGCCGAGATTGCGCAGCGCGTAGGTGCGCGAGATGACCGCCTGCGCCCGCAGCGCCTCCCGCTCCGACGGATCCCGCCGTCCCATTTCCGCCGAGACTACGCCCAGGAGGTACGCTTCCATCGGCACCCGGTTCACCACGGTGAGCCCGGTGCGGTCGCGCAGCAGCGCCAGCGTCCCGTGATAGCTGCGGCCGTTCACGCGTACGGGCACGCCGGAGTCGAGGGGCGCGACCAGCAGCTGCTCGGCGACCGTGGCCGGTGCCCCGGCGCCGGGCGCGAGCCCGACACCGGCGGGCAGCGCCGTGGCTCGCCACGTCTCCCCGGCGCGGATGTCGGCGAGCGTCGTGCCGTCGGGCTGCAGCACGCGCAGCGGAGCGGCGCCACCGATGACCGCGCCGTTCCCCCCGACCACGAGGCCGACCTGCACGACCGGCTCCGCGCTCGCCGGTCCCGGCGGCGCCGCTGGCGCGGGCGGGTTGGCGCAGGCTGCGGCGGTGGCGAGGCCCAGCGCGCGCAGCGCCGGACTGCGGCGCCAGCGGTCAGCCGCGGAAATTGCCAAACCGGAGCTCGATGCCGAAGTCCTGGCTGCGGAGGTGGGCCATCACCCCCTGCAGCTCGTCCTTGGACGGGCTGGTGACCCGGACCTCGTCGCCCTGGATGCTCGCCTGCACCTTCCGGAAGCCGGCGTCCTTGATCGACTTGACGATCTTCTTGGCGACGTCGCCCGCGATTCCCTGCGTGAGCGAGACGGTGCGCCCTACTGAGCCACCCGACCCTTCGACCGGGTCGCCTACGTTGAGGTTCTTGACCGGCACGCCGCGCTTGATCAGCCGCCCGCGAAGCACGTCGAGCAGCGCGTCCATGCGGAAGGCGTCGTCGGCGACGAGGCGGATCTCCGCCGCGGGGCGGTCGAATTCGACGGCGCAGTGGCTGCCCTTGAAGTCGTAGCGCTGGCCGATCTCCTTCAGCGCCTGATTCACGGCGTTATCCACCTCCTGCAGATCGGCGCCGGTGGAGATGTCGAACGAGCAGGTGGTGGCCATGAGGCTGGGGTGATGTGCGGTGCCGCAATGTAACCACGGCGGGCGGCGAGCGGTACGCGGTGAGCGGACCGCCCCTTGACGGAGCTCCCGGCCGCGCATAAATATGCGGCTACGGCGGTGGATTTAGGGCCACTTGCTCCCGCCGGGGCCGCGCGCCCGAACCAAAGAGCTAAAGCGCCGGATGCTTGCCTCCGCGCTCACTGTGGCCGGGGGCGTTTCGTTATCCGGGGCTCGTTACGGTGACCATCCGCGCCGGCGACCGCTGCTGCCGAATCTGTTGTATGTGCCGCTCACCCGGCGGGTGGACGGACGCCTCGGCGTACGCGCGGACGACGCACCGATAGACGCATCGTTCCCTGCAGAATCCCAGGCCCGGCCACCCCGCGTGAGCCGGGCTTCGTGCTTGTGGCGTGTACCCCCGCTCAAGGAGCATCGTCATGTCGTACCGACCCGACACGCTGGCCATTCATGCCGGGCAGGCGCCGGACCCCGCCACCAATGCCCGGGCGGTGCCGATCTACTTCACGACCAGCTACGTCTTCAACGACACCGCCCACGCCGCGAACCTGTTCGGCCTCCGGGAGTTCGGCAACATCTACACCCGGATCATGAACCCGACCAATGACGTGTTCGAGAAGCGTGTGACGGAGCTGGAGGGCGGGGCCGCGGGGCTCGCGCTCGCGAGCGGGCAGGCGGCGGAGACCCTCACCGTGCTGAACCTCGCCCGCGCGGGCGACAACCTCGTCTCCTCACAGACGCTCTACGGCGGCACGTACAACCTGTTCGCCTACACGCTGCCGAAGTGGGGCATCACCACCCGCTTCGTCGACATCCACGATCTGGCGCAGGTGCGCCGGGCCATCGACGGCGGTACCCGCCTGCTGTTCGTGGAGACGATCGGCAATCCCCGGCTCGACGTACCCGATTTCGAGGCGCTGGCCGCCATCGCGCACGAGGCCGGCATCCCGCTGGTCGTGGACAACACGTTCGGGGCGGCGACCCTGTGCCGGCCCATCCGCTACGGGGCGGACATCGTGATCCATTCGGCGACCAAATGGATCGGTGGCCACGGCCTCGCGATCGGCGGCGTGGTGGTGGACGCGGGCCGGTTCGACTGGACGAGCCCGGCGGCGCGCGCGCGCTTCCCCGAGTTCACCGCGCCCGATCCCTCGTATCACGGGCTGGTATACACGGAGGCGTTCGGACCGCTCGCGTTCATCATCAAGCTCCGGGTGCAGCTGCTGCGCGACCTCGGCCCTGCCCTGTCGCCCTGGAATGCCTTCGCCTTTCTCCAGGGGCTCGAGACCCTGCCGCTGCGCATCGCCCGGCACTCGGAGAACGCGCTCGCCACCGCCCGGTGGCTCGCGGCCGACCCCCGGGTGGAGTGGGTCTCCTATCCGGGACTGGAGAATCATCCGGAGCACACCAACGCGGCGAGATACCTGGAGGGAGGATACGGGGGCGTCCTCACGTTCGGTGTGAAGGGCGGCCACGCCGCGGCCAAGGCCGTGATCGACCGGGTGAAGCTCTTCTCGCTGCTCGCGAACGTGGGCGATGCCAAGTCGCTCATCATCCACCCGGCCTCGACCACGCACGAGCAGCTCACATCCGAGCAGCAGCGCGCCACGGGGGTGACCCCCGAGCTGATCCGGCTGTCGGTGGGCCTGGAGGATGTGCGCGATCTCATCGCGGACCTCGACCAGGCGCTCGGGCAGCCGGCTGCGGAGGCGGAGGCGGTGCGCGCGCCTGCGGCGGCTGCGGTCGGCCCGTGACCGCGAGCCTGGCCCCGCGAGCCGTGGCGCGCGACCTCCAGCTCGGCGACCTCCCGCTGGAACGGGGTGACCGGCTCGAGGGCGCCCGACTGCACTACCGGATCATCGGTGACGTGGAGGCGGCGCGGGAGCACGGCTGGATTCTCGTGTTCCACGCGCTCACGGGGAGCGCCGATGTCGAGACCTGGTGGGGGCCGCTGGTGGGGCCGGGACGGCCGGTCGACACCTCGCGCCACGCCGTGCTGGCGGCCAATCTCCTCGGCAGCTGCTACGGATCGACCAGTCCGGTCCCCTGGCAGGCGGAGCATGGACGCGCATTCCCCCGGCTCACCTCCCTCGATCTGGCGCGGGCACATCGCGCGCTGGTCGAGCAC
>DASUAH010000254.1:0-3647 GCA_035763885.1 Gemmatimonadales bacterium
GCAGCAGGCGCAATCGAGCGATGCCGCCCAGTCCGCGGGAGGGGTGGGGTCGGAGGGGAACCTCGCCGCGGCCATCGGCGGCGGCGGACCGGGAGGCTCCCCTGCGGGCGGCACCGCCGATGCCCTGACGCTCGCCATCAATTCCACAGTGCCGAGTGGCGCGGCGATCGTCTCGGGCACGCAGACGACGACCGAGATCAACCTGCCGGTCCGGAACGATCCCGTCTGCGAAGCCGCGGGCTGCGGCGGGCCGACGTTGCCGCCGCCGCTGTCGGTGGGAACGATCATCATCATCATCAACCGGCCGTAGGAGAGCGGATCCCATGCGCATCCGGCTGACGCTCGGCGTGCTGCTCACGCTGGCCGCGCCCCTGTGGTCGCAGGGCGCCACCGCGCTGTACTCGCGGTGGAACGCCCTCACCGGATTCGAATTTCAGCGCTACGGCTTCGCGCAGGGGCTGGTGGTCGAGAGCGCCTCCCAGTGGAGCCTCCCCCTGGTAGTGGTAGCCCCGCTCGGGCGCCGGATGTCGCTCGACCTCACGACTCACTTCGCACACACTGAGGTCACCGACTCGGCCGGCGGCAGCACCGACTACTCGGGGCTGACCGATACGCAGCTCCGGCTGCTCTACACCGTGGGCCGCGATCGCGCCGTCGCGTCGCTCTCGCTGAACCTCCCGACCGGGAAGCGGTCCTTCACCACGACCCAATTCGGCGTCTCGAGCGCCGTGAGCTCGAACTTCCTGTCATTTCCGGTGAGCAACCTCGGCACCAGCTTCGGGATCACCGGCGGCTTCGCGTACGCGGTCCCGGCGGGCGGGTGGAACGTCGGGTTGGCGGGCTCCGTGCGCTACCAGTCGAGCTACAAGCCGCTCAGCGACTCCGGCGCGACGCTGTCGTACGATCCCGGAATCGAGAGCCGGCTGCGGATCGGCGCGGACCGGGTGGTCGCCCAGCGGGGGAGGCTGCTCCTCGGGTTCACGTACAGCTCATTCTCCACCGACCAGTTCTCCGGCGGCGCGCTGGTGAACGGCACGTTCAACCCCGGATCGCGCCTGATCGGCGACGTCGGGTACGCGTACACCTGGGGCCGGACCACCCTGACGCTCGGCGCGTGGGACTTCTATCGCCTGGCCGGCCGGTCCGGCACGGGTACGGGCGCGATCGGCACGGCCGACAACAATGAGAACATCTTCAACACGGAGGTGCGGCTGGCGCGGCAGTTGTCGCCCCGCGTGGTACTCGAGCCGCTCGTGGGATACCGGCACTGGAATCTGGGTGGGCGGCTCTTCAGCGTCGGCCTGAACAGTCGCTTCGGGCTCAGCGACTCCTTCTCAGGGATCGCGAGCGCGCGCGTCAGTCCGGGATCGGTCGACGGGACCGACGTGACCGGCCTGGGCCTCTCGCTGTTGTTGCGCTATCAGCGATAACACAATTCTTGACGCTTCCCGGGGTGCGTGGTAGGTTGGCGCGACTTCCAACGTCGGAGTGTCGTCCTTCATGCCAGCCGAGCTCGGCGGATCGCAGATCTCCTCGCTCCTCGAAGCCCTGCCGGGGATCGCGAGCGTGCTGCGCAGCCCCGTGGCGGACGCGCTCGTCAAGGCGATCCGGGCCGCGGCGGGAGTCGGCGAGTTCGAGCTCGCCGACGCCGAGGAGCTGGTGCGCTACGCGGTACGCCGCGGCCTGATCGGCTCCGACGAAGGCGACCGCGTACTGTCGGAAGTCGGAGGCGCCTTGAAGATCAAGCGTAAACCGGTGCGCGGCGCCAAAACGAAGCCCGCCAAGCGGACCGACAGGAAGAAGAAGGCCCGCCGCTGAGGCCGGCCTAGACCCGGAATCCCTTCACCAACGAACGGAGCTTCTCGGCCGCCTGCAGCAACGTGCCGGCGCCGGCGGCGAGCTCCTGTGTCGACGCTCCCTGCTCCTGGGCCGCGGCCGACACCTGCTGGGCCCCCGCCGCGTGCGAGCTTGCCCGCGCGGCGACCTGTTCCGTCTTCCGGGAGAGTTCCTCGGCGATGGTGCGGTTCTGCTGCGCCACGGCGGTGACGTGGGCGGCCGCCTGCTCGACCTGACCCACGGCGGCGGCGATCTGCGCCAGCGCCGTGGCCGCGCCCTCGGCCACGGTCTCGATCCCGCGGACGCGCGTCTGGCCGTCGTTCATCACGGTCGTCATGCCGTCCATCTGCTGGCGGATCGCCGCGGTGGCGCGGGCCACCTCCTCCGCTGCCCGGGCGGACTCGTCGGCCAGCTGGCGCACCTCCTCAGCCACCACCGCGAAGCCCCGGCCGTGCTCTCCCGCGCGCGCCGCCTCGATGGCGGCGTTCAAGGCGAGGAGGTTGGTCTGGGACGAGATGCGCCGGATCAGATCCACGAAGTCGTCGATGGCGGCGCTCTGGTCCACCAGCCGCGTCACCTGCCCCGCCGTCGTCAGCACGACTTCCCGGACTCCCAGCAGCGACTCGCCGGCGGCGTGGATGTCGTCGCGATGGCGCGTGGCCGCGAAGCGGATCTCTTCCCCCAGTTGTGACGCGCGGGCCGACGCCTCCGCCATGTCGCCGGCCGTGCGGCGCAGCCTGTCGAGCCCGCTCTCGATCGCCGTCAGCTCGTTGCGCTGCAGCTCGGCGCCGCCCGAGATGTCCACCATCGCCGTGGATACCTCGCTCGACGACGCGGCGAGCTGCTCGCTGACCGCCGAGAGGTCTCCGGCCGACGTGGTGATGCGGTCCGACTCGCCGATTACCTCGCGCACGATGCCGCGTAGCCGCTCCGCCATGTCCCGCAGCGCGTGGGCCAGCAGCTCGAACTCCCGCGGCATGGCGCCCGTCGTCACCGGCCTGAGGTCCCCCGCCCCGAACCGCTCGGCGGCCGTCACGAGACGCGACAGGGGCGCCTCCACCGACCGCACCGTGAGCATCGTGGCCACGCCCCCGAGGGCCACGAACACCGCCAACACCAGCCAGAGGAAGAGCTGCCGCCGTCCGGCCACCAGGCTCAGCCGCTCGGCCACCTGGGCGGCCCGCTCCGATTGTCGCGCCGACAGCCCGCGCACCAGCTGCAGCAGCTCGTTGACCGTGGCATGCACCTGCGTCACCCGCGTCTGGACGTCGCCGCTGCGCCCCAGGTCGCGCAGCGCGTGGGCAACGGCGTACTCCACCTGGATGGACGACTGGAGCGACTTGATGCGACTCACCGCCAGGCGGTCTTCGACCGTCAGGTCATTCATCCGCTCCAGGCGCTTCCCGTACTGAAACGCACTGTCGGCGGCATCCTGGAACTCGACGCGAGCGCGCTCCTCGGGAACCGCGAGGTACTGCTCCGCGGCGCGCAGCTCCGTGAACACGTTGGTCAAGAGCCCCGTGCTGATCGTGGACGCGACACGGACGGTGCTCATTTCTGTTCCGATCCGCTGGCGTATCGTCGACAGGGCGGCCGCACCCGTCGCGGCGGTGATGACGAGGCCGAGCGCGAGCGCGCCCAGGCCGACCAGGATGCGGGCCCGGATCGTGTCCAGTCGGGCCCGGAGCCTGAGCTTCATTCGTTCAGCCCGGCCGCCGGACGGCCGCGGAGCAAGGGCCGCCACGCCGGGTGGCGCAGGAACCTGGGAAAGGCGCGCAGGTGGGGACGGGAGGCACGGTTAAGCCGCGTCG
>DASUAH010000255.1:0-3809 GCA_035763885.1 Gemmatimonadales bacterium
CGCACGACTACGCGCTGCTCGGCCGGGCGCTGGAGGATCGGATCGCGGAGCCGGCCCGCGCGCCGCTGCTCCCCGGCTTCCGCGAGGCCAAGGCCGCCGCGCTCAGGGCCGGCGCGCTCGGCGCCTCGATTTCCGGAAGCGGCCCCACCGCGTTCGCGCTCACCCGGGGCGACGACGACGCTCGCGCGGTCGCCGTGGCGATGGAGGGCGCGTACCGCGCCGCGGGGGTGGCTGCGCACGTCCGCGTGGCGCAGGTGGACCGCGCCGGCGCGAGGGTGATCCCATGACCTTCACCATCGAGCGCCCCGAGACGTGGCAGGTCTGCGCCGCCTGCGGCAACGAGGCGCTGGAGACCGACCCCCGCCCGCGCTGCGGGGCATGCGGCGGGCTGCTCGAAGTGCAGCATCGACGCCCGCAGCTCCCCCGCGAGGAGCTGCTGCGCCGCTTCACCGAGCGGCGGGGACGCCCCGGCTCGGCCTCGGGGGTTTGGCGGTTCCAGGAGATCGTGCTGCCCTCCGCCGGGGAGATCGTGTCGCATCCGGAGGGCAACACGCCCCTGTTGCATCGCGCGTCGCTCGACCGCTGGACCGGTCTCGCGGGCCTGCTCCTCAAGCACGAGGGGCACAATCCGACGGGCTCGTTCAAGGACCGCGGCATGACGGTCGGGGTGACCCAGGCCAAACGGATCGGCGCGCGCGCCGTGGCCTGCGCCTCGACGGGGAACACCTCGGCCTCGCTGGCGGCCTACGCGGCGCAGGCGGAGCTGACCGCGCTCGTGCTGGTACCCGCCGGCAATGTGGCGCTGGGCAAGCTCGCCCAGTCGCTGGCCTATGGGGCCAAGACCCTGCTCGTGCGCGGCGACTTCGACGACTGCATGCGCCTGGTCGAGGAGGCGAGCGTGAGGCTCGGGGTCTACCTCCTGAACTCGGTGAACCCGTTCCGGCTCGAGGGGCAGAAGACGATCGTGCTCGAGCTGCTCCAGCAGCTCGGCTGGGAGCCGCCCGACTGGATCGTGCTGCCGGCCGGCAACCTCGGGAACACGGCTGCCTTCGGGAAGGCGCTGCGGGAGGCGCGGACCTGGGGGCTGATCCAGCGGATGCCGCGGCTCGCCGCCGTGCAGGCCGAGGGCGCCGCGCCGTTCGCGCGGGGGTACGCGGAGGGTTTCGTCCGCCGCCACCGGGTGAAGGCCGAGACGGTCGCCACGGCCATCCGGATCGGCGATCCCGCCTCCTGGGACCGCGCGGTCCGGTCGATCCGCGAGACGGAGGGCGTGGTGCTGACCGCGAGCGACGCCGAGATTCTCGAGGCCAAGGCGGCGGTCGATGCCTCGGGCGTGGGGTGCGAGCCGGCGAGCGCGGCGAGCGTCGCCGGCGTGCGGAAGCTCGTCGCGGCACGGATGATCGATCCGTCGCACCGGGTGGTCGCCGTGCTCACCGGGCATCTCCTCAAGGATCCGGGCGTGCTGCTGCAGTACCATCGTGATACCGAGCCCCCGCCGCCCGGCGCGAACCGGCCGATCGAGATCGAGCCCGACCTCGGCGCGGTCGAGCGGCACCTGCGATGAGCCTCGACGTGGCGCTCGCATCGGCCGCGTAGCCCGTGCGGACCACCGGCGCGCGCCCGCGGCGCTCCCGCCCCGAGCCGCGGTCAGCTTCGTCGCTCGAGCCGCGCCGCGGCGACCGCGGCGCCGAGCTCCTGGTAGGCTTTCGGGTCGACCTCGCGGAACGGCACCTGGCGATGCGCGATTCTGCCGTCGGGCCCCACCACGAACAGGCTCCGCTTGTTGACCTTGCGCTCCGCGAGCCAGGCGCCGTACCGGCGGCCGGCCTCGCCGTTTACGTCGCTCAGGAAGCGGAACGGGTAGTTCCGCTCGCGCGCCCACGACGCCAGCTCCTCGGGCGGGTCGGCGCTGATGGCCAACAGCACCACGTGCCGGCCACCGTCGAACAGCGTCGCGTACTGATCACGGTACGCGTCCATCTGCACCGTTCAGCCGCCGGTCCGCGCCTTGAAGAAGAACGCGAGCACCACGGTCTGTCCCCGGAAATCGCGCAGGCGCGCGGGCGCGTTGCCGATGCCCTCGCGGGTCGCGACCGGGAGCGTGAAGTCCGGTGCCCGCTCCCCGACCGCCGGCCCGTCACCCTGCCCCCGCGCTTCGGCGGGGAGTGTGAGCGTCACCGCGCAGGTCACCGCGCACGCGACCGCGATGGGTCGCCACACCCGCCCTCTCATCCTCCCTCCTGCACGATCCGCCAGATCGTGCCATTGGCATCGGCCGCGACATAGAGCGAGCCGTCCGGCCCGACCGCGAGCCCCGACGCCCGGAGCGACGTGGGACCGTCCCTGCCGGTCGCGATGGTGTGGTACTCGCCCCGGGGCCGCGCCCCGTCGAGCGGCTGCCAAACGACGCGGTAGCCCGCCTGCGGGAGGGGCGCCCGGTTCCACGATCCGTGGAACGCGATGAACGCGCCGTCGCGGTACTCCGGGCCGAGCGCGCCCCCACGCCCGAACGCGATCGCCATGGGTGCCCAGTGACCCGGAAACGCAACCAGCGGCTCCTCGGCCTTGGCACAGCGTCCGATCTCACGCCCGTCGCCGCCGTACTCGGGCGCGAGGACTTTTCTCCCCAGATCCACGTCGTAGTAACAGTACGGCCACCCGAAGTCGTCCCCGCGGTCGATGCCAACGAACTCCTCCGCGGGATTCTCCGCGCCCTTGTCCGCCGCGAAGCCCCAGTTCTGGGCGAGCTGGTCGCGCCCGTGCACCGACCCGTAGAGCTGGCCGGTGGCGGGATGCGGGGCGAGCGCCACCGTGTTCCGCAGGCCGGTGGCGAAGCGGGTGGCGTCGGCCAGGCGCTGGTTGGGCTTCGAGGCGGAGAAGAGCCAGATCCCCGCGCGGGTCTCGAGCTCCGGGCAGGGATCGCGGCCCGGGGAGCGGTCACCGCGGTCGCGCTCCTGGCAGCTGTTGGTGTGCGAGCCGATGTTGACGTAGAGCGCGTCGCCGGGGCCGAGCGCGATCGTCTTGGCCTTGTGCCCCCCGGTGGGGAGATCGCGGACGATGGTCTCCGGATCGCCGCGGGGCTCGAGCTGGCCCGGGCGCCAGCGGTAGCGGTAGACCGTCCCGTCGGTGGAGGCGTAGAGCCAGCCGTCGCCGAGGGCGATGCCGGTGCCGCCGCGCCCGAAGCGGCGCACCACGTCGGCGGTGCCATCGCCGGTCGTGTCCCGCAAGGCGATGATGGTGCCGTTCTCGGCGTTGGCGAAGACGTCGCCGTTCGGCGCGACGACCAGGTGACGCACGGCGCCGAGCTCGCGGCCGACGACCACGGCGCAGAGTCCGGCAGCGAGATCGAGCCCCCCGTTCCCCGCCGCGCAGGCGACCCGCGCAGGCCGCGCGCCCTGCGCCGGGAGAGGGGCTGGCGCGCTCGCCAGAGCGAGCGCGAGCATGAGCCGCGGGGTACGCATGCCCGCAATATGCCCGCGTCCCCCTATTGCAGCTAGGGAAAAGCTTCGTACTTTGTGAGGCGTCGGTTGCACGGGTTCCATTGGAGGTACCGCTGCTCCTCACCCTCAGTAGGAGATTCGCGATGGCCACCAGAAAGAAGGCGAAGAAGTCCGCGAAGAAGTCGGCCCGCCGGCCCGCGGCCCGGAAGCGTGCCGCGAAGAGGCCCGCGCGCAGGAAGAGCGCGGCGAAGCGGAAGCCGAACCCGGCCTTCATGAAGCCGATGACGCCGAGCGCGCAGCTCGCCGCCGTGGTGGGGTCCACGCCCATTCCGCGCACCGAGGTCACCAAGAACCTGTGGGCGTACATCA
>DASUAH010000256.1:0-7649 GCA_035763885.1 Gemmatimonadales bacterium
CGTGGAGCTGAAGGTGCCGCTCGTGGTCGATGTCGGGGTGGGCCCCAACTGGCTGGACGCAAAGTTGGCTAACAGCTAACAGCTAACAGCTAACAGCTAACAGCTATCAGCTGATAGCTATTAGCTGATAGCTGAGTCACCGCTCACCGCTCACCGCACATTCCCCGGCCACCAGTTCCACTTCCCGGCCAGGTGCATGAACGCCGGTACCAGGACCATCCGGATGATGGTGGCGTCGAGCAGCACGGCGATCGCCAGCCCGAAGCCGAGGAACTGCATCACCAGCACCCGCGCGAACGCGAACACGCCGAAGACGAGGATCATGATCAGCGCGGCGGAGGTGATCACCGAGGCCGTCGCGCTCAGTCCCTCCATCACCGCCTCGTCGTTCCGCCCCGTCCGGTCGAAGGCCTCCTTCATGCGGCTGAGCAGAAACACCTCGTAATCCATGCTGAGGCCGAACACCACGGCGAACACCAGCACCGGAACCGCGACGAAGATCGCCGACACCGGCCCGTCGAGCCCGAAGATCCGCCCCCCGATTCCCTCCTGGAACACCAGGACGATCAATCCGAAGGTGGCGCTCACCGACAGGGTGTTCATCACGATCGCCTTCAGCGGCACCAGGATCGAGCGAAACGCGATCGCGAGCATCACGGCGGTGGCGGCCACGATGAGCCCCACCATGAGCGGGAATCGCCGCAGGACCTCCTCCTGAAAGTCGAGGCTCGATGCCGCGTACCCGCCGACCAGGATCTCCAGCCCCTGCGTCCCCCGGAGCTTGCGGTCCCGCAGCTCCCGCGCGTGCCGCACCACGTCCATCGCCGAGGTGAGCGACGTGGTGTCGGAGAGGATCACGTCCATCAGCGTCGCGCGACGATCGCGGCTGAGGTAGGCATCGACGAACTCGCCCAGCTCGGTCCTCGCCTCGGCCAGGTCGCTGTAGAGCACCGAGTAGCCGAGGAGCGGCGTGCCGGGCCGCACGTCCACCAGGCTCCGGACCTCGCGCACCCGCGGGTCCGCGCGCAGCGAGTCCGACAGGGTCCGGAGGCCGCGCAGCGCGGCCGTTTCGATTGCCCGCCGCCCCTGCGGCGCCTGTACCAGCACCCGGATCGGCTGGATCACGCCCACCACGCCCATCCGCTGCAGCGTCTCGAGCCCGCGGCCGGCCTCGGTGTCCTTGGGCCACCAGTGGCGCGCCGGCAGCCCGATCCGGATCCAGAACACCGGCGCCGTGAGCAGCGCGATGGCGAGACCGCCCAGCGCGATGGCGCGCCAGGGGTGCCGCGTCAGGCTCCGCGCCCAGCGCTCCCACACCTGCGGCCGGTGGTACCAAGTCAGCCAGCGGGCGAGCCAGCGCGGCCGGTCGATAGTGCGGCCCATGATCGAGAGCAGGGCGGGGAGCAGGGTGATGGACAGCAGCACCGCCACCGCCACCACGACCAGTCCTCCGAGCCCCACGCTCCGGGTCTCGATCAGCGGCGTGAACAGGAGTGCCCCGAACCCCACCACCACGGTCAGCCCCGAGGTGACCACGGCCGCTCCTGCGGTGATGACGGTGTTGACCGCCGCCTCCCGCCGCCGCCGCCCGCGGCTCAGCTCCTCGCGGAAGCGGGTGACCACGAGCAGGGAATAGTCGATCCCGACGCCAAGCCCGATCATCGTCGTCATGTTCAGCACGAACACCGACATCGGCGTGACCTGCGTGAGCAATCCGATGATCGCGAGCGAGACGGCGATGGCCATGAACCCGATCACCAGCGGAAGCACCGCCGCGATGACCGCACCGAACGCCAGCACCAGCACCGCCGCCGTAAACGGGAGGAGCCGGGCCTCGCCGCGGCGGGTGTCCTCGGCGCTCGCCGTGCGGACGTCGAGGTCGAGCGCGGAGCGGCCGGTCACGTGGGCCGCGTAGCGATCGCCGCCCGGCAGGCGACCCAGCGTTGCGCCGATCTCCCGCCGCACCGCGTTGACCAGCCCCGCCGCGCTGTCGCCGCTGGTCACCCGGAGCGCCAGCACGAAGAACGTCGTCCGTCCGTCGCGGCTCACGAAGGCGGTGTCGCTGGTTGAGGCATAGGAGATCACCGCCCGAACGTAGGGCTGGTCGGCGAGGCGGCGGGTCAGGGTGTCGAGGACGATGCGGGCCGGCGGCGTATCGAAGGAGGTGGGCCCCCCGAGCGTGACGGCGAAAAACTCGCTGACTGGACTGTCGAAGCGCCCGTTGAGCAGCTCGTCCGCGCGGGAGGCCTCCGTCACGTGAGTGCTGCCGCCGCGAACGTTGAGCAGGCGCTCGGTGTCGCGCGCCCGAAGGGCGGAGATCCCGCCGATCACTGCCCACACGGCAACTACCGCCCAGCGCCAGCGCACGAGGCCGCGGGCGAAGAATTCCTGCAGGCTCAGGGCATGCCTCCGGGGATACTCGCCGCCAGCTGGTGGCCGCGCGGTGGCAAAATGTTAGACGGCCCGCCGACCCGGCGCCAGCGCGCTGGCGGGTTCGACTCTTGCATGGACATATTACCCTGACCGGCATGAAACGACTGCTGCTGCCCCTCGCCACGTGCGCCCTCGCGGGCCTGGTGATCGCCGACCGCATGTCCCGGGTCGTGTCCACCAGCCTGAGCGCCGCGCCCCCGCCCCCCGCCGATACCGTGCGGGACGCAGCGTCGATCCGGGCGGACCGGCCATCCCCGGCCGCGCCCCCTGTCGCCCCGGCGCCGAGCGCCAGCCGCACGCCCACCGTGGACCGGCTCGCCCGCCTCGCGGTCCGGCAGCAGCTCGCGCAGGCCGCCGGCGAGACGTACCTGGACTCGCTAATTGCCACGACCGACTCGGTGCTGCGGCGCTGGCCCGACCGGGCCCAGGCGCCGCTCGGCGTCGCGATTCTCGAGGGCGGAGCCCCGGGCTACAGTCCGCGACTGGCCGGGCTCGTGCGCCAGGCGCTCGCCCGCTGGAACGAAGCCGGGGTCGGGGTCCAGCTCGAGGAGGTCGCGGACACGGCGGGGGCAGACATCATGGTGCGCTGGATCGACCGCTTCGAGTTCGACCGCGCGGGGCAGACCGATCTCACCTGGGACCAGCTCGGGCGGGTGCGGCGCGCGACGCTCTCGCTCGCGCTGCGCACCAACAGCGGAGTCGCGCTCGGCGATAACGCCCTCCTCGCCGTCGCGCTGCACGAAGTCGGACACGCGCTCGGCCTGCCCCACTCCGCCGACTCGGGCGATGTGATGTTCCCCTCGACCCGCACCACCCGACTCTCCGAGCGCGACATCCGGAGCGCGGCGGTCCTGTATCGGCTGCCCCACGGGCCGGTCAAGGACCTCGCGACCCAGTAACGCCCAGCCGAAGCTGTGCGGAACGTGGTTCGTGCGTAGTAGCGGCCACTACGTAGCCTCGCCCCACAGTCCGGTCAAGCCAGAGGCCCGCACCTGCGCCCTGGGGCGAATGGGAAACGGTCATCGAGTCTCAACAACGCTGGTCGCTGTGCTCGGCGTGCTGGTGGGCGTCGGGAGCGCCGCCGCACAGCAGTTCGCGGATGTCGACGCCGCCGTGCGGCAGGGCATCCGGCGCGGGCTCTACTCCGGTGCGGCGGTGGTCATCGGTCGCCGCGACACGGTGCTCTACTCGCGCGGGTACGGCCATGTCATCTGGAGCGGCAGCGCCCCCGTGCCGAACCCGGACTCCACCATCTGGGACATCGCGTCCCTGACCAAGGTCGTGGCCACAACCAGCGCCGCCATCCGCCTGATCGATGCGGGCCGGCTGGGGCTCGACGCGCCGGTCACCTGGTATCTCCCGGAGTTCGCCGGCGGCGAGAAGGGGCGGGTGACCATCCGCATGCTGCTCGACCACACGAGCGGGCTGCCGTCGTACCTTCCCTTTTATAGACTGGCGCGGACGCGCGAGGCGGCGCTCGAGCGGCTGTACGCCGAGCCGCTGCTCCGCGCTCCCGGCGACTCGGCGGCCTACAGCGATCTCAACGCCATGCTGCTGGGGGTCCTGATCGAGCGGGTCGCAGCGACCGGCCTGGACGAGTTCGCCCGGACCGAGGTGTTCCAGCCGCTCGGAATGCAGCGGACCATGTTTCGCCCCTCGGTCTCGCTGCAGCGGTGGGTGGTGCCCAGCGGCAAGCACCGGGGCCGACCGGTGCGCGGCCGGGTCAACGACGAGAACGCGGTACGCCTCGGTGGGGTGGCCGGCCACGCCGGCCTCTTCTCGACCGCGGCCGATCTGGGGCGGTACGCACAGGCCTGGTTGCGGAACGGTGTTGGCCCGTACGGGCCGTGGGCACGACCCGAGACGCTGCGGCAGTTCCTCACGCCCGGTGCCCGCAGCGGCACCCGCCTCCTGGGCTGGGACAGTCCGGATCCCGACCCCACCCCGGACGATCCGAGCGTCTTCGGCTCCCTCGTCAGTCCCTCGGCGTACGGCCACACCGGATGGACCGGCACCGAGATCTGGATCGACCCGGCGCGGGACCTGTTCCTCGTGTTTCTCACCAACCGGAGCTTCGATCCGCGGACCCGCCGCTCGATCGAGAAGATGAAGCTCGTGCGAGCCGAGGTCTCCGACGCCGTGGCGCGACTCGTTCCCGGCCCCTGCCGCCCCGAGCTCGTCGCGGCGTGCTGATCCGGCCAGTCCTGGTCTACGACGGTCAGTGCGGGTTCTGTCGCAAGTGGATCTCCCGTCTGCGCCGCTGGGACCGTGGCGGGCGGATCGAATACGTCACCGCCCGGGAGCGCAACTCGGTGAGCGGCCTGCCGCGGTTCACCGACGACGCGGTGGCTCGCGCCATGCACCTGGTGACGCCGGACGGGCGGGTGCTGGCGGGAGCGCGCGCGCTCCCCGCGCTGCTGGATTACCTGCCCGGCGGCGCGCTCGTGCGCCCGCTGTTCCGGATCCCCGGGCTGCCCTGGGTGGCCGACCGGTTCTACGCGTGGCTGGCCGCGCGGCGCCACCGCTTCGGCTGCGGGGAGAGCTGCGGGATGTAGTCACGGCCGGTAGGGGTCGATTATGATGCAGATCATCAGGACCAGCGGATGGTCGTATGCAGACTCCCGACACGATTCGCAAGGCCCTCCGCGCGGTCAAGGACCCGGAGCTCGGCCTCAACATCATCGACCTCGGGCTTGTGTACGACGTCGAGCTCACGGACGAGGGAGACGTCCACGTCCGGATGACGCTCACCTCGCCGGGGTGCCCCGCGGGCGGCGAGATCATCCAGGGCGTCCATGACGTGGTCGGCGATCTCGAGGGCGTTCGGGCGGTGGATGTCGAGCTGGTGTGGGAGCCGTACTGGACGCCCGAGCGGATGGACCCGCGGGTGAGGGCGTTTCTGGGGCACTAGGCGCCGCTCGCCGCCTTGAGCAGGTCCTCTCCGATCTCCTCTACCTGCCAGTTCCGGATGTCCGACACCCGCCGAACGTCGTCGACGGTCGTCGGCTCGGCGTGGGCGATCGCCTCGAGCGTCGCGTTGGGGCAGAGCACCCCGGGCGCGAGGTCGTATTTCGCGGCCAGCGCGTTGCGGGCGGCTTTGAGCCGCTCCAGCCGGGCCTCGTAGGCGGGGTCGGGCGGGCGCCGCGGCGCCCGCTCGAGGCGCGGCAGCTCCGACTCGGACATCTCGAGCGCGCGGCGGACGGCCGCAAGCAGCTCCCTGCCGCGCCGCTCGACCAGGTCCGCACCGACACCGCGGATGGTGCGGAGCCCCGCCGCGTCGCGCGGCTGGGCCCGGGCGATCTCCAGCATCGGCTCGTTGTTGAGAATGCGGAAGGGGGCCCGATCGGTCCGCTCCGCCGTTTCCTCCCGCCAGCGGAAGACCTCGCGCAGAACCGCGAGAGCGCGGCCTCTGAGCGCTTTGGCTCCCTTGACGCGCAGGTACGCCTCCTCGCCGCCGTCGTTGCGCCAGCGCACCTGCGCCAGCAGCGCGAACTCCTCCTCTGCCCACGCGAGCCGGCCGCGCTCCGCCAGCCGCTCGCGGAGGATGTCGCGGAGGGCGGGCAGGTGGCGGGTATCGGCCGCCGCATAGGCGATCATGTCACGCGAGAGCGGGCGGCCCGACCAGTCGGCGCGCTGGAAGCGCTTGTCGAGCCGCACGCTGAAATACTTCTCAAGCAGCGCGGCGAGCCCCACGCCGGGCTCGTTGAGCAGCTGCGCCGCCACCCGGGTGTCGAACAGCCGGCTTGCCCGGAAGCCGTACTGCTGCTCCAGCAGCCGGAGATCGTAATCCGCGTCGTGAAACACCACCTCGACCGCCGGATCCGCCAGCGCGCGGCCCAGCGGCGCGAGGTCTCCCACCGCGAGGGGATCGACGACGGCAGTCCGCTCCCGGGAGGAGACTTGCAGCAGGTATACCATGTCGCGGTAGCGATGAAAGCTCGCCGCCTCGGTGTCCACCGCGAGCAGCGGCTCGCCGGCCAGGTCGGCGAAGAGCCGCTCCAGCGCGGGGGTGGTCTCGATCAGGTCGACCCGGCCGGCTTCACTCACGCTTCGCCACCTGCTCGAGACCGGCGGCGATCTCCTCGAGTGCCTTGGCAAGCGTCTTGTAGAACTCGGCATCGGGCTGAACGGCGCCGCCCATGGCGGCGTCGAGGTGCAGCTTGCGAGCGAGCCGTGCGGCATGGCGGATGTAGTCGGTCTGTGGCATGGGTGGACGATGGCCAGATGGACAGGAGCTCCCGGGTGTCCTGTGCAAGATAGACTCGGGCCGGCCCATCCGCCCATCCGCCCATCTGTCCATCCGCCCATCTGCTGATCTATCATACCGCATGCCCGCTGCAGAGATCGACCTCACGGTCTACCCCGACGAATGTGACGCGTTCGGGCATCTCAATCAGGCCTCCTTCCTCTCGCTGTTCGAGCGTGCGCGCTGGGAGATGCTCGCGCGCG
The DNA here is from genome assembly GCA_035763885.1 of Gemmatimonadales bacterium. GTDB lineage: Bacteria > Gemmatimonadota > Gemmatimonadetes > Gemmatimonadales > GWC2-71-9 > DASQPE01. Next base: position 6,883 of record DASUAH010000256.1, read on the forward strand.
GCCCGGGCATGGACGTCTTCACGCGGCATGGGACCTGGCCCGCCGTGCGCAAGGCGACGGTCGACTACCTCGTAGCGGCGCTCCCGGGCGACGTCCTGCGGTTCCATCACGTCCTCGTTCACCTTGGACACACCAGCTTCACGCTGCGGCAGGTTGCCCGCCGCGTCCGCGACGATGCCCTGGTGGCGACCGCCGAGTTCGTGTTCATCTGCATCGATTCGAGCGGTCGCCCCGTTCCGGTGCCGGCCGAGTTCGGCGAGTTCATGAACGCGCGCCCCGCGGGCGCGGCGGGGGCGGGCCGCAGAGTCACCGTGAACGGAGTGAGCCTTGCCGTGGACGTCCGGGGTGACGGTCCTGCCATTCTCTTCGTCCACGGCTATCCCCTCGACAGCAGCGTCTGGGAGCCGCAGGTCGCGGCCCTCGATGGCTGGCTGCGCATTGCGCCGGACCTGCGCGGCATGGGGCAGTCCGATGCCCCCGATCTCGGGTATGCCATGGCCACCTACGCGGAGGACCTGGTGGCCCTCCTGGATACGCTCGGCGTCGATCGGGCGGTGCTCTGCGGGCTGTCGATGGGCGGCTATGTCGCGTTCGAGCTGCTTCGCCGCTGGCGGGACCGGGTTCGGGGGCTCGTCCTGGTGGACACCCGGCCGGAGGCGGACGCTGCGGAGGGGCGTCGGGCGCGCGAGGCGGCGGCACAGCAGGCGCGGGACCACGGCGCGGGCGCGATCGCCGATAGCATGCTGCCGACGATGTTCGCGCCCGGT
>DASUAH010000257.1:0-9817 GCA_035763885.1 Gemmatimonadales bacterium
TGGGAGTCGTCCACCATCAGCACCGCGTCGTGCTTCCGGCACAGCTCCACCAGCGCCGGCAGCGGGGCGATGGCGCCCTCCATCGAGAACACCCCGTCGGTGATGACCAGGCGCACCCGCCGGTCTCGCGCGGCGCGCAGCTTCTCCTCGAGATCCGCGAGGTCGGCGTGGCGGTAGACCCCGGTCTGGCATTTCGTGATCGCCTTGGCGAGGCGCATCGCATCGATGATCGACGCGTGGTTGAGCTGATCGCTCAGGACGATGTCGTCGTCCCCGAGCAGGGTGGCGGGCACCGCCTCGTTGGCGTTCCAGCAGCTCGCGAAGCTGAGCGACGCGTCGCTGCCGACCAGCCGCGCGAGCCCGGCCTCCAGCTCGCGATGTACGGTGAACGTGCCGCAGATGAACCGGACCGACGCGGTGCCGGCGCCGAAGCGGTCGAGTGCCGCCTTGCCGGCCGCCACGACCTCGGGCTCGGCGCACAGGCCGAGGTAGTTGTTCGACGAGAGGATGATGACGTCGCCGCGGCCCTCCATTCGCACCACCGGCCCCTGCGGCCCGTCGAGCCAGTTGAGGCGCTTGTACACGCCGTCACGCCGGAACTGCTCCAGCTCGGCCTCCAGCCGGCGCTCCAGCCCGCTGCGGCCGGTCACTCGGCTCATCGGGCGATCTCCAGAATGACCTTGCCGGCCTGGCCGTCGCGGATCACCCGGATCGCCTCGTCGATCCGCTCGAGCGGGAATCGGTGGGTCATCACCGGCCGGGGGTCGAACAACCCGGTCTGCAGGAAGCGCTGCATCTGCTGCCAGGTCCCGTACATCTTGCGCCCGGTCACGCCGTAGAGGGTCAGCCCCCGGAAGATGACGTCGCGCGCGAAGTCCACCTCGGTGGGGCGGCTCGGCGTGCCCAGCAGGTGCACGCGCCCGCCCAGCCGCGCGGCGGCGAACGCCTGCGCGTGGCCCCCGGGGTGGCCGCTCATCTCGCACACCAGGTCCACGCCGTCGCCGTGGGTCAGCTGCCGCACCCGCGCGACCACGTCGTCCGCCGACGGATTGACCACGGCGTGCGCGCCGAGGCAGCGCGCGAGCTCGAGCCGCCGGGGGTTGAGGTCGCTGGCGATCACCAGGGCGGCGCCGGCCGCGCGCGCCACGCCCACCGCGAAGCAGCCGATCGGCCCGCAGCCGATCACCAGGACGGTGGCGCCGGCCACCGGCGCCTCGAGCACGGTATGGAAGGCGTTGCCCAGCGGATCCATGATGGCGCCGATCTCGGTGGGGATGCCGTCGAGGCGCATCACGTTGGAGGCGGGCATCGCGATGTACTCGGCGAACGCGCCGTCGCGGTCCACGCCGATGATCTGGGTCCGCTGGCACAGATGCGCGTTGCCGGTGCGGCACTGCAAGCAGTGCCCGCACACGATGTGCCCCTCGGCGGTGACCGGGTCGCCGACCCCGAGCAGCCCCACCGCCTTCGCTTCCGCGCCCAGCTCGGTGATCTCTCCCGCGAACTCGTGGCCGATCACGAGGGGCGGGCGGAGCCGGCCCGCGGCCCAGCTGTCCCACTCCCAGATGTGCAGGTCGGTGCCGCAGACTCCCGCGTGCCGGACCCGGATCAGGACGTCGTTGGGGCCGCAGGCCGGCACCGGCCGGTCCGAGACCGCGAGCCCGGGGCCGGGAGACTCCTTGACCACTGCGCGCATCGCACCTCGGCCGTGGAAAGAGGTTGATACGTCATGCCGCCGAAGAGCTGGGCGAGGTTGGAAGCCAACCGGCACCGATCGACGCCGGGGCGCGGGACGCGGTCCGCTCAGGCGAGCGCCGGGACCTGCTCCTCCGCCGCGTCGCGCGACGACGTGCCCACCGCCTCGACCCGCACCGCGCTGACCTTGAAGGCCGCGATGCGTGCATAGGGATCGAGCTGCGGGTTGGTCAGGAGATTGGCCGCGGCCTCCCGGAAGTGCATCGGGATGAAGATCTGGCCCGGTGCCTGCCGATCCGAGACTCGCGCCCCGATCAGGATCGAGCCGCGCCGCGACGTGACCCGGACCGTGTCGCCCTCGCGCACCTTGAGCGCGGCGGCGTCCTGCGGGCTGATCTCGACCACCGGGACCGGCTCGCGAGAGTCCAGGCCGGTGGCGCGGCGGCTCATCGTGCCGGTATGCCAGTGGTACATCTGGCGCCCGGTGTTGAGCACGAAGGGGTACTCGTCGTCGGGCAGCTCGTCGGGAGGCAGGTACTCGACGGGGACGAACAGCGCCCGGCCGTCGGGGGTGGGGAAACCGTCGCTGAACAGGAACGGCGTGCCCAGGGATTCCTCGTCGGTCACCGGGTACTGGAGCGCGCCGTGGGCGTACAGCTTCTCGTAGCTGATGCCGCGCCACGACGGGGTGACCGCCGCGATCTCCCGCATGACCTCCTTCGGCGTGTTGAAGTCGGTCCGGAGACCGATGCGGCGACTCAGGTCGATGAGGATGTCGAGATCGCGGCGGGCGTCGCCCGGCGGATCGAGCGCCGGCCGCATCAGCTGGATGTGCCGGTCGGTGTTGGCGACGGTGCCGCCCTTCTCGGCGAACGACGACCCGGGCAGCACCACGTCGGCCCAGCGGGCGGTGTCGGTGAGAAAGAGGTCCTGCACCGCGAGGAACTCGAGCCCGCGCACCCACTCCTCGGCGTGGGCGATGTTCGGGTCGGAGATGACCGGATTCTCGCCCATGATGTACATGCCCCGGACGGGGCTGCCTTCCTGCACGATCTCGGTCACCATCAGGCCGCGCTTGAGCTGGAGTGACTCCTCGGGCACGCTCCAGGCCCGCGCGAACTCCGCCCGCACCGCGGGATCGCCCACCGGACGGTAGTCGGTGTAGGCGAAGGGGATCGCGCCCACGTCGCTGGCGCCCTGCACGTTGTTCTGGCCCCGGATCGGGATCATCGCCGCGCCCCAGCGGCCGATCATCCCGCAGGCGAGCATCAGATTGAGCAGGCTCGCCACGATGTCGGTGCCGGTGTTGTGCTGGGTGAGCCCCATGGCCCACAGGGTGGACGTGTTCGGGCCCCGCGCATACATCTCGGCCGCCGCGCGGATGGTCGCCGCCGGGATGCCGGTGATCTTCGCCGCCATCTCTGGCGTGTAGGGCGCCACGGCCTTCCGGACCTTGGCGAAGTCCTTCGTGCGCTCGGCGATGAAGGCGTCGTCGGCCAGGCCGGCCGCGATCACGTGGTTCAGCATCGCATTGTAGAGCGCGACGTCGGTGCCCGGCAGCATCTGCAGGTGGATGTCGGCCAGCTGCGCGAGCTCGGTCCGCCGCACATCGGCCACGACGAGCTTCGCGCCCTTCGCCACCGCCCGCTTGATCAACGCCCCGAAGACCGGGTGGGTCTCGGTGGTGTTGGCGCCGGAGATGAAGATCACGTCGCAGGCCTCCTCGATCTCGCGCATCGAGCCCGAGGCGGCCGCGGTGTTGAGCGCGCGGTTCATCGCGCTCACCGACGACGAGTGGCACAGCCGGGTGCAGTGGTCCACGTTGTTGGTGCCCAGCCCGGCGCGGATCATCCGCATGAAGACGTAGTTGTCCTCGTTGGTGCACTTCGCGGACGAGAGTGACGCCACCGCGTCCGAGCCGTGCTCCCGCTTGATGCGCACCAGCTCCTGGGCGGTGAGGCTCAGCGCCTCCTCCCAGGTGGCCTCCCGGAACGCGCTGTACCAGCCCGGCGGCGTGGCCACCCGGTCGCGCACATCGTACTCGCTCAGCACCGGCAGCCCGGTCTGCGGCGGCTTGCCGACGCTGCGGTGGGGCGGGCGCGGCTTGGGCCGCTCGCCGGCTTCCTCGACGGTGCTCCAGGGCCCCTCCCGGTAGCGCGGCCGCTCGCCGGTCCAGACCCAGCGCCCGCGGCGGTGGACCCAGCCCTTGCGGATGAGCGGCCGCATGAGACGATCGCGGTGCTGGGGGAAGTCGTACCCGAAGCGGCCCTTCACGCAGGTGGAGCCCTGGTTCGGCGTGTACTCCTCGATGGCAGGGGAGGTGACCCGGAGCAGCTGGCCGTCCTTGACGTGCAGGTCGATCTGGCAGCCCACGCCGCAGTAGGGACACACCGACCGCGCGACCTTATCGGGCTGGCGCAGCGCCTCGGAGCCGAACCGCTGCATGGGGATGAACTCGAAGATGGCGTTGGTGGGGCACACGCGCACGCACTCGCCGCACCAGGTGCAGCCCGCGTGATCGGGATCGCCGTCCCCCCCGACCACGATCTGGGCCTGCTCCCCCCGGTGGCCCACGTCCAGCACGCCGACTTCCTGGATGTCCTCGCAGGCCCGCACGCAGCGGGTACAGAGGATGCACAGGCTCATGTCGTGCTGGATCATGAGATCGCCCGGGCGCTCGTCGCCGGTGCGCAGCGGGAGCTCGTGGTACGAGCGGATCGGGACGTCGTAGCGGACGACGTACTCCTCGAACTCGTTCCGCGGCTGGGCGCGGCCGCCGGTGCTCAGGTGCTCGCCCGGGTAGCGCTCGAGCAGCAGCTGCAGCACTCCCCGCCGGTTCTCCACTGCCGCCGGCGACTCGGTCTCGACGACCATGCCCTCCGCGGCCGGGGCGTAGCACGCCGGGGTCAGCTTGTTCTGCCCCTGGACCGACACCAGGCAGATGCGGCAGTTGGCGACCACGGGGAGCTTCGGGTACCAGCAGAGCGTGGGGATGTCGATCCCTGCCTTCCGCGCCGCCTCGAGAATGCTCGCGCCGGGCTCGAAGGGGATCGTTCTGCCGTTGATCGTGAGGGCGGGCATGCGGCAACCGTCGAAGGGGAGGCGACTGCTCGGAGTTTAGGCCCGAACGCAGTTGCCTGGCAAGGGCTTACTTCACACCGCGATACCGTCGTCGGCGGGGGCGCCGGCCGCGCCGGCGGAGGGATGGCGCAGCACGATCCCGCGGGAGCGGCTCCCGCGGCGGCGGGGGCGACCGACCTCCTCCTGGATCCAGCCGTCGTAGTGGCAGAGCAGCGCCTCCGGGGCGAGCCCGCGGTTGCCCGGCAGCAGGACGTGGACGCCGGCGGGGCCGGTGCTCTCCTGGAGGGTCTCGAGGAGCTGGGCGCGGGTGACCGGCTCGATGCTGCCCGCCTCGTTGGCGTCGACCACCACCAGCGCGAGCGAGCCCGGCAGCGGCGGGAGCCAGAGGGCGAATTCGACCACGAAGGCCTCGAGCGCCGCGCCCAACGCCTCGTCGTCGCACCGGGCCTCCACCCGGGTGACGCTGCCCAGGTCCCCCGCTATGAACGTCACGCCCATGTCGTGCGCGGCGAGCAGGCAGGCGATGCCTTCGCCGACGGGGCCCAGGACCAGCGCCTGATCGCCGGGCTCGATCCGCCGCAGCAGCCCCCCGACCGGGCAGGACGGATCGAGCCCCCAGTGGGTGGGCTCGCGCTGCGCGTCGCGCTGGCGGCGGATCCTGCGGGCCCAGTGGCGGAACGACCGCAGCTTCAGCCGGCGCTTGATCCGCTCGTCCACCGCCTCGAGCATGACCACTTCGGTGAGCACGAACTGGCCTTCCGCACCGGCCTGGAGGTCGGCGTTGGCCTCGGCCGCGATGCGGAGCAGCTGCTCGCGCGGAATGGAGTTCTTGTAGCCCTCGATCCGCTCGAAGATGTACTCGTCGTACTGCTGGCGCAGGGACAGGCGCGGCCGCCGCCGGCGCTCCACGCGGAGCGCCTCGGTGGGAGTCAGCATGCGGCGACGGCGACTGCGCCCAACCGGGCCATCGTCGATCTCGGAAGTGACAGGGAGTGCAGCGGGAAGTCCAAGGGCCTTACAAACTGGGACCGGTGCCGCCGTCCTGTCAACCGGGCTCTTGCGTGTCCGGCTCCACTACTCCGCCCGGAGCACCGCCCCCTTGAGGTAACCCGTCTCCGGCACCGTGATCACCTCCGGATGGTCCTCGCCCTGGCCGAGGATCTGCTCCAGCACCAGCCGCCGGCCGCTGTCTCCGGCCGCCTCCTCCAGCATCCGGAGGAACTCCGGGCGGCGGACGTGGAACGAGCAGGAGGCGGTGAGCAGCACCCCTCCGGGCGCGAGCAGCCGCATTGCGCGCAGATTGATCTCGCGATAGCCCCGCAGCGCCTGGGGAACGGTGCCCCGCGATTTCGCGAAGGCCGGCGGATCGAGCACGACGGTGTCGAACCGCTCCCGGGCCCGCTCGTAGGCGCGCAGCGCGTCGAACGCGTCGCCTTCCCGCCACTCGATGTTGGTGAAGCCGTTGAGCGCGGCGTTCTCCGCGCCGCGCCGGAGCGCCTCCGGGCTGGCGTCGAGCGCGATCACCGTCGCGGCGCGGGTCGCGAGGTGGAGCGCGAACGAGCCGTGATAGGCGAAGCAGTCCAACGCGCGGCCGCCCGGCGCCGCGAGGCGGGCGGCGAGCAGGCGGTTGGGACGCTGGTCGAGAAACGCGCCGGTCTTCTGCCCGGTCCAGGGCGCGGCCAGGTAGCGCACCGCGTCCTCGCGGACCTCGATCGACTGCGGCACCTCCCCGAACAGGACCCCGGTGTCGTCGGGCAACCGCTCGCGCGCGCGCACCGGCGTGTCGTGCCGGAGGAGGACCCCCGCGGGGCCGAGCACCTCGACGATGCCGGCGAGCACATCCCCGCGGAGGGCCTCGAGCCCGGCGGAGAGGAGCTGCGCCACCACCCAGCGGTCGTAGCGGTCCACGACGAGCGACGGGAGTGCGTCGCCCTCGCCGTGAACCACCCGGTACGCGGTGGCGTCGATCCCGCGCCGCCGCGCGAGGCACGCGCGGATCCGCTCGCGCCACCAGCCGGCATCCACCGGGCGCTCGCTGCGCTCCAGCAGCCGGAGCCGGATCTCCGAGTGGGGCGAGTGGAGTGCCTGGCCGACGAAGCGGCCGTGCGGATCGAGCACCCGGACCAGCCCCGCCTGCCCGGGCCGGTCACGGACGTCGCTGCGGAAGATCCAGGGGTGGCCCCGCACCCACCGCTCCGCGCCGCGGGCGGTGACGCGGACGTCGGTCACGCGCGGTCGGGGCGGAGGACGGTCGCCCCCCGGAGATAGCAGTGCTTGATTTCGTCGCGCGCGCGCATCGTATACGCGTGAACCAGGATGCGGATGCACCGCGGCAGCGAGCCGGGCACCGGAATCTCGCCGGCGTGCAGCAGGGCCACGATGTTCCAGCCGAAGTCCTCGGCGGCCCGGGCGGGGAAGGCCGCGTCGATGTCCGGCGTGACGGTGAAGAAGGCGCTGACGATGTCGTCGGGCTGCAGGCCGTTGGCCTCGATGATGGCCCGGAGCAGCTCGTCGGTGGCACCGAGAATCTCGGCCGCGTCGTTGCGCTCCACCGTGGTGGCGCCGCGGATGCCGTGAATGCGGGGGAGGGGGTTGGCCGGCATGGGGGCTAATCTAGCGGCGCACCTGCGACTGATGCTCGTGACCGACGACACGCTGGTCGCGGGACGCGACCTCGTCGCGCTGGCCCGTGCGGCGGAGCGCGGCGGCGTCACCGCGGTCCAGCTCCGGCTCAAGCACGCCACCGCGCGCGAGCTGGTGGCGGCGGCGCGCGCGCTGGTCGCGGTGCTCGCCGTCCCGGTGCTGGTGAACGACCGCGCCGACGTGGCGCTCGCCGCGGGCGCTGCCGGCGTACACCTCGGCCCCGACGATCTCCCCGTCGGGCTGGCCCGCCGCATCGCGCCGCCCGGCTTCATCCTCGGGGGATCGGCAGGGACGCCGGCGGAGGCCGCCGCCGCGACCGACGCCGACTACTGGGGGGTGGGGCCGTGGCGCGCCACCGCCACCAAGGACGACGCCGGCCCGGTGCTCGGGGCCGAGGGGTTCGGGCGCATCGTCGCCCTGGCGGGGGGCAAGCCCTGCATCGCCATCGGCGGGGTGCGGCCGGAGGACGTCGCCGCCGTGCGCGCGGCGGGTGGCGCGGGGGTGGCCGTGGCGCGCGGGATCCTGGGCGCGGCGGACGTAGAGGCTGCGGCCAGGCGGTACGCGGTGAGCTGTGAGCTGTGAGCTGTGGGCTATGGGCTATGGGCTATGGGCTATGAGCCCATTCAAGCCGCCCGCTCACCTGCTACCGCTCATAGCTCAGAGCTCAGAGCTCAGAGCTCATAGCCCATAGCCCATAGCCCATAGCCCATAGCCCATCGCTCACTGCTCACTGCTCCTCACCCCCCGCCAGGCCCGTCGGCTCGCCGCCACGTTCCGCAGATGCTCGTCGTACGTCGCCGCGAACCGGTGGCGGCCGTCCGGCATCGCCACGAAGTACAGGAACGGCACCTTCGCCGGATAGAGCGTCGCCTCGAGGCTGCGCCGCCCCGGCGAGTTCACCGGGCCCGGCGGAAGACCGGGGCGGAGGTAGGTGTTGTACGGGTGGGGGAACCGGTAGTCCTTGCTGTAGAGCCGAGGCTTGCGCTGGCCGGTGGCGAGGAGCAGGGCGTACTGCACCGTGGGGTCGGCCTGCAACGCCATCCCGATGCGGAGCCGGTTGTGATACACCCCCGCGATGATCGCGCGCTCGTCATCGGCGCGCGCCTCGCCTTCCACGATCGAGGCGAGCGTCACCGCCTCGAGCTGGCTCCACCGGAGCGTGTCCAGGCGGGCGCTCCACTCCGGGCGCCACGCCGCCTTGAAGCTCTCGGCGAGCGTGCGCACGATCTCGCGCGCCGGGGTGGCGATGGGCACGGCGTAGGTCTCGGGAAAGAGGAATCCCTCCAGCGACCGTCCCGGGAGCTGGAGGGAATCCGCGAGGGCGGGGTCGCGGGCCGCCGCGATGACCGAATCGGCGGACACGCCCAGCCGCTGGGCCACCAGCGCGGCGATGTCGGGGATGGCCAGCCCTTCGGGAAGGGTAAGGCGCGCGGTGGCGGTGCGCCCGCTCGCCAGCGCGGCCATGACATCGCCGATCGGCGCGTTGCGGGGGAACTCGTACACCCCCGCCTGGATCGAGCGGTCCACCCCCCTGATCCGGGCGAGCACCCGGAACCAGAGCCGGCTCCGGACGATCCCGTGCGCGGCCAGACTCTCGGCCGCGACCCGGACCGTGGCGCGCGGCGGAATGGTGACGCGCGCCACCGAGCCGGACGGTGCAGCGGTGCACGCGCTGAGGCAGGCCAGAACTGCGGCCGACCGGCCGCGCCTACCGCCCACTCGGCATCCCCGACCGCCTTGCCTCCAGGAACCCCTGGAGCAGCACGGCGGCGGCCAGCGCGTCCACATCCTCCCGGCGACCCCGGGTGCTCCCCCCCTGCTCGCGGATGGCGCCCAGCGCGCGGCGGGTCGTGAGCCGCTCGTCCCGGAGCTCCAGCGGGAGCCGGCTCCGCCGCGCGATCAACCCGGCCAGCTCGCGCGCCTCGGCCGCCGCCGGGCCCTCCTCGCCCTCGGGAGTGAGCGGCAGCCCGACGACCACGCCGACCGGCCGGTGGACCGCGAGGAGCTCCAGCAGGCGCGGCATCGGGAAGCGCTTCCCGCGGCGGCGGGTGAGCGTCTGGAGCGGCGAGGCGATCGTCTGGGTCTCGTCGCTGAGCGCGAGGCCGATCCGCAGTTCGCCCCAGTCGACCGCCAGGATCCTGCCGGTTGCGGGGATCATGCGGGGAAAGTAAGCAGTGAGCAGTAAGCAGTAAGCAGTGAGCAGTAAGCAGGGGGATCCCGGTGCTGCCTCGAGCCCCCTGCTCACTGCTCACTGCTTACTGCTCACTGCCTACTGCGCCATCGTGGCGAAGAACTCCTTGTTGTTCTTCGTCCGCTTCATCCGCTCGAGCAGAAACTCCAGCGCCTCCACCGGCGGCATGTCGGCGAGGAAGTTGCGCAGCAGGTACACCCGGTTGAG
>DASUAH010000258.1:0-31932 GCA_035763885.1 Gemmatimonadales bacterium
AGGATCCTGTCCCGCAAGGGGTCCGGGTTCGACTCCCGGCGTTCGCACTTTCGCACGTGAGAGGGGTGGCAGGAACAGCCTATTGCTTCGCCTCCACCATGTCCAGCAGCTTCGGATCGCCAATGCAGGCGTAGCTGGCGCTCTCCATGTAGCGATTCACCACGTCGGCCACTTCGCGCGGCGTGACCCCCTTGATGCGGAGCATGTTCGGCCCGGCGGACCGCCAGTCCCCGTAGTAGAGCTCCGCGCGCACCAGGAGCTCCGCCTGCTCGTCCACACCCACGCTCTGATAGACCTGCGCCTGCAGCGCCCGATCCACGATGCGGGCGAGCCTTCCCTTCTCCAGTCGCAGCGCCGAAAGCAGCAGAATCTGGGCGCTCATCAGCCGAACCACGGCGTCGGGAGCCGAGGCCGAGGCATAGACGCGATCGGCCGGTCCGCGCCCGGTCGTCCACCCCCTTCGGCCGCCTTCCATTCTTATTTGACCCTGCCGTTCTCGCAGGGGTAGATTGCGCCTATGACGGACATCGTAGTCGAGAAGACCGGCGAGGACGCCGCGTCAAAATCCCTCCGCGTCACGGTTCCCGTGGACCGCGTCCGCCAGGCCGAGCACCGGGCGCTCCAGTACTTCAGCCAGCGCGCGCGGCTCCCCGGCTTCCGGCCGGGGAAGGCGCCGGTCGGCGTGCTCCGCAAGCGCTTCGGCGACCAGATCCGCCAGACCGTGCTGGAGGAGGTTATTCGGGAGAGCTGGGAGACCGCCCGCTCGGCCGAAGCGCTCAAGCCCATCGCCGACCCCTCCATCCGGAATCTCAAGTTCGAGGACGGCAGCCCGATCGAGTTCGAGCTCCTGGTCGAGGTCCGTCCCGACCTCAAGCTCGAGCGGGTGGGGGGCTTCCGGGTGCAGCGCACCGTCTCGCCCGTCACCGACGAGGCGGTAGACGAGCAGGTGCAGCGCCTCCGCGAGCAGAAGGCGGCGTGGCTCCCGGTGGAGGGGGCGAAACCCTCGCCGGGGCAGATGGTGCGGCTGGAGGTCGCGCCGCTCGAGGCGGACGGCACCGCCGCCGCGGCGCAGCCGTACACCGTGGTCCTGGGGGAACAGCAGGCGATTCCCGAGCTCGAGGAGCGGATCATGACGATGCTCCCCGGGCAGACGCTCGACACCGACGTCCGCTTTCCGGATGATCACCCGGACGCCGCTCGCCGGGGCGAGACCCGCCGGGTGCGGGTGAAGCTGCACGAGGTCAAGCGGCAGGAGCTGCCGCCGCTGGACGATGCGTTCGCCGGGGAGATCGGCGAGTTCGACAGCCTCGCCGGGCTCCGGGCGGCCATCCGCGCGGACCTCGAGCTGGAGGCGGCCCGGGAGGCCGACGCGCGGGTCCGGCAGGCGCTGCTGGGCCAGGTCATCGAGGCCAACAGGATTCCGGCGCCCGACACCCTGGTGCACCGCGTGCTGCACGGACTGGCGCACATGTACCGCGTTCCCGAGGACCAGCTGCCCGGGTTCGAGGCGCAGTTCCGCCCGATGGCGGTGTCCCAGGTCCAGCGGGACCTTGCGCTGGATGCGGTCGTGGAGGCCCATGGGCTGCGGGCGACCGAGGCAGAGATCGACGACCGGGTGGCCGCGATGGCGGCGGCACGGAACCTGCCCCCAGGCGAGCTGTACACCACCCTGCAGAAGGCGAACCGGCTGGGGGAGCTGGAGCGGAGCGTCACCGAGGAAAAGGCGTTCGCGTTCCTGCTCCAGCAGTCCACTGTTGACGAAGCGAGCACCTGACGATGGCCACATTGTATCCACCGTACATTATCGAGCGTTCGAGCCGCGGGGAGCGGACCTACGACATCTTCTCCCGGCTCCTCATGGACCGCATCGTGTTCCTGGGCGCGCCGATCAACGACGACGTCGCGAACATCATCATCGCGCAGCTCCTGTTCCTCGAGGCCGACAATCCCGAGAAGGACATCTACCTCTACATCAACTCGCCGGGCGGGGTGGTGTCGGCCGGGATGGCCATCTACGACACGATGCAACACCTGCGGGCCCCGCTCAACACCATCTGCATGGGGATGGCCGCGTCGATGGGCTCGTTCCTGCTCGCGGCCGGGTCGCCGGGCAAGCGGAGCGCCCTGCCGCACGCCCGGATCATGATCCACCAGCCGTCCGGCGGCGCCCAGGGCACCGCGGCCGACATCGAGATCCAGGCCCGCGAGATCCTCTACCTCCGGTCCAAGCTGAACGCGCTCTACGCCAAGCACACGGGGCAGTCGGTGGAGACGATCGAGCGCGACATGGACCGCGACCGGTTCATGAGCGCGGAGGAAGCGAAGGCGTACGGTCTGATCGACACGGTGTTCAACCCGCGCAAGGAGATCGCGGTGCCGAGCGGAGCCGGTGAGAAGGTCTTGACGCCCTCCTGAGGGGGGCGCAGCTTACCCGGAGCCGTTCACCTCAGCCGCCCGTCCCCATGTCCAACGACAAGCACCTCCGCTGCTCGTTCTGCGGGAAGTCCAAGGACTCGGTCCGGAAGTTCATCTCCGGCCCGTCGGTCTATATCTGCAACGAGTGCATCACCCTCTGCAACGAGATCCTCGCGGAGGACGAAGAGCGGGAGGTGGCCGACAGCATCACCCAGGTCCCCACCCCGACGGAGATCAAGGAGGTGCTGGACCAGTACGTGATCGGACAGGAACGGGCCAAGCGGACGCTTGCGGTCGCCGTCTACAACCACTACAAGCGGATCAACGCGAGTAGCGGGCGGGAAACAGATGTCGAGCTCGACAAGTCGAACATCCTCCTGATCGGGCCGACCGGCGTCGGCAAGACCCTCCTCGCGCAGACCCTCGCCCGCATCCTCGACGTTCCCTTCACCATCGCCGACGCGACGACGCTGACCGAGGCGGGCTACGTGGGCGAGGACGTGGAGAATATCCTCGTCCGGCTGCTCCAGGCCGGCGACTTCAACGTGGCGGAGTGTGAGCGCGGGATCGTCTACATCGATGAGATCGACAAGATCGCCCGCAAGTCGGAGAACCCCAGCATCACGCGCGACGTCTCGGGCGAGGGCGTCCAGCAGGCGCTGCTCAAGATCCTGGAGGGCACGATCGCCTCGGTGCCCCCACAGGGCGGCCGGAAGCATCCCCAGCAGGAATACATCCAGATCAACACCAAGGACATCCTGTTCATCTGCGGGGGTGCGTTCGACGGCCTGGAGAAGATCATCCACGCACGGACCGGCCGGCAGCAGATCGGCTTCGCCGCGACGAACGCTGCGACCAAGGAGGTCGACAAGCGCAACCCGTTCGTGGACGTCGAGCCCGACGACCTGCTGCGGTTCGGCCTGATCCCCGAGCTGGTCGGGCGGCTCCCGGTCACCGTGGCGCTCGAGGCGCTGGAGGAGGATGCGCTGGTCCGCATCCTGGTCGAGCCGAAGAACGCCCTCACCAAGCAGTACACCAAGCTCTTCGAGCTGGAAGACGTTGGCCTCACCTTCCATGACGACGCGCTGCGGGCCGTGGCGGCCAAGGCGCTCAAGCGGGGGACCGGCGCCCGGGGGCTGCGCAGCATCCTGGAGACCATGATGACCGACATCATGTTCGAGCTGCCGAGCCGCGACGACGTGAGAGAAGTGGTCATCACGAAGGAGTGCATCGCGGACGGGGTCTCACCGCTCATCGTGACCGAGAGGGCCAGGACGAAGAAGGAAGCCTAGGGCCGTACCCACCGGTTCCCGAATGGCATGGAAGGCGGCGGGGCGCATCGGCCACTGCCGCCTTCTCGCTTTCCCCACCCGACCCCGCCGCCCCTACCGCCGCTGCCGTCTCTGCCGCCTACTTTCAGCGGTGACCGCCCCCGCCCCCGCCCCCGCCCCCACCCCCAGCCCCTTGGCCGGGTTGCCGGTGGAGTTCGTCGGATCGTTCCCCGACCCCCTCGTGTCCCTGCAGCCCCCGCTGCCGGAGGTGGCGTTCATCGGCAGGAGTAATGTGGGGAAGTCGAGTCTTCTCAACGCCCTGACCGGCCGGCCGGGGCTCGCCCGCGTGAGTCGCACACCGGGCAAGACGACGCTCCTGAATGCGTTCCGGTTCCCCGCCTTCTACCTGATCGACCTGCCCGGCTACGGGTTCGCCCGCGCGAGCCGGTCGGCGCGGGCGCAGTACCGCGCCCTGGTGTCGAAGTACCTCCGGCAGCGCCCCCGGCTGGCTGGCGTGGTCTGGCTGCTCGACATCCGGCACCCGCCCTCGAAGGACGACGCGGCGTTCCAGCAGCTGCTGGTGGACAGCGGCCGACCGGTGCTCGCGGTCCTCACCAAGGCCGACAAGCTCGGCCGGGGGGCGCGTCGCGCGCGGGCGGCGGAGCTGGCGGCGGCGCTCCGACTCCCCGAGGACCAGGTGCAGGTCACGAGCAGCGAGACCGGGGAGGGGGTCGCTGATCTGGGGCAGGCGATCCTCCAGCTCGTTCACGCCGGCGGGACACCGGCGGCGCCGTGAGGGCCCTCCGCTCGCTCGCGCCCGAGGCGCTCCTCGCGCTCGCCTTCGTGACGGCGGCCGCGGGGGGGACGCTCACCGCCCTGGGCTACGGCGGCCGCGCGCCGGGGCTCCTCGTCGTGCTGGCCGGCGTGGCGGTGCTCGAGCGCGCGGTGCAGCGGATCCGCGCCCGCCTGCGCGACGCCGAGCGCAGACAGGACGACGCCGCCAAGCAGCTCGACCGCCGGATCAGCGAGCTGTTCTCGCTGCAGGAGCTGAGCTACGTCCTCTCCGAATCGATCCACCTCGACCGCATCGCGGAGCAGGTGGCCCGGTACGCGGGGCGCTTCCTCCAGGCGGATGGTGCGCTCCTGGCGCTCGCGGAGGATGCGGAAGGCCGGCGGCTGCGGATCGCGGCGGCGAGCGGCACCCTCCACTCGCTCCGGGGCCGCTGCTTCGAGGGCGCGGAGGCCGCCCTGGTGCGCTCCGCCATCGTGCGGGAGCGGATCGAGGTGACCCAGGGATCCGCCACGTCGGCGGTTACGCTGCTCGGCGGCACCACGGTGCGGTCGGCCGCGGTGGCTCCGCTCCGGGCGCAAGGCGTGACGCTCGGCGCGCTGGCCGTGGCCGACCGGAAGGACGGCCAGTTCACGACCGAGGACCTGTGGCTGCTCTCCACGGTGGCGACGCAGACGTCGGTCGTCGTCGCGAACAGCCGGCTGTTCGAGATGGTGCGGCGCAGCACCGAGGAATGGGAGACCGCGTTCAACGCGCTGTCAGAGGGGCTGGCGGTCGTCGGCCCCGACGGTCGCATCCTGCGGGCCAACCGGTCGCTCGCCCGCCTCGCCGGCGTGCCGGAGGGTGATCTGGTGGGTGCGGACTTCGCGGAGCTGGTGGCGGACCGATCGCCGGCGGCACGGGACCTGCCGGCGGCGGCGCAGGTCACCGAGCGGCCGCCGCCGGTGGAGGTGCGCCTGGACCCCGCGCGCCGCGTTCTGCGGCTCACCGCCGCCCCCATCGTCGGGCCGCCGGCCGGCGCGGCGGTGGTGCTGGTGGAGGACGTCACGGAGCAGCGCGCGATGCAGGCGCAGCTCGTCCAGAGCGAGAAGATGGCGGCCATCGGGCAGCTGGTGTCGGGAGTGGCGCACGAGCTGAACAACCCCCTCACGTCCATCGCCGGGCTGGCCGAGCTCCTGGTGCAGCCCGGCATGCTGCCCGATGCGGCCCCGGCGCGGGAGCACCTGCGCGTCATTCACACCCAGGCGGAACGGGCCGGGCGCATCGTGCGCAACCTGCTGACGTTCGCGCGTAAGGGGCCGCCCGACCGGAGCCCCGTGGACCTGAACGAGATCGTGACGCGCACCGCCTCGCTCATCACGTACGATCTGCGCCAGAAGGACGTCGAGCTGGTGCGGGAGCTGTCCCCCGAGCGCGTGGTGGTGCTGGGCGATCGCCAGGAGCTCCAGCAGGTGCTGCTCAACCTGGTGATGAACGCGCTGCAGGCGCTCGACACGCTCGAGCCCGGGCGGCGTCGCCGGCTCACGCTCGCCACGGGGGCCCGGCCCGGCGACGCGATCCTGCGGGTGAGCGACACGGGGCCGGGCGTGCCCGAGTCGCTCGTAACGCAGCTCTTCACCCCCTTCTTCACCACGAAGGCGCCGGGCCAGGGAACCGGCCTGGGGCTCTCCCTCAGCTACGGGATGGTCCAGGCTCACGGCGGGCGGATCGCCTACGAGCCCGCGCCACAGGGCGGCGCCGAGTTCATCGTGACGCTGCCGCTCCACGAAGCAGAGCGCCCGGCCGCCCCGTCCCGGCGGGTGCTCGTGGTAGACGACGATCCGGCGGTACACCGGCTGGTCCACGCCCTGCTCGCGCCCGACGGCCACTCGGTCACGGCGGCGCGAAGCGGCGAGCAGGGACTCCGGCTGGCGGCGGAACGGAGCTACGACCTGGTGATCGCCGATGGGCGGCTCTCCTGCGGGGGCGACAGCCCGTTCGTCACGGCGCTCCTGGCCGCTCGGCCGCACTGGCGTGACCGGCTCATCGTGGCCGGTGCGCCGCCCCCGGCCGAGGGTCCGGACACGCCTGCCCCCCTCCACCTCGCCAAACCGCTGCAGGTCCGCGAGCTGCGCGCGCTGATCGGGCGCGTCCTCGACCTGCGCTAGCACCCGCGGTCACCGGCTCGTGACGCGACCCTCACGCGCCCGTCACCGGGCGAGGGCCGGCGCACGGGCTGTGACGCAGTCGTTGCACGCTCGTGCACGATCCGAAACACGCCGCCTGCAGGTTCCCCGCCGTCAAACGTGTATCCACATCCACTTTGCAGGTGTCCATGACCCTCGTTCGGTGGGTTCGTTTGCTGGCGGTCGCCGGGCTCGCCGCCATCCTGGCGCGCCCGGGCGCGGCGCAGGAAGCACAGGCGGGGCGCATCGTGGGACGCGTGGTGGAGGCGGCACAGGGCGCGCCGGTCGCCGGCGCGCAGGTCGAGGTCGTCGGCACCGCAACCCCGATCACCGCCACCTCGGCGCTCGACGGGCGGTTCACCCTCGCCGGTATCCCCGCGGGGCCCGCGTCGGTCCGGGTCCGGATGATCGGGTTCCAACCGAAGGTCGTGAGCGGCATCGACGTGCCGGCGGGGGGCACGGTGCAGCAGGACGTCTCGCTCACCGCGGAGGTGGTGCAGCTCGCCGAGATCGAGGTGACGGCGGAATCCGAGCGGGGGAGCGTAGCCCGCGCCCTGGACGAGCAGCGGAACGCGGTGGCCATCGTCAACTCGGTCTCGCGGGAGCAGATCGCCAGGAGTCCCGACGGCGATGCGGCGGCCGCAATCCAGCGGGTGAGCGGCGTCACCGTCCAGGACGGGCGGTACGTGGCCGTCCGCGGCCTGGGCGATCGCTACACCCAGGCATCGCTCAACGGCGCCCGAATTCCGAGTCCGGAACCGGAGAAGAAGGTCGTGCCGCTCGATCTGTTCCCCGCCGCCCTGATCGAGGGAATCACCACCTCCAAGACCTACACCGTGGACCGGCCGGGCGACTACAGCGGCGCCGAGGTCAACATCAAGACCCGCGAATTCCCCGCGCGCCGCACGTTGACCATGAGCGTCGGCAGCGGATTCAACACCCGCTCGACCGCAATCGAGAGCAGTTTCGCTCCGGCGACCGGGATCGACTGGCTCGCCTTCGGATCGAGCCGCCGCGAGCTTCCCGCCCCCATCGCCGCCAACCCGACCCTCGCGGGTGTCAACACGCCCGAGGCGACCAACGAGGTCGTCAACTCGTTCCGCGACGTCTGGTCCGCCCGGGAGCGGAAGGGCTCGCCCAGCGGCTCTTTCGGGCTCTCGGTCGGGGGCACCGACCGGCTGTTCGGCAAGGAGCTCGGCTATCTCCTGTCCGGGTCCTATTCGTACGCGCAGGAGGTCAAGGACAACCAGGTGCGGGCCCTGGCACTCGCGGGGGCGGGCGGGGCACCGACCGAGATCG
This sequence comes from Gemmatimonadales bacterium, assembly GCA_035763885.1. Lineage (GTDB taxonomy): Bacteria > Gemmatimonadota > Gemmatimonadetes > Gemmatimonadales > GWC2-71-9 > DASQPE01. Next base: position 7,941 of record DASUAH010000258.1, read on the forward strand.
ACCGGTACGAGGGCGAGACCGGACGGGCGACCGTGCTATGGGGCGGCATCGCCAACCTTTCGACCACCTTCGGTGCGCACACCAAGCTGTCCTGGAACAACACGTACAACCGCACCATGGACAACGACGGGCGGCTGGAGCTGACGCAGCGCAGCGAGAACCTCGGCATCCCGCTGCAGATCCAGCGGCTGCGGTACGTGGAGCGCAACGTGCTCTCGACCCGGCTGTCGGCCGCCCACCAGCTCGCGCGACGGCACCGGGTCGAGTGGGCGGCGGGCTACTCGGACGTCGCCCGCAAGGAGCCGGACCGCTCGGAGATCGTCTACACCGCGCAGCTCGACCCGTCCACCGGGCTGCCCGTCACGACGTCGTGGCTGGGCATCAGCAACGAGGCGGCGGTGCGCACCTTCGCCGACCTCTCCGAGGACGCGCTGGACGGACAGCTGAGCTACCAATTGCTGCTGGGCTCGCTCAGCAACCCCTGGGCGGTCAAGATCGGCGGCGCGTACCGGACGGTGGAGCGCGAGGCCGACAACTCCTACTACAGCATCAGTCTGGCCTCCTCGCTCCCGGAGACCGCGCTCCAGCTCGCGCCGGAGCAGCTCTTCGACGGGCGGTTCTCGAGCGGCAGCACGACGGCCTTCCGCGTGGTGCCGCTGGGCCAGGGCGGCTCGTACCGGGCGGAGGACCGGCTCTCGGCGGGCTTCGCGATGCTGTCCTTCCCCGTCGGTGGGCGCCTCGACGTCACCGCCGGTGTCCGCTACGAGCACTCCGAGGTCACGGTCCACGCCGTCTCGACCACCGGCGCGCCCACCCGGACCGCTCCGGTGTACGACGACGTCCTCCCTTCGGTCCAGCTGACCTACCGCCTTTCCGAGTCCCAGAACCTGCGGCTCGGGGCCTCCCGGACGCTGAGTCGGCCCGAGTATCGCGAGCTGGCACCGCTGCTGTTCCGGGAGGTGATCGGCTACGACAACGTCATCGGCAATCCCGCGCTGCGGCGGGCGCTGGTGGACAACCTCGACCTGCGCTGGGAGTGGTACCCGAGCGGGGCGGAGATCGTCAGCGTGAGCCTGTTCGCGAAGCGCTTCGACGACCCCATCGAACGGGTCTACCTGGCCACCTCGGGGACGCGAATCATCAGCTACGTGAATGCGCAGGCCGCGAACAACTACGGAATCGAGCTCGAGTTGCGGAAGAACCTCGGCACCCTGGCCCGGGGGCTCCTGCCGTTCACCCTGTTCGCCAACACGACGCTGATGCGCAGCGAGATCGACATCGCGAACAGCTCGGCATCGATCACCAACCCCCAGCGGAAGATGGTCGGCCAGGCACCCTACGTGGTGAACGCGGGGCTCACCTACACCTCAGGGACCGGCAGGTGGAGCGCCACCGCACTCTACAACGTCACCGGGCCGCGGATCACCGAGGCGGGCGAGATTCCTCTGCCCGACGTCGAGGAGCGGCCGCGCCACGTGCTCGACTTCTCGTTGCGGTTCCCGGTCTTCCCGGGCATCAGCGGCCGCCTCGATGCGAAGAACCTCGTCGATTCGCCCTATCGCCTCGTGCAGGGACCGGTGCTCCGCGAGTACTACAAGGCCGGCCGCACCTTCGGCCTCGGATTCACCTGGCAGCCGTGAGGGCAGCCAGCGTGACCCGGTTGTGACGGCGGCGTGGCCGCCGGGTGACGCGGCGATGCTTGGATTGCAGCGCTCGGCATCGGCCGCCGCGGCCGCTGCCTCCTCCATCCATACGAACGGGTAGGGCGATGACCAAGAACCTCCGTGCTGTTCTCGGCACCGGCGCGCTGGCGCTGGCGGGCCTGCTCGCGGGATGCGGCAACGACGATGGCGGAATCGGTCCCGGCGTGAACCCGCCGGCGAACGTCACCGCGCAAGCGCTCACGTCCACATCGGTCGAGATCACCTTCACGCCGGTCGTGGGGGCGACCAGCTACGTCGTGGAGCGGGCCCCGGGCCCGTCCGGCGGCACCTTCTCACAGGTCGGCACGTCGGCCGCCTCCCCGTTCACGGACACGGGGCTCGAGCCGAACGCGACCTACCGCTACCGGGTCGCGACCGTGTCGGGCAGTACGACCAGCGCGTTCTCGAGCGAAGCCCAGGCCACGACGCTGGCCCCGGGGCGTCAGGTCGTGAACGTGACGGCCGACATCACGACCAACACGACGTGGGTCGCGGACAACGTCTATCGCCTGCAGGGCTTCCGGAAGGTTCAGCCCGGCGCCACGCTCACCATCCAGCCCGGCACCCGGATCGAGGGTGACGTGAACACGGTCGGATCGTCGCTGTTCGTGCTTCGCGGCGCGAGGATCCAGGCGGTGGGCACCCCCGCCAACCCGATTGTGTTCACCTCCTCCCAGACGGTGGGCACCCGCCAGCCCGGTGACTGGGGCGGGCTGATCATCATCGGCAACGGCCAGATCAACCGCGCCGACCCGACCAACCTCGAGGGAACCGGCACCGGGGCAGACAACCCGCTGATCAACTACGCGGGCGGCACCGACAACACCGACAACAGCGGTGAGCTCCGTTACGTGCGGGTGGAGTTCGCCGGCTTCGGTCCCGCGCCCGACACCGAGCTCAACTCCTTCACGTTCGCCGGGGTCGGCAGCGGCACGACGCTCAACTACCTGGAGTCGCTGGCGGGCCTCGACGACGCGTTCGAGTGGTTCGGCGGCGCGGTCGACGCCAAGTACCTGGTCTCCTACGAGTCCGGCGACGACCACTTCGACATGTCCGAGGGCTACAGCGGCCGGCTGCAGTACCTGATCGCGCTCCAGTCGAAGATCCTGCAGCCGCGTCCCGGAGCCGGCAACGTCTCGCAGGATCCGCAGGGCATCGAGAACGACGGCTGCGCCGGGGCCAGCTGCACGAACGGACAGGACTCCCAGCCGTTCACGATTCCGGTCGTGGCAAACTTCACCCTGATCGGCACGCCCTCGGGGGTGACGATCCCATCGGGCGGCGGCCGCGGCATGGTGCTGCGCCGTGGGACCGGCGGGTTGTACGTAAACGGCCTCGTCGGCCGCTGGCCCACCGCCGGCCTGAGCGTCCGGGACGCCGCCACCACCGGGGCCCGGCAGAGCGCGGGCCTGCTGGACCTGGACAACCTGCTCGTGGTCGAGACCCCGGCGCTGTTCGATGCGTCCAACAACGTGACCGTGGACGCGGGGAGCAATGCGATCGATCACCAGCCCGCCGTGACCGCGGCGAGCCAGCTCACCGCGTTGCCGACCGATCCCGCCGACGCGGCGGCGCTGGACTGGACGCCGGCCGGCGGGTCCGCGGCGGCGTCGGGCGGCCTCACCACGTTCTCAGGCGAGTTGGCGGCGCGCGCGGGCAGCGCGGTGACGGGCACCGTCTACCGCGGAGCAGCCGATCCCAGCGGGAGCGACAAGTGGTGGCAAGGCTGGACCAGCTACGCCGACAACTGATCCGCCTCTATGATTCGCCATTGCGTTCCGGCCGCCTTGCTCCTGCTTGGCGGCGCCGCGTGCAGTGGCGACTCGGGCGTCCCCGCCGCTGCGGCGACCGCGGCCCCAGTGCGGGTACTCGGTATCGAGGAGCACCTGGCGCGGTTCCGGCGCGACCTGCCGGCCGTGGACGGCCTGACCAGTGGCGCCGGCTCGCCCCAGGCGCTGGCGGGGCGATTCCTCCGGGCGATCGAGCGGAGCGACAGCCTCGATCTCGCCCGGATGGCGCTCTCGGCGGAGGAGTATGCATGGCTGTACTACCCGAGTCACATCTATCACGACCCGCCCTACGAGCTCGACCCGGAGACGTTCTGGCTGCTCATCCAGGGCAACAGCGAGAAGGGGTACCTGCGGGTGCTCCGCGCGCTTGGCGGGCGGCGACTGGAGTTCGGCCGCCTCGATTGCGCCCTTTCGAGTAACGTGCGAAAGCCGCTGCGCGAATGGCACCACTGCGTCGTCCGGTTCCGCGCGGACGGGAGTGAGCAGGCGCGCCGGCTGTTCGGCTCGATCGTCGGATACCGGGGGAGCTACAAGTTCGTGAGCTATGCCAACGAATTCTGATGCCCCCGCGCGCCGGCGCCCGTACCGGGTGCTGTTCCTCTGCAGCGGCAACAGCGCGCGCAGCCAGATCGCCGAGGCGGTGTTGAACCGGAAGGGCGCGGGCCGGTTCGAGGCGGCCAGCGCCGGCTCGCAACCGGCCGCCCAGGTGAACCCGCTGGCGATCTGGGCGCTGGCCCAGGCCGGGATCGAATGGCACGGCCATGCCCCCCGCGGGCTCGACGGCGTCGACCGCGAGCCGTGGGATTTCGTCATCACCGTCTGCGACCGTGCCCGCGAGGTGTGCCCGGTGTTCCCCGGTCAGCCGGTCGTGGCCCACTGGGGCATGCCCGATCCGGCCGCCGTGGTCGGCGCGGAGCCCGTACGCCGGACGGCGTTCGTGGAGACCCTGACGCTCATCAGCCGCCGCATCGATCTCTTCCTCGCGCTCCCCCTCGAGAAACTCGAGCGGCTGGCGCTGGAGGCGCGGGTGCGGGCGATCGGGCAGGCGGACGTTGCGGCAGGCTCGCCAGCGGCGGAAGGGGGCCCGTGAGCCGGGCGCTCAAGGCCTGACGGGGACGCCCCTCGACCGGAGGAACTCGCGAGCCTGCGGGATCGTCGACCCCTCGAAGTGGAAGATCGACGCGGCGAGCACCCCGTGGGCCCCGGCCTCGAGCGCCTCCGCCAAGTGCTCGAGCTTGCCTGCTCCACCCGACGCGATCACCGGGATCCGCACCGCCGCCGACGCGGCGCGCAGCAGCTCCAGGTCGTAGCCCAGCTGGGTGCCGTCCCGGTCCATGGAGGTGAGCAGGATCTCGCCCGCGCCGAGGCGCTCGAGCCGCGCGACCCAGTCGATCGCTTCCAGCGACGTCTGCTCCCGCCCCGCCGACACCATCACCGCGAGTCGTCCCCCGGTGCGCTTCACGTCCACCGCGGCCACCACGCACTGCGCGCCGAAGCTCGCCGCCAGCCGCTCGACCAGCGAGGGATCCCGCACGGCGGCGGTGTTCACCGCGATCTTGTCGGCGCCCGCCCGGAGGACGCGGCCCGCATCGTCGACGGTGCGGATCCCGCCCCCGACCGTGAAGGGGATGAAAACCGTATCGGCCACGCGGCTCACCATCTCGAGCGTGGTCTGCCGGTCGTCGGTGGTGGCGGAAATGTCCAGGAAGACCAGCTCGTCCGCGCCCTCGGCGTCGTACCGCGCGGCCTGCTCCACCGGGTCGCCGGCGTCGCGGAGCGACTCGAAGTGCACGCCCTTCACCACGCGTCCGCCGGCGACGTCGAGGCAGGGGATGATGCGGCGAGCTAGCATACCCGCAGCACGTCGTCGACCGCTCCCCCGTCGCCAGTTCCCACGAGCGCGAGCAGATCGTCCACGGCGCGCCGCTCGCGCGGCCAGGCGAAGCGCTCCCGCGCCGCGGGGGGCGGCAGCCACTCGAACCGGTCGTGCTCCGGGCCGAGGCGGACCAGGCCGACGGGGTCGACGAACGCGGCGAACAACGGCACCAGCGCCACCTCATCCCGCCGGTGCTGGTAGAACAGCTCCACGCGGCTCAGGTTGTACAGCCGGAGCGGCGCGAGGCCGGTTTCCTCCAGCAGCTCCCGCCGCGCCGCGTCGGGCGGGGATTCCCCCGCCTCGATGTGGCCATGCACCGCCTCCCAGGAACCGGGACAGCGTCCGCCGGGTCCGCGCCGCAGCGCCAGCAGCTCCAGCGTCAGGCCCGCGCCGCGCAGCACGTACACGTCCACCAGCGAGACGCTCACGGCGGTCATGGGGACCACCGCGCGAATGCGTTCAGCAGCTCGATGCCGGCCCGCTGCGACTTCTCGGGATGGAACTGCGCGCCGATCACCGTTCCCCGCCCCACGATGGTGGGGAACACGCACCCGTACTCCGCGGTGGCGAGCACCGCCGCTTCGGGGAGCTGGGCGGGGTGATAGCTGTGCACGTGGTAGAAGAACTCGGCGGCCGGAAGCGCCGCGAGCACGGGATGCGCCCGGCCTGCCGGGGTCGGCCGCACCTCGGCCCACCCGACGTGCGGAACCGGCAGATCGACCTGGAACCGGCGCACGTCGCCGGGCAGGACGCCGAGGCCCCGCGCGGCCGGCGCCTCGTCGCTGCGATCGAACAGGAGCTGGAGGCCGAGACAGATCCCCATGACCGGCCGGCCGGCGGCAGCGGCCTCGCGCACCGCGTCGCCCAGCCCCGAGCGCGAGAGGTTCGCCGAGCCCTGGCCGAAGTTGCCGACGCCCGGCACGAGCACGCGGCCGGCGCGGCGGACGACCTCCGGGTCGGCCGTGAGCTCGGCCGGGTGGCCGCCGGCGGCCAGCGCGCGCACGACGCTCCTCAGATTGTTGACCCCGTAGTCCACCACCGCGATCACAGCAGGCCCTTGGTGGACGGAACGCCCTGCACCCGCGGGTCGAGGGCGATGGCGGCGTCGAGCGCGCGCGCGAACGCCTTGAACGCGGCCTCGACGATGTGGTGGGGATTGTCGCCCCGGAGGAGATCCACGTGGGCGGTGAGCCCCGCGTTGGTCACGAGGGCGCGGAAGAACTCGGGCGTGAGGAACACGTCGTAGTCGCCGAGCATCTGCCATTTCGGGATCTCGACGTTGTACGACAGGTACGGCCGGCCGGACACGTCGAGCACCACGCGCACCAGGGCGTCGTCGAGCGGCACCACCGCGTCGGCAAAGCGCCGGATGCCCCGACGGTCGCCCAGGGCGCGGGCGATCGCCTGGCCCAGGGCGATCCCCGTGTCTTCGACCGTGTGGTGCCCATCCACGTGCAGGTCGCCCCGCCCCTCCACCTCGAGGTCGAGCAGCGCGTGACGCGCCAGCGCCTCGAGCATGTGGTCGAAGAACCCGATCCCGGTGCGCACGCGCGCCTCGCCGGTCCCGTCGAGGTCGACGCGGACCCGCAATCGCGTTTCCTTGGTCTGCCGGGTCACTTCGCCGACGCGGGCCATCGCTGTTCCCGAGGGGTGAATGACGAACGGTGAACGGAGACCGGGAGGCGCCCGCTCATCCGCGCAGTATGGCCTCCAGGGCGCCGAGCACGGCGTCCATGTCCTCCTCCGTCCCGATGGAGATCCGCAGGCACTCCTGCAGCTCGCTCGCGCCGGACACGTCGCGCACCAGAATGCCGTGTTCCTCCAGCAGGCGGCGGAACACCTCGCGGGCGGGACGCGCCACGCACCGGACCAGGACGAAGTTGGCGGCGCTCGGATAGACCACGATGCCGTCGAGTCGCCGGAGCCGGGCCAGCGTGCGCTCCCGGGTGGCCACAAGGGCGCGGATGCGCTCGGCCCGCACGTCCGGGCGGGCGGCGAGCACGGCGGCCGCGGCAAGCGTGATGGCGTTCACGTTGTACGGCAGCTTCCCCTTCGCGATCTCGCGGGCGAGCGCCGGGTGCGCGAGGGCGTAGCCGAACCGGAGCGCCGCCATGCCGAACGCCTTGGAGAACGTGCGGAGCACGACCACCCGCGGCGCGGACGGCAGGATCCCGATGGCGCTCGGCCCGCCGAAGTCCTGGTACGCCTCGTCGCACAGCACCAGCGCGTCCGTCGCCTCGAGCACCCGCTCGACGCCCTCCGGCGGCAGCGCGGAGCCGGTGGGATTGTTGGGCGAGTTGAGCACCACCACCCGGGCCCGCTCGCGCGTCGCGACCTGAATGATCGCCTCGACGTCATAGCGGAAGTCGGCGCCCAGCGCCACCGGCACGTAGCGGCCCCCGAACACGTTGGTGAGCAGCCGGTACAGCGAGAAGGTCGGCGAGGGCGCGACGACGCGGTCACCGCCGTCCAGCGTGGTGGCCAGGGTCGCCTGGATCAGCTCGTTCGACCCGTTCCCGACGAGCACGCCGTCGGCCGACCACCCGTGGGCTCCGGCGAGCTGCTCGAGCAGCTCCGCGGGCACGAACTCGGGATAGCGGTTCCAGGGCAGCCCGGCGGCGCGGTCGAGGATCTCCCGCTTGAGCGCCACGGGGACGTCCCACGGGCTCTCGTTCTGGTTCAGCTTCCGGCGCGACGCGTGGGGCGTGAGCGCGTACGCGGGCTGCCCGCGGACCGCGGGCTTCACCAGGTCGAGCGCGGGCGCCGGGTCGGCCAGGGTCTCCCTCATCGCCCCCGCCGCCCGAGGACCGCCTCGAGCCGCGCGGGGAGCGCGCGGGCGCGGAAGGGCTTGCTGAGGAAGTCGTCCGCGCCCAGCTCGAAGACCCTGACCTCGTTGTCCTCGTCCCCCTTGGCAGTGAGCACGACGACCGGAATGTCCCGGGTCGCCGCGCGGGAGCGGAGCTGGGACAGCACGCCGTAGCCGTCGAGACCCGGGAGGTTGAGGTCGAGCACGATGACGTCGGGCGCGTGCCGGTCCACCTGGTCCAGCGCCTGCACGCCGTCGCGGGCCTCCTGCACGGTGTAGCCCTCGCGCTCGAGCAGATCGCGCATCACGCGACGGAGGTCGTCCTCGTCGTCTACCAGCAGCACGCAGATCCCGTTCGGACGCGGGGCACCGCCCGCGGCCGGCGGCGCCGGCTCGTCCAGCAGCTCCATCTCCATTCCGAGATCGACGGCCGCTGGGGCGGGCATCGGCGGGGGCGCGGCCGGCGGCGCCGGCGGCGGGGCCGCGCGGCTGGCGGTCCGGCGCGCGACGCTCCCGGAGCGCCGCGGCGGCTGTGCCGGCGCGGGTCCGGTGTCGGTCGGAACGTCGGTGACGCGGAGCAGCTCGTCCACGGTAGTCTCCCCTGCGACCACGTGCCGCAGGGCGCTCTCCCACAGCGACCCCATTCCGTTGCCCCGGGCCATCTCCGCGATCACGTCGGCGTTGGCGCCGGCACCGATCTGGCGCTCGAGCTCGGGGGTCATCGTGAGCACCTCGACGATGCTGAAGCGGCCGCGATACCCGGTCATGGCGCACGCCGGGCAACCCACGGCACGGTACAGCGTCGCTCCCGGGGGCAGCAGCCGCGCGACCCGTTCCGGCACCCCCACGCCCTCGCCGGCCGGCTCCCTGCACGCGAGACAGAGCCGCCGCATGAGCCGCTGGGCCACGACACCGCGGAGCGCCGACGCGATCTTGTACGCCTCGAGGCCCATGTCGAGCAGGCGGGTCACCGAGTTCGCCGCGTCGTTGGTGTGGAGCGTCGACAGCACGAGATGGCCGGTGAGGGACGCCTGCAGCGCGATCTGCGCCGTCTCCTGATCGCGGATCTCACCGACCAGCACCACGTCGGGGTCCTGCCGCAGGATGGATCGGAGCGCGGACGCGAAGGTGAGACCCGCCTTCTCGTGCACCTGCACCTGCACAATGTTCTGGCCCAGCCGGTACTCGACCGGGTCCTCCACCGTGACGATGTTGACCCCCTCGCCCTGGATCAGCCGGAGCGCCGAGTAGAGCGTCGTCGTCTTGCCCGAGCCCGTGGGCCCGGTGACGAGGACGATTCCCTCCTTGTACCGGAGCAGCCGCCGGATCTGCTCCGCCTCGTCGTCGTTCAGCCCCAGCCCGTCGAGCGACAGCACGGTCGCCTTCTGGCTCAGGATCCGGATCACCACCTTCTCGCCCAGCGATGCGGGAAGGGTGGACACGCGGAGGTCGATCGGCTCGCCGTTCACCGACACCCGGGCCCGGCCGTCCTGCGGTCGCAGCCGGTCGGCGATATCCAGCCCCGACATGATCTTGATGCGCGAGATGAGGGGCAATCCCGCCGACCGGGGAATCTTCATCACCTGCCGCAACACCCCGTCGATGCGGTAGCGGACCACGACGCCGCCCTCGGCCGGCTCCACGTGGATGTCGCTTGCGCGGCTGGTGACCCCGTCGGCGAGCATCATGTCCACCAGCCGGATGATCGGCCGCTGGCTCGCCTCCTCCGCGCTGACCGCCTCCTCTTCCTCCTCCCGGACCTCCTTCACCTCGAAGTCCCCGCTCATCCCCTCGAGCAGCCGGTTCACCGCATCCTCGTCCCGGTACAGCTCGTCGAGCTTCTCGCGGATCTTGGTCGGCGACGCGAGCAACAGCCTGACCTCCCGGCCGGTGGCGAACGCGAGCGCCTTCTCGGCGTCCAGATCGAACGGATTCGCGGTACCGAGCTCGAGGTACGACTCGGTGACCCGGAGCGGCACCACGTTGTACTTCCGCACCAGCTGCTCGGGTACCGATTCCTTCACCTGCGGATCGAGCCCCGCGAGGTCGGCCACCGGGAACCGGAAGCGGGAGGAGACGGCGCCGATGATCTGCGCGTCACTCGCGAGCTTGCGCTGGACCAGTGTCTCCCAGAGGGAGGCGGGAGCGCCCGCCTCCTGGCGGAGCGCCTTCATCGCCGGCTCCGGGAGAAGGGTCTCGACCGTGGGCACGAGCCATTCATCGGTGAACTGCATGTCCGCTCAACGGTGCTGGGGTGTGGCTTGCAGGGTCCGGGAAAGCTAACCGGCAAGCGGGAGCGGGTGGGAGCGGCCAGGCGGCCAGACGGTCGGACGGTCGGACGGCCAGACGGCCAGACGGCCAGACGGCCAGACGGCCAGACGGCCAGACGGCCAGACGGCCGGACGGCCGTCCGGCTAGAGGATCCCCCACCAGTCCGGGTGCACGTCCACGGTCACTCCGGCCTCGCCGTCTCGGAGCCCGATCCCCGCCTCGAGCCTGATGAGACGCTGGAACCACTCGAGCGCGACGCCTGCCACGGGCCGCACGCCATCCGTGGCGACCCAGGGGAGCCCCGGGAGCGGCCGCCCGGCCCAGCCGGCGGCGACGAACGGCGCGACGACCAGCGTGGGCCCGGTCGAGGCGAACGAGCCCAGCGGAATCGCCGGCACGGGCACCTCGGCGCGCCACTCGAGCCGCCCGAGCACGAACTCCCGCCCGCCATACGCGCGGAACGGCTCGCCCACGAGCGTTCCCCGTCCGCCGAGCACGAAGCTGCGGTGCGGCGGCAGCCCGCTCGTGCCGATCCCCGCATCGGCCCCGACGCGCAGCCTGGTCCGCCCCAGTGGCAGCAGCCAGGCCGCCGCGCCGCTCACGCGGAGATAGTCGGCGGGGCCCTCCCCAACCTCGATCGTGATGCCGCCCGCCACCCCGCGATGCCAGGCCACGCGCCCGGTCTCCCGCTCGAGGCGCAGCCGCGCCATCCGATAGGTCCCGCTCCCGAGCGGGGGGTTGGCGCGGTAGCTCCCCCGCGCGGGGGTGGCCGCCACCTCGACCGAGCGGCTGCGCTCAAGTGCGACCTCCAACCACCCCGACACCCCGCTCCCCAGCGGCCGGCGAAGCCGCAGGCCGGCGGCGTCGAGCAGCACGTAGTCGCCGTAGTCATCTCCGGCCTCCTGCGCGAGCAGCGAGTTGAGCAGCGGCGAGATCACCGGCAGATCGCCGAGGTCACGCACCCGCCGGCTGGCGAAGGCCGTGAGCTCGGCGGCGCCGAGTCCGGCCTCGAACGCGAGCTCGCCGGTGAGCCGCTCGTCGCCGGTGCCGAACGCGAGGCGCGGCCGGAGCCGCGCCCGGCTCGCGCCCAGCCGGAAGGTCGCCCCGAGCCCGAGGGTGAGCCCCTGGACCCGGTTTATGTGCGCGAGGTCGCTGAGCGAGCCGCTGGCCACGCGCTGTCCCGGAAGGCCGCTGAGCAGGCGCGCTCCCGCGGTGCGCTCGATTTCCGTGCGAAGCGCCTGCATGTCGCGACGGTCGAGGGGCGGCGCCGCACCGGCTAGCGCCTCGCGGAGCGGCCGGTCCCAGCCGGAGTCCGCCGGCTGCGGCCGCACCAGCCCGCCGATCTCGGGACCCGCGAGGACCGCGGGTGGAATCCTGAGCCCCAGCTCGAAGTCCCCGATCTCCCACCGCCCACGGATGATTCCGCGGGCCGGGAAATCGAGCCAGCTGGCGCGCCGGCGGATCTCGATCTCCTGGCGGTAGGGCAGCCAGAACCGCCCGTCGATGAGCGAGTTCTCCAGCACGATGCTGATGTCCTCGACCTGCCGGTCGAGATAGGCCGCAGGGGTGAAGCTGAACCGGAACCGGACCACCCGGGCGGTGGCCGCGTCGAGGTAGAGCGACCCGACCACGAGGGGCCGAGCGAACGACCGTGGACGCACCCGCACTTCGCGCACGCGCACCTCGCCCAGCGCGCCCCGGATCGCGAGCGAATCCCCGAGCGCGAATTCGTACTCGGCCAGGCCCGCGGGAGAGAGCGGGTGCGGCACGTCGCGCACCTCGTCCCCCTCGCCGATCCGGATGACGTCGCCGAACTCGTTCGTGACGATGCCGAGGTGGTCGCGGTGATAGTTGATGTCCGTGGGCAGGAAGGTGCTGTCGCGCCAGCCGAGCACGATCTGCTTGCTCAGTCCCGGGGCCTGCCAATACACTTCCACGTCCAGCTCGTCCGCCTTGACCAGGCGCGGCGGCCCGGTGAGCCCCTCCCCGATCTGGGCCAGGAAGAACACGAAGCCGTGGGCGCGCGTCCGCCAGCCGCGGAGCGCGGAATCGGCGCGGGCCTCCTGCCGCCGCTCGACGGCACGCTGCACCAGCGCGAGCGCGGCGGGCTCGTTCCAGGACTGGGCAGTGAGCAGTGAGCAGTGAGCAGTGAGCAGTGCGCCGGAGACCACCATTACACCAGCCCCGCTAAGCGGCACCATGTCTTCCTCTCCTTGCCATTCACTGCTCACTGCTCACTGCTCACTAATGTCTTGGGTCCCGGTGGCAGCGGCAACCGCGGCTCTCGCCTGCGGCGCGCCGCGACCGGTGGCACCGGGGCCGGGACCCGAGACGACCACCGGTGATCCGTCGCGCGTCTGGCCGCCGGACCAGGTGTACCTGCTGGAGGTTTCGGGGGTGCCGGCCCCCGACACGACGCTGTTCCTCCATCGCGGCGAGCGCCGGGTCGTCGTGCTCCGGCACGGTCCTCCCGACAACGTCACCTTCGCCGAGGTCGCATTTGCGCCCGACGCGCTGGGTCCCGCCGCCGGCGAATCGGTGCGCGTCGCCATCCGGCCCCGGCCGGGCGTGTACGGCGTGGACCTCGAGACCGGGGCGCCGCTCACCGCCGCGACGGTCACGTTCAAGTATGCCATGCACTTCTCGGCGCCCGACGCGGCCAGGCGGCAGTACGGCTCCGATGCCGCCTTCGAGCGGGTGCTCGCGATCGGGCGCATCATCCCCGACACCGGGATCCGCTTTCTCGTCTCCACCCGTCCCGCGTCCGACAACCTGAGCGCGGTGATTCCGGGGGGCGGGAGCTACGCCGTGGGAGCGCCGCGATGAGCGCGGAGCTTACAGCGCTCCTCGCGCGCACGCTCCCGGACGGCGCCATCGTGCCGGTCACCCGCCAGGTCCTGCTGGATGGCGACACGCCCGTGACCGCGTTCGCCAAGCTTCACCGCGGTCCGTACGGCTTTCTGCTCGAGTCGCTGGAGGGGGGCGAGCGGTGGGCGCGCTACACCTTCCTGGCGACCGATCCGCGGGAGGTGTTCCGCTACCGGGGACGCCGCTGTGAGCGCTGGACGGCCGCAGACGGTTGGCGGCCCGAGGCCGGCGACCTCGCGCCGCTCGACCACCTCGGGCGGACCATGCGTCGGTATGCACCGATCGAGGTCCCCGGACTGCCGCGGTTCGTCGGCGGCGCGGTCGGGTACCTCGGGTACGACATCGTCCGGACCATCGAGTCGCTGCCCTCCCCGCCCCCCGATGATCGCGACCTCCCCGACGCACTGCTGATGGTGGCAGACACGCTGCTGGTGCTCGACAATCTCTACAACCGCGCCACCGTGATCGCGAACGTCGAGGTCCCCGCGGGCGCCGGCGAGCGCGATCTGCGGCGGCTGCACGAAGCGGCGGAGGCGCGGATCGACGACTGGCTGGCGCGGCTCGCCGCGCCCGCCACGATGCAGCCGCTGCCCATGGAAGGGGCCTCGCTTCCCGCGAGCACCTCGCTGTACTCCGGCGCGCGGTTCGAGGCGGATGTGCGGCGGATCAAGGAGTACATCGCCGCCGGCGACACCTTCCAGACCGTGCTCTCGCGCCGCCTCGACCTGCCCGCGCCGGATCCGTTCCTCACCTACCGCTATCTCCGGGCCCTCAATCCGGCGCCGTACCTCTACTACCTGCACTGCGACGACATGCACATCGTGGGCAGCTCCCCCGAGGTCCTGGTCCGGGTCGAGGATCGCGAGGTGACCGTGCGCCCGATCGCGGGCACTCGCCCGCGGGGGGAGACCCCCGAGCGCGACGCCGCCCTCGCGGCCGAGCTGGAGGCCGACCCGAAGGAGCGCGCCGAGCACCTCATGCTGGTGGACCTCGGCCGCAACGACGTGGGACGGGTCGCGGAGTTCGGGAGCGTGCACCTCACCGCGTTCATGACCGTCGAACGCTACTCGCACGTCATGCACCTGGTGAGCGAAGTACGCGGCCGGCTGCGACCCGGGCTCGACGCGGTCGCCGCGCTGGCGGCCAGCTTTCCGGCCGGCACCGTGACCGGGGCACCCAAGGTTCGGGCCATGGAGATCATCGACGAGCTGGAACCGGTGCGGCGGGGTCCCTACGCCGGCGCCGTCGGCTACGTCGGTTGGGGGGGTCAGGTGCTCGACACCGCCATCGCACTCCGCACCTGCGTCATGCAGAACGGGCGGGCCTGGGTCCAGGCCGGCGCGGGAATCGTGGCAGACTCGGACCCGGCGGCGGAGCTCCGCGAGACCGAGGCCAAGGCGCAGGCGGTGCTGCTCGCGCTGGCGCTGGCGGGGCGGGCGGACGGTCAGACGGCCGTCTGACGTCCGCATATCTTCCGCCCATGCCCACGTACCGCCTCGTCAGCACCACCGGCAACCAGGCGTTCGACCTGCCCGCGGGACGACCCATCGTGGTCGGCCGCGGCGTGACGAGCGACATCGCGGTCTACGACCCCACGATCTCCCGCCGGCACGCCGAGCTCACCGTCACCCCCGACGGGGTGCTGGTCCGGGACCTCGGATCGTCCAACGGCACCTGCATCAACGGACGCCGGATCACGACCGGGCGGCTCCGGGCCACGGATTCGATCACGTTCGGCAAGCTGGTGTACCAGCTCCAGGCGGCCCGCACCGCCGAGGAACCGGCACCCCTCCCCGCCGCCGGCGGCCCCCCCGGCGGCACGATCGTGCGACAGGTCCGGGTACGGACCGGGAAGCAGCCGGACGACGGCGCCGCCCGCAAGCTGGGCCTGCTGCTCGGCGTCGCGCAGAAGCTGTCAGGCGAGCTGGACCTCGACCGGCTGCTGGAGACCATCGTCTCGGTCACGTTCGAGGTGATGCAGGTCGACCGCGTTTCCATCCTGCTGCGCAACGAGAGCACCGGCGAGCTCGTCCCCCGCATCTCGCGCACCCGCGTCGGTGATGCCGAGTTCGAGCACGTGCCGCGCTCCATCGTGCAGAAGGTCGTCGATGAGCGGCTGGCCGTGCTCACCCAGAACGCCGCGACCGACACCCGGTTCAAGGGCAAGTCGATCCTGATGCAGAGCGTGCGGAGCGCGATGTGCTCCCCCCTGATGGCCGAGGGCGACGAGGTGCTCGGCGTCCTCTACGTGGACAATCTGGCGATCGCGAATTCGTTCAGCGACGATGACCTCCAGTTCCTGGTCGCGTTCAGCGGCCTCGCTGCCGTCGCCATCCGGACCAGCCGGTACGCCGAGCGGCTCAACCGCGAGGAGACCGTCCGCGCCAACTTCGAGCGGTACTTCGCTCCGAACGTCGCCGCTGAGATCACCCGTCACCAGCAGGCCATCCTCCTCGGCGGGGAGCGGCGCGCGGTGACCGTGCTCTTCGCCGACATCCGCAACTTCACCGCGATGGCGGAGCGGATGACGCCCGACGACATCGCGGCGCTGCTCACCGAGTACTTCACCGAGATGGTGGAGGTGATCTTCGAGTACGGCGGCACGCTGGACAAGTTCATCGGGGACGCGCTGATGGCTCTCTGGGGCGCGCCGGTCGAGCACCCGGACGACGCGCGGCGGGCCTATCAGGCCGCCGTCGCCATGCAACAGACGGTGGAGGGGCTGAACCAGCGATGGCGTGCCGCGGGGCGGCCCACCATCGCGGTGGGCATCGGCATCAACCACGGGGAGGTCTTCGTGGGCAACATCGGGAGCCACCGTCGGCTCGAGTACACGGTCATCGGCGACCCGGTGAACGTCGCGCAGCGGCTGTGCGCCGAGGCCGGCCCCGGAGAGATCCTGGTCAGCGAGGCGTTTCGGCACGCCGTGGCGGCGCCGGTCGATGCCGAGCACCTGCCCGGCACGGGACTCAAGGGACGGACGCAGACGGTGGAGGTTTTCCGGGTGAGATGGTGAAGCGGTACGGATGTCCCGCCCGCTCCAGGAGATCCAGCACCAGCCGCACCGGCAGTCCCATCACGCTGAAGAAGTCCCCCTCGATCCGCTCCACCAGCGCGGCGCCGTACCCCTGGATGCCGTACGCGCCCGCCTTGTCCATCGGCTCGCCGGTCGCCACGTAGGCCTGGAGGAAGTCGTCGCCGGCAGGGCGGAAGGTCACCGCGGTGACGTCGGCCGCCTCCAGCATCCCGCGGGGCGTGCGCAGCGCGACCGCCGTGATCACGTCGTGCGTCCGACCCTGCAGCCGGCGGAGCATCCGTAGCGCGTCGGCGGCGTCCCGCGGCTTCTCCAGCACCTCGCCGTCGATCACGACCGTCGTATCGGCGCCGAGCACCAGCTCGCCCGGCACGCCGGCCGCCTTGTCCCGCGCGAGGCGGGCCGTGTAGTCGAGCGGCCGCTCACCGTCGCGGCGTACCTCCTCCACCTGCGACGGCCGCACGTCGACCGGGATGCCGAGCATCTCGAGCAGCTGCCGGCGCCGCGGCGAGGTGGAAGCGAGCACGAGACGCGGGCCGCTCACGGCGACCGCTCCAGGATGAGGGTGACCGGCCCGTCGTTCACCAGCTCCACCGCCATCATGGCACCGAACTCGCCGGTCTCCACCCGCAGGCCATGCGCGCGGAGCGCAGCAACGAACCGTTCGTACAGCGGGACGGCGATCTCCGGCCGCGCGGCATCGATGAACGACGGCCGGCGGCCCTTGCTCGCGTCGGCGTACAGCGTGAACTGGGAGACCACCAGCACGTCGCCGCCGACGTCGGCCAGCCCGAGGTTCATCTTCCCTTCCGCATCGGCGAACAGTCGCAACCCCGCCACCTTGTCCGCCATCCAGTCCACCTCGGCGGGCGTATCGTGGGCGGCGAAGCCGACCAGCAGGCAGAACCCGCGGTCGATCGCGCCTGCGACCCGGCCGTCGATGGCGACCGAAGCTCGGGAAACCCGCTGCAGCACTACCCGCATTCAACCTCAACCCGTGGTGAGGATCGCGGAACAATATGACGCCTTCGCGTCCTTCGTGCCCTTGCGGTTATTCTCAGTCATGTTCCCGATCACCCTCCACTCTCGGCTGAGCTTCGCCCGCCGCTACGTGCACTCCGCCGCCGCAGACCGGCTCCACAGCGCCGCTGCCCGAACCGCGCCGGCGCCGCATCGGCCCGAGCCGCTCACCTGGCGGGACGACGTCGGCACCTTCGCCTGGCTGGGCCACGCCACGGTGCTCGCCAACTTCTTCGGCACCTGGGTGCTCACCGACCCGGCGCTGGAGACCCGGATCGGCATCGGCCGCGGGTTCGCCAAGTTCGGCCCCAGGCGACTGGTGGCGCCCGCGCTGCACCCCGGCGAGCTGCCGCGGATCGACGTGCTGCTGCTGTCGCACGCCCACATGGATCACACCGACCTCGGCACGCTCGCGCGGCTGCCGCGAACCGCGCACGCGGTGGTCCAGCAGGGGAACCGCGACCTCGTCCGGCGGTTCCGCCGGGTGGACGAGCTCGCCTGGGGTGAACGGATCGAGATCGGAGGCGTGGAGATCGAGTCGGTCGAGGTGCGACACTGGGGAGCGCGCCTGATCACCGACCAGCACCGGGGCTACGGCGGCTACGTGCTGCGCAAGGCCGGGCGCACGGTCGTGTTCGCCGGTGATACCGCCTTCACCGACACGCTCGCGCCCATCGGCCGGCGCCACGCCGTCGATCTGGCCATTCTGCCCATCGGCGCGTACGACCCATGGATCCGCAACCACGCGACCCCGGAGCAGGCCTGGCGGATGGCCCAGCAGCTCGGCGCCCGGCACCTGCTGCCGATCCACCACTCCACTTTCCGCCTGAGCCGCGAGCCGCTGCACGAGCCGGTGGCGCGACTGGTGGCCGCGGCCGGACCCGAGCAGCTCCGGATAGCCCTCACCCGCATCGGCCAGACCTTCGTGCTGCCGGGCCGCTGAACCGGCACCGGCAGAGACAAGGACGGGAAACCCAACGCCCCTCGAGGCTTGCCTCGAGGGGCGTTGGGTTGACCAAGCGATGAGCGGTGTGGGGGCGTTATCAGGTCGCCCGCTACTCCACCGTCACCGACTTGGCCAGATTTCGTGGCTGATCGACGTTGCACCCACGCTGCACCGCGACGTAGTACGCCAACAGTTGCAGCGGGATACTGGTGAGAATCGGCGTCAGGAGGTCCAGCGTCTCCGGAATTTCCAGGGTCGCGTCCGCCAGACGCGCGATTTCCGCGTCGCCGGCATTTACCAGAGCAATAACCTTGCCACCCCGCGCCTTCACTTCCTCGATGTTCGACACGATCTTCGCGTGAACCGCGTCACGCGGCGCGATGAACACCACCGGCATGTTCTCGTCGATCAGGGCGATCGGCCCATGCTTCATCTCCGCGGCGGGGTACCCCTCCGCGTGGATGTACGAGATTTCCTTGAGCTTGAGCGCCCCCTCGAGCGCCACGGGGAAGTTCACCCCGCGCCCCAGATACAGCGCGTTGTGCGACGACGCGAGGAAGCGCTCCGCCAGCTCCTTGGCTTCGTCCGACCGGGCCAGGATGGCCGCCATCTGCTCCGGGAGGCACTTGAGGGCCTGAATGAATTGCCGGCCCTGCAGGATGCTGAGACTGCGGAGCCGGGCGATGCGCAGCGCGATGAGCGCCAGCGCCGCCACCTGGCTGGTGAACGCCTTGGTGCTCGCGACCCCGACCTCGGGCCCGGCGTGCAGGTAGATGCCGCCGTCCACCTCGCGCGCGATGGTCGAGCCGACCACGTTGACCACGCCGATGGTCCGCGCCCCGCGACGCTTGGCCTCGCGGATCGCCGCCAGCGTATCGGCGGTCTCGCCCGACTGCGACACCCCGATCACGAGGGTATGGTCGTCCACCACCGGGTTCCGATAGCGGAACTCGGAGGCGTACTCGACCTCGACCGGGATCCGCGCCAACTCCTCCAGCATGTACTCGCCGATCAGGCCCGAGTGCCAGGAGGTGCCGCACGCGGTGATCACGATCCGCTGGATCTGCTTCAGCTCGTCGTCGGACAGGTTGAGACCGCTGACGCGTGCCGTCCCCTCGTCCTCGAGCAGGTGGCCCCGGAGCGTGTTGCGGAGACTCTCCGGCTGCTCGCAGATCTCCTTGAGCATGAAGTGCGGATATCCGCCGCGCTCGATGGTGGCGAGGTCCCACTCGATCTGTGCCACCGGCTTGCTGATCCGCGCCGTGTCGAGGGTGCGCACGCGGTACCCCTCCCGGCTGAGCACCGCCATTTCGCCGTCGTCCAGATAGATCACCGACCGGGTGTACTGCAGCAGCGGCGAAGCGTCGGACGCGACGAACCACTCGTGCTCGCCGACGCCCACGAGCAGGGGCGAGCCCTTCCGCGCCGCGACGAGCACGTTCGGCTCGTCCGCCGAGATGAAGGCGAGACCGTAGGCCCCGTCTACGTCGCGCAGGGCGGACGCCACCGCCTCCTCGAGGTTGCCCCGGTAGAACTCGCCCACCAGGTGCGCGAGCACCTCGGTGTCGGTCTCGGAGCGGAACGTGTGGCCCCGACGCTCCAACGCCTTCCGGAGTACGGACGCGTTCTCGATGATGCCGTTGTGGATGACGGCGATCCGCCCCGATTGGTCGGTGTGCGGGTGCGCGTTGGGCGTGGTGGGGGCGCCGTGGGTGGCCCAGCGGGTGTGACCGATCCCCAAGGTGCCGGCCGGGAGCTTCCCGTCGATCTGCTGCTCGAGCGCCGACAGCTTGCCGGCGGCTTTGTGGATCTTGAGGCCCTGGCCGTTCACGATCGCGATACCGGCGGAGTCGTAGCCACGGTACTCCAGCCGGCGCAGCCCTTCGATCAGGAGGCCCGCCGCCGGACGGGGGCCGATATATCCGACGATGCCACACATCCTTGCGCGGTTCCTCAGGTCAGCGGTTCGCGGGCGGCAGCCACCAGGGCCTCGGCGTCAGCAGCGGTCGGAGCCTCGGCGATGAGCCGCAGGACCGGTTCGGTGCCGGAGGGGCGAACGTGCAGCCAGCGATCCCGCCAGGCCAGTCGCAGGCCGTCGCGCTCGTCCGGCGCCGCGTCCGGGAACCGGCGCCGGAGCCGGTCGTAGAGTGGAGCCAGGTCGCCCCCGCGCGGTGCCTTCCCCTTGAGGATCACATAGCGCGGAAAGGCGGCGACCGCTTGCGACAACGACACCCTAACCTTGGCCAGATAGTGCAAGATCAGGGCCACGCCGAGCGGAGCGTCACGACCAATATGCAGCGCCGGCAGGATCACACCCCCGTTCCCTTCGCCGCCGATCACAGCGCGCTCTTCCTGAATGGCACGGGCCACGTTTGCCTCGCCGACCGGAGCCCGGACGAGCCGCGCCCCGTGGTCGCGCGCCGCGTCTTCGACGACCAGGCTGGTCGAGAGATTGACTACGACGGTCGCGGCCGCGCCACCGCCGGTCCGGCCGTCGGGCCGTCCGGCCGTCGGGCCGTCCGAAAGCACGGCGCGTACGGCCAATGCCAGCGTATAGTCCTCCCCGATTGCGGCGCCGGTCTCGTCCACCAGAGCCAGCCGGTCCACGTCCGGATCAACTGCGAGCCCGAGATCCGCCGCCGACTCCCGCACCAGCCGGCCGAGGTCTTCGAGGTGCTCGGGAACCGGCTCAGGCGGATGCGGGAACCGGCCGTCCGGGTCGAGGTGGATGCCGCTCATCCGGACGCCGAGCCGCTCGAGTAGTGGCGGAATTGCGACACTCCCGGCGCCGCGAACACAGTCCAACGCCACATGAAATCGCCGCGCGCGAATCGCTGCGACGTCGATCACCGGGAGCGCGAGGATCGCGTCGAGATGCCGCGCGACGGCGCCCGGATCCTGCCGCACCACCCCGATCCCGTCCCACCCCGCGCGGGGCGGCCCCGCCTCGGCCAGCGCCCGCACCGCGGCGCCGGCATCAGCATCCAGGAAAATGCCGTCGGGTCCGACGAACTTGAGCGCGTTCCACTCGATCGGGTTGTGACTCGCCGTGAGGATGAGGCCGGCCCCGGCGTGGTGGTACTCCACCGCCAGCTGCGCCGTGGGCGTCGGCACGAGGCCGAGGTCGATCACCTCCACCCCCACCGACATCAGGCCCGCGGCCGCCGCGGCCGCGAACATGGGACCGCTGGTCCGGGCATCCCGGCCGAGCACGACGACGGGTCGCCCGGCCGAGCGCGCCCAGGCGCCCAGCGCGGCGGCATGGCGCGCGACCAGCTCGGGGGTGAGGTCCGTCCCCACGAGCCCCCGCATCCCGGAGACGCTGATCATGAGGGTGCCGCCCATGGGATTCAGACCTGGAGCGGCAGGGCGGATACGTCGGGATAGGCGCTGAGAAAGGCGCCGACCACGTCGTGGTCGAAGTGCGCCCGGGAGCAGCGGCGCAGCTCCTCGAGGGCATCGCTGCCGGTGCGGGACGGACGGTAGGCCCGATTGGTGGTCATGGCGTCGAAGGCGTCGACCACCGCGACGATCCGCGCTTCGATCGGGATCTCGCCCGCGCAGAGCCGGTCCGGGAACCCGGTGCCGTCGATTCGCTCGTGGTGCGATCGCACGATTTGGAGCACCGCGGGCGACTCGCTCAGAAACGGCGCCAGGATCCGTGCGCCCAGGGTCGTGTGCGCCTTGATGTGCTCGAACTCCTCGCTGCTGAGCGGCCCCGGCTTGTTCAGGATCGCCTCCCGCGTTCCGATCTTGCCGATGTCGTGCAGCTCGCCGCCCAGCCTGATCTGCTCCAGCCGGTCACCGGTGAAGCCGAGGTGGACGGCGGTCTTGACCGCGTACCGGCTCACGCGCGCCGAATGACCGCTGGTGTAGGCGTCCTTGGCCTCGAGCGCGTGTACCAGAGTCTGCACCCCGTTGATCAGCGACTGCTTGTTGCGGCGGTCGAGCTCCCGCACGCGGCTTTCGAGGTGCTGCTGGTAGAACCGGTTCTGCAGGATCAGATCGCGCTTCTCGAGCGCCTTCTGCACCCGCGCCCTGACCTCGTCGATGAGCACGGGCTTCGAGATGTAGTCGAGCGCGCCGAGCTGTAGGCACTCGACCGCGCTGTTCACCTCCGCCACCCCGGTGAGCATGATGATCGCCATGTCCGGGTAGAGCTTCAGCGCCTCGCGGAGGAACGTGACCCCGTCCATCTCGGGCATGTAGATGTCGGATATGCAGACCGGGACCTCGCCTTCCGTGCGGAGCAGGGCGAGCGCCTCGGCGCCCGACGAGGCCTCGAGACAGGCGAGGCCCTGGGATTCGATGACACGGGCGAGAGCGCCCCGTACCTGGCCGTCGTCGTCCACGACGAGGCAGCGGGGGGAAACAGCCGATCGGCTGGACGGCGACGACACTCCGCGAAACTATCGGAGCCGGGGGCAATGTTCAACCGGCGCTTGCCCGGAAGTGTCGAAAACCGTTACGCTTCCGCGACTCCTCGATGCCGGGCCCATGACGCGTATCCGTTCGGATCAGCCCCCCCACCGCTTCGCGACCGAGGCCATCCACGCCGGCCAGGTGCCCGACCCCGCCGCGGGCGCGGTGATGCCCCCCATCTACCAGACGTCCACGTACGTGCAGGAGGGGCTCGGGCGCCACAAGGGCTACGAGTACGCGCGGACCCAGAACCCCACCCGGGAGGTGCTGGAGCGCAACGTCGCCGTGCTCGAGGGCGGCACCTTCGGCTTCGCCTTCGGGTCCGGACTGGCCGCGCTCGATGCCACGCTCAAGCTGCTCAAGGCCGGCGACCACGTGATCTGCGGCGAGAACGTCTACGGCGGCAGCATGCGCCTCATGACCCGGGTGTACGCCGATCTCGGGCTCCAGTTCTCATTCGTCGACATGCGCGAGATCGGGCCCATCGAGCGTGCGGTGATGCCGCGAACGCGGATGGTCTACTGCGAGACGCCGACCAACCCGATGATGTTCCTCACCGACCTCGGTGCAGTGGGCGACCTCGCGCAGGCACGCGGCCTTCTGTACGTGGTGGACAACACCTTCGCCACCCCTTACTTCCAGCGTCCCCTGGAGTACGGGGCGGATATCGTGCTCCACTCCACCACCAAGTACCTGAACGGCCACAGCGACATGGTCGGCGGGCTGCTGGTGACGCGGCGCGAGGACCTCGCCGAGCGACTCGGGTTCGTCCAGAATGCCGCGGGGGCGGTGCCGGGACCGTTCGACTGCTGGCTTGCGCTGCGGGGCATCAAGACCCTGCCGCTCCGGATGCGCCAGCACGACGCGAACGGCCGCCGGATCGCGCATTGGCTCGGCACCCGGCCCGAGGTGAAGAAGCTGTACTACCCCGGTCTGCCCACGCATCCCCAGCATGACCTGGCCTGCCGCCAGATGACCGGCTTCGGCGGGATGATCTCGCTGGACCTCGGCGACAGCGGGCGCGCCCGGCGCTTCGCGGAGGCAACCCGGATCTTCGCGCTCGCTGAGTCGCTCGGCGGGGTGGAGAGCCTCATCGGGCACCCGGCATCGATGACCCACGGGGCGGTGCCGCGGGCGATGCGGGAGGCGATGGGGTTGACCGACAGCCTGATCCGGCTGTCCTGCGGCTGCGAGGACGTCGAGGACCTCATCGCGGATCTGGAGCAGGCGCTCGAGCGCAGCCGATGATCGCCGGT
>DASUAH010000259.1:0-7918 GCA_035763885.1 Gemmatimonadales bacterium
CACGCTCGCCGCCCTGACGGCGGCCTGCGCCCCCGCGCCCTCCTCCACCGGGGGCGCCGCCTCGCGGCCGGCGCCGCACATGGATCCCGCGCGGCTCCGCCCGTCCACCACCGAGAAGTTCGACCCGAAGACGATCCCGGCGTACGCCGGCACCCACCCCGAGGTGTACGCCCACATCGAGTCGCACCGCGCCGCGCACCTCGAGCAACTCCGGCGCTGGGTCCGCCAGCCGTCGGTGAGCGCCGAGAACCAGGGGATCCGGCAGATGGCCGAGCTGCTGCGGGACGACTTGACCCAGCTCGGCTTCCGGGAGGCGGCGCTGGTGCCCACCTCCGGTCACCCCGGCGTCTGGGGCTGGTACGACGCCGGAGCGCCACGGACCCTTGTGGTGTACATGATGTACGACGTGCAGCCGGTGGATACGGCCGGCTGGAAGGTGCCGGGCTTCGACGGCGCGATCGTGGATCACCCGCTCGGCCGGGCGCTGATGGCGCGGGGCGCCACCAACCAGAAGGGTCCGGAACGCGCCTTCCTCAACGCGGTCGAATCGATCATCGCGGTCCGCGGCAAGCTCCCCGTGAACCTGATGGTCGCCGCGGAGGGCGAGGAGGAGCTGGGGTCGCCGCACTTCCCCGAGGTCGTCGACCGGTACGCGTCCCGCCTGCGCACCGCCGCCGGCGTGATCTTCCCCAGCACCGCGCAGGCGCCCTCGGGCTCCATCAACGTCAGCCTCGGCGCCAAGGGGATCGTCTACTTCGAGCTGGAGGCGAAGGGCGACAGCGCCGGCGGACCGAAGACGGCCGAGGTGCACGGCTCGCTCAAGGCGCTGGTAGACGCGCCGGCCTGGCGGCTGGCGCAGGGGCTCGCCACGTTGACCACGTCCGACGGCAACACGATCCTCGTGCCCGGCTACCAGGACGCGATCCGCCCGCCGAGCGCGGAGGAGTGGCGCCTGCTGAACGGCGCGGCCGACGAGTGGACCAGGAACGAGCCGCGCCTCCGCGAGGTGCTGGGCGTCGATCGCTGGATCGACGGGATCTCGGGACCCGCCGCGCAGGCCCGGCTCCTGTTCACCACCACGCTCAACATCGACGGGATCTGGGGCGGCTACACCGGGCCCGGCACCAAGACCATCCTGCCGCACAAGGCGACCGCCAAGCTCGACTCGCGGCTCGTGCCCGACCAGCATCCCGACTCCGCGCTGGCGCTGATCCGCCGCCATCTCGACGCGAAGGGCTTCACCGACCTCGAGATCCGCAAGCTCTCGGGCTACCCGCCGTCGCAGTCGTCGGTCGAGGCGCCGCTGGTGCGCGCCGCGCTCGGCGTGTACAACAAGGTGGGGGTGCCGGTGACGGTCGCGCCGCGCGGCGCCGGCAGCGCGCCCTACTACGTGTTCACCGATCTCGGACTGCCGATGGTGCAGGTCGGGATCGGCCACGGCTCGGGCGCGCACGCGCCCAACGAGTACGTGGTCGTCGAGCCCGGCGCCGGCTCGCGCGTGGCCGGGCTGGTGGAGATGGAGAAGTTCTACGTGGATCTGCTCTACGCTCTCGCGGAGGCTCCCCGGTGACCGGGGGCGATCTACGGGCTGTCCGTCAGCCGGGCGTCGCCCTGATCGCGGGCGCGCTGACGCTCTCGGTCGCTCCCGCTCTCTCCCTCGGCGCGCAGGCGCCGGCGAGGCACCCGATCACCCACGAGGATGTCTGGCTCATGCCCCGGCTCGGCGCGCCGGTGCCGAGCCCGGACGGCCGCTGGGTGGTGTTCGCGGTCACCGAGCCGGCATACGACGACAGCGCGAAGGTGGAGGACCTCTGGATCGTGCCGGCGGACGGGAGCACGCCGCCGCGGCGGCTCACCACCGCGAAGGGGCGCGAGAGCGAGCCCGCGTGGAGCCCGGACGGCGGGCGGATCGCCTTCGTCGCCCGGCGCGGCGGCGACGACGTCTCGCAGGTGTACGTGCTCGATCTCGCCGGCGGCGAGGCGCGCCGGGTCACTGAGCTCTCGGGCGGCGCCTGGACTCCGCGCTGGCGGCCGGACGGCGGCGCGCTGCTCGTCACCACCGGCGTCTGGCGCGGGGCGCGGGACGAGACGGCCAACCGCCGCATCGGCGAGGAGCGCAAGGCCCGGAAATACAGGGCGCGGACGTACGAGGGCGGCGGGCGCATCCGGTACTGGGATCGCTGGCTCGAGGACCGGACCCCGCAGCTCGCGGTCGTCGAGCCCGACAGCGCCACGCCGCCACGGCTGCTCTTCGCCGCGAGCCGCCTGGCCGAACGTCCGGGCTACGCCGGCCGGTTCACCGATGAGCGCGAGGTGCTGGACGCGGACTGGACGCCCGACGGGAGCGGCGTGGTCTTCGCCGCCGCCGTCAACGCGGACCGCGCGGCGTACGAGATCGTGCGCAGCGACCTGTTCCTCGTGTCCGCCGCCGGAGGCGAGCCGGCGGCGATCACGTCGGGGCCCGACAGCTACGCGAGTCCGCGGTTCTCGCCCGACGGCGGCACGCTGGCCGCCATCGTCGAGCTGAAGGGACCCAGGCTCTACGCCCTCGACCGCCTGGCTGCCTGGGCATGGCCCGGTCCGGGTGCGCGCACGGTGCTGACCGCGCGGTTCGACCGGTCGGTGTCGAGCTGGGCGTTCACCCCCGCGGGCGACTCGATCTATCTCACGGCCGAGGACGCCGGGCACGAGAAGCTCTACCGGGTCGGGCTGGCCGGTCCCGAGGTGCGGCTCGCCCACGACCTCGGCGCCGGCGGGTACACCGGCCTCGCCATCCCCGAGCGGGCGGCAGGCGCCGTGCTCCTCGCCCGCTGGGAGAGCGCGGTGAGCCCGCCCGAGATCTACCGGGTGGCCGCCGACGGGCGGCGGGCCCCGCTCACCGCGCTGACCCGCGACCGCGCCGCCGCCATCGCCTGGCAACCCGCGCGCGAGTTCACATTCCGGAGCCGCCGCGGCCGGGCGATCCACAACCTGCTCGTGCTCCCGCCGGGGTTCGATTCCACGCGAAGCTATCCGCTGTTCGTGATGATGCACGGCGGCCCGCACACGATGTGGCGGGACCAGTTCTTCATCCGCTGGAACTACCATCTGCTGGGCGCGCCGGGATACGTCGTGCTGCTCACCAACTATACCGGCTCGACCGGGTTCGGCGAGGCGTTCGCGCAGGCGATCGAGGGCGACCCGTTCGCCACGCCGGCCGACGAGATCAACCAGGCGGCGGACGAGGCGATCCGCCGGTTCCCGTTCGTCGATGGGGGGCGGCAGTGCGCCGGCGGGGCGAGCTACGGCGGGCACCTCGCCAACTGGATGCAGGCCACTACCACGCGCTATCGCTGCCTGATCAACCACGCGGGCCTCATGAACGCCGAGGCCCAGTGGGCGACGAGCGACATCAGCTATCCCCGCGAGGTCGGGTACGGCGGCCCGCCGTGGGAGGGCGGCCGGCTCTGGCGGGAGCAGAACCCGGTCCGCCGGGCGGCGCGCTTCCGTACCCCCATGCTGGTGACGGTGGGGGAGAAGGACTATCGGGTGCCGCTCAACAACGCGCTGGAGACCTGGACGGTGCTCCAGCGGCTCAGGATCCCGAGCCGGCTGGTCGTGTTCCCCGACGAGAACCACTGGATCCTCAAGGGCGAGGACAGCCGCTTCTTCTACGCGGAAGTGCACGCGTGGCTGGCGAGACACCTGGGCGCAGCACGCCCGGCGGACGCGGCCCGGCAGTAGCCGAGCCCGCGATCGGCGCGATCGCGGCGGCGCTGGCCGGCCGCTACACGATCGAGGCGCTGCTCGGCCGGGGCGCGACCGCGACCGTCTGGCTCGCGCACGATCTCCGCCACCACCGGCGCGTGGCGCTCAAGGTGCTCGAGGACGCGCTCGGCGCGTCGGTCGGGCTGGAGCGCTTCACCCGCGAGATCCAGGTCGCGGCCCGACTGCAGCACCCGCATATCCTCCCCCTCTTCGACTCCGGGTCGGCCGGCGGCCGGCTCTGGTACACCATGCCGTTCGTGGCGACCGGCTCGCTCCGCGATCGCCTGGCGCGCGCGGGCCGCCTCCCGGTCGGGGAGGCGGTCGTGATCGGAGCGCAGGTGGCCGACGCGCTCGCGCACGCGCACGCTCAGGGTGTCGTCCACCGCGACCTCAAGCCGGAGAACATCCTGCTCGATCCGGGCGGGCACGCGCTGCTCGCCGATTTCGGCATCGCCGGCGTGCTGGAGCCCGGCGCCGCCGCGGCCGCCCCCGACGCGCGGCCCGGCGCGATCACCGAGGCGGGGATCGCGGTCGGCACGCCGCTCTACATGAGCCCCGAGCAGGCCTCGGGGCTGCGGGCGGTGGACGGCCGGAGCGACGTGTACGCCCTCGCGGCGGTGCTCTACGAGGCGCTCACCGGCCGGCCGCCGGTCGAGGGCGACACGGTGCGCGAGGTGCTCACCCGCAAGCTCACCGAGCGGCCGGCCGCGCCGCGCCGGCTCCGGCCCGAGCTGCCCGCGTGGCTCGACGCGGTGCTCCTGCGCGCCCTCGCGCGGCGGCCCGACGAGCGGTACCCGGGGGCGGGGGAGTTCGCCGCGGCGCTGGCCGGCGGCCGGACGGCCCGACGGCCCGACGGCCGGCGGCGGCGCCGCACCGTCGTGGCGGCGACCCTCGGTGCCGCGGCGGTTGCGGGCGCAGCCCTGCTGCGCGTGCTGGCCGTCCGGCCGTCCGACCGTCCGGCCGTCCGACCGTCTGTCGCCGTTCTCCCCTTCAAGAACCTCGGCCCCGGCACCGACCAGTACTTCGCCGACGGGCTGACCGAGGAGCTCACCAGCCGGCTCGCCGGGCTCGGCGGACTGCGAGTGATCTCCCGCACCAGCGCCGAGCAGTACCGGGAGACGACCAAGACCCTGCGCGAGATCGGGAAGGAGCTGGGTGTCGGTTACGTGCTCGAGGGCAGCGTACGCTGGGAGCGGGACGCGGCGGACACCGGCCGTGCCCGGGGACGCGTGAGGGTCACGCCGCAGCTGATCCGCGTGGCCGACGACGCCCACCTCTGGGCGGAGACCTACGACGCCGAGCTGACGCGCGTCTTCCAGCTCCAGAGCACCATCGCCGAGCGGGTCGCGGCGGCCCTGGACCTCGCGCTCCGCGGGCAGGAGCGGTCCGCGCTGGCGGAGGGCGGCACGACGAATGCCGAGGCGTACGACTACTACCTGCGCGGCACCGACTACCTCGGCCGGAGCTACGAACGGGGCGACGTGACCGCGGCGGCGGAGCTCTTCCAGCGCGCGGTCGTGCTCGATCCGCGCTTCGCGCTGGCCTGGGCCCGGCTCGGCCGCGCGCATGCCGCCATGTACTGGTTCTCTCACGACCGCACCGAGGCGCGGCTGGCGCTGGCCCGGCGCGCGGCAGACTCTGCGCTGGCTCTCGTCCCCGACTTACCGGACGGTCGCCTCGCGCTCGGCCTGTACCACTACTGGGGGCACCTCGACTACGAGCGGGCGCTCGAGCAGCTCGAGGCGGCGCGACGGCGGCAGCCGAGCAACGACTACGTGCTCGCCGTCATCGGGTACATCGAGCGGCGTCGGGGACGCTGGAGCGAGGCGGTGGAGCGGTTGTCCGAGGCCGCGCGGCTCGATCCCCGCTCGAACATCCGCGCCCTCGACCTCGGCGACACCTACTTCTCGGTGCGGCGCTACGTCGAGGCGGAGCAGATGATCGAGCGGGCCATCAGCCTCGCCCCCGACTGGGCGGTGCCGTACACCTACCAGGCGATGCTCTACGTCGTCTGGCGCGGCGACCTCGCCCGGGGACGACAGGTGGTGCGCGACGCGCTGTTGCACGTGCCTCCCGGGCGTCTGATGCCCAACCTCTTCACCACGGACCGCATCTCCGCCGCGCTGGTGACGGCCGACAGCTCCTTCTGGCCGACGATCGACGCGCTGACCCTGGGCGAGTTCGCGGCCGACGAGCCGCGCTACCACCTGATCAAGGCCGAGGCCGCCTGGTTCCGGGGGCATCGGGCGGCGCGGCTCGCGCACGCCGACTCCGCCCGCCGGGCGATCGAGCCCGCCGTCCGCGGCGACCCGCGGGACGGCAAGCTTCTCTCCCGGCTCTGCCTGGCGTATTCCTTCCTCGGCCGTCACGCGGACGCGATCCGCATCGCCCGCGCGGCGGCGGCGGCGCTGCCGGTCGCGCGGGACGCGAACTCGGGCCCCTTCGTTACCACGGCGCTCGCGCGGGTCTACGCCATGGCCGGGCAGGCGGAGCCGGCGCTCGAGCTGCTGGACAGCTTGATGAAGGTGCCCTCGTGGATCTCGCGCGAGGAGCTGCGCGCCGATCCCACCTGGGCGCCGCTCCGGGACCATCCACGCTTCAAGGAGCTGACGACCGCCGATGCCGAAACTCCGTGAACTCCGGATGCTCTCCCTCGCGGGCGCGAAGGCGCTCGCGGAGGCGGCCGAGGCCGAGGCCCGCGGACGGGGGTGGACCGTCGCGATCGCGGTGGTGAACTCGCAGGCGGGGCTGATTCTGTTTCACTGCATGGACGGGACCCAGCCGGGCAGCCAGCAGGTGGCCATCGAGAAGGCGCGCACCGCCGTAAACTTCAAGCGTCCCACCAAGGCGCTGGAGGATGCGCTGACCGGCGGGCGCACCGGGCTCCTCTCGATGCCCGGCATCATCACGCTCGAGGGCGGGGTCCCGGTGGTGGTGGACGGCGAGATCGTCGGGGCCATCGGCATCAGCGGAATGCAGTCGGCCCAGGATGGCGTGATCGCCGCCGCGGCGCTGGAGGCATTCGGCCGATGAGGATGCTCGCCCCGCGGACGATCATCATCTCGCCGTCGGAGGTCGTGCTCGCGATGTCCGCGAGCGGCGTGGCCGACGAGCTGCGCGAGGTGATCTCCGACGAGTCGGCCTGGCGCACGCCCTGGACCTGGGTTCACGCGCTGATGGAGCCCGAGCCGCCGCTTCCCGCCGTGGACTTCGGCGCGTCGATCCTGCTCGTCGCCGCCACGGGCACGCGTCCCACCGGCGGGTACGCCATCACCATCGACAGCATCAGTCAGGGGACGACACTCCACGCGTTCGTCACCGGTCGGGTGGAGTGGGTGGAGAGCCGGCGGGTCGCGCCCTGCGCTTGAGCGGGATCCGCGGCCGGGCCGCCGTGACGTCGGGCCATGTTCCTCGGCCACATCGCCTTCGCCTTCGCAGCCAAGCGTGCGGCGCCCCGCACCTCCCTCGGCGTGCTCGTCGCCGCCGCGCAGTGGCTCGACCTGCTGTGGCCGATTCTCCTGCTGGTCGGGGTGGAGCACGTGGCGCTGGATCCGGCGGGCAGCGGATTCGCGCGGCTCGCGTTCCTCGACTATCCGATCTCCCACAGCCTGCTCGCGGTGCTGCTCTGGAGCGTCGCCGCGGGGCTGCTCTACACCGCGTTTCGGCGGGACGTTCACGGCGCGTTCGTCGTCGGCCTCCTGGTCCTGAGCCACTGGGTGCTGGACTTCGCCGCCCACCGACCCGATCTCCCCCTGGTGCCCGGCGGCGCGCGAGTGGGACTCGGACTCTGGCGCTCGGCGCTCGCGACCGCCGTCGTCGAGCTGGCGCTCTTCGGGCTCGGCGTCGCACTGTACGTCGCGGCGACGCGCGCGCGCAATCGCATCGGGCGGATCGCGCTGTGGGGGTTCGTGATCTTTCTGCTACTGATCTACGCCGCGAACGCGCTCGGCCCCGCGCCGCCTTCGGGCGACGCGGTCGCGTGGGGCGCACTCGCAGGCTGGCTGCTGCCGTTCTGGGCCGCATGGGCCGACCGGCACCGGAACGCGACTGGGGGAGGCGCGGCATGAGGTGGACTGCCGCGGGCTGCGCGCTCTGGAGCGCGCTGGTGGCGGGGCCGGCGGCGGCGCAGTCGGCCGACGCCGGCGCGCTCGCCCCGGCGCACGATCGAGGA
>DASUAH010000260.1:0-3577 GCA_035763885.1 Gemmatimonadales bacterium
CCATCTGCCCGCCGGTCATGCCGTAGACCGCGTTGTTGATGAAGATCACGGTGATGCGCTCGCCGCGGTTGGCGGCGTGGACGATCTCCGCCGTGCCGATCGCGGCCAGGTCGCCGTCGCCCTGATAGGTGAACACGATGCGGTCCGGCAGGACGCGCTTGATCCCCGTCGCCACGGCCGGGGCACGCCCGTGCGCCGCCTGCTGGAAATCCAGGTTGAAGTAGTTGTAGGCGAAGACCGAACAGCCCACCGAGGCCACGCCGACGGTGCGGCCGCCCACGCCCAGCTCGTCGATCACCTCCGCCACCAGTCGGTGGGCCACGCCGTGCGTGCATCCCGGGCAGTAGTGCATCGGGGTGTCGGAGAGCGAGCTCGGGCGCGCCACGATCTGCTTCATCGGCCCTGCACCTCCGCGGCGAACCGCTCGAGCTGCGCCAGGATCTCCGGCGGCGTGGGGATGACGCCCCCGAGCCGACCGTAGAACCCCACCGGTTTGCGGCCGTTCACCGCCAGCCGGACGTCTTCCACCATCTGGCCCGCGCTCATCTCCACGGTGAGGATCCCCGCGACCTGCGCGGCTGCCGCCGCGAACGGCTCGCTCGGGAACGGGTAGACGGTGATCGGACGCAGCAGGCCGGCCCGCAGCCCCTTGGCGCGCGCCCGGTCGACCGTAGTGCGGGCGATGCGGGCGACCAGACCGTACGCGGCGATGGCCACCACCGCGTCGTCCATCCGGTAGGCCTCCCAGCGCACCTCGGTGCGCATGCGCGCGTACTTCTCCTGCAGGCGCCGGTTGTGCGCCTCCAGGGCGTCCGGCTCGAGGTGGATGGAGTTGATCAGGCGCACCGGCCCCTCGCCCGCCCCGGTCGTGGCCCACTCGGGTGCGGCGTGGGCCTTGGGCCCGTCGCCGCCGAAGGCCACCGGCTCCATCATCTGGCCGGTGATGCCGTCGGTGAGAACCATCACCGGATTGCGGTAGCGCTCCGCCAGGTCGAAGGCGAGCATTGTCAGATCCGCCGCCTCCTGGATCGTCGCCGGGGCGAGGACGAGGCTGCGGCCGTCCCCGTGCCCGGCCGACTTCGTGGCCTGGAAGTAGTCGGCCTGCGAGGGGGCGATGTTGCCGAGGCCGGGTCCCCCCCGCATCACGTTGACGATCACACAGGGCAGCTCCGACCCGACGATGTAGGAGAGCCCCTCCTGCATCAGGCTGATCCCGGGGCTGCTGGTCGAGGTCATCACGCGCGCGCCGGCGCCGGATGCGCCGTACACCATGTTGATCGCGGCGACCTCGCTCTCGGCCTGGAGGAAGACGCCCCCGTGCTCCGGCAGGTGGGCGGCCATGTACTCGGAGATCTCGCTCTGCGGCGTGATCGGGTAGCCGAAGTACGCGCCGATCCCCGCCCGGATCGCCGCCTCGGCGATCGCTTCGTTCCCCTTCATCAGGATGCGGTCCGTCACCATCGTGGCCATCGCGTCACCTCACCGCCGCCCGTTCGGCTTTGTAGACCGTGATCGCCGTGTCGGGGCAGACGATGGCACAGGCCGCGCACGACGTGCAGCGCGCGTCGTCGATCAGCATCACGGGGTAGAATCCGCGGGTGTTCAGCGTCGTGCTCATCGCCAGGACCTTCGGCGGGCAGGCGTTCACGCACAGCTCGCAGCCCTTGCAGCGCTCGACGTCGATGACGACTTTGGGCACCTCAGGCGACCTCCAGCTCCCAGGGGGGCAGCATGTGGAAGACCAGGGGCAGGATCTCCCCGGGCAGATCGACCTTTCCCACGAGGTCGGCAGCGACGGCGGTCCAGGCAACGGGCAACCGCATTTGCAGCGACGCCTCGCGGACGATGTGGAATCCACTCTGGATGACCTCAGGCGTCGTGGCGAGACTTAGATGTGGATTGGCGATCAGCGCCGTGATCGCAACCCCGCCCGCCGTCTCAAGACGACGGCGGGCGACATCGATCCGCTCCGGCGTGCGCATGAAGGGCCGGTAGGGATTCACGACCAGGTAGATCGCGGCGTCGGCGGGCAGCAGGCGCCCCAGCTGCCGGAGCACGAGCGCGCCGTGGGCCTCACCGCCAGCATCAATGAGTAGCCGGCCCTCCGGCGGGAGGGCCAACATCTGGGTCGTCAGCAGCGGCAGGTCCACGCTGTCCCACTCCGGCGCGGGAGCCACGAACCGTACCCCCGCGGCCTCGAGCGTGGCGCGGGCATCCCGGGCACGGAAGTATGGGTCCACGACATCCAGGTCGATGAAGGTGACAGAGGGTACGGAGGGTACGGAGGTGCCGGCGCGGACCAGAGAGAGCGCGCGGTTCAGGGCCACCTCCGTCTTGCCGCTGCCGAAGGGGCCGACGAAGACCTCCACCCGATGGCTCACCGGACGGGTACCCACGTATATCGTAGGAAGCGCGCGGAGAGGGCGGTATCGGGCGGTGGGCCGATATGCGGCCCCTACAGGTACCGGAGGGCGTGGGCCTCCCGCTCCAGGGGCTCGCGGAAGTCCGGCGCGGCGATCTCGATCAGCTGGCGGGCGCGCTCGCGCACCGTCTTCCCGTAGAGATCGGCCACCCCGTGCTCGGTGACCACGTAGCGGACGTGGTTGCGGCTGGTGGTCACCCCGGCGCCCTGCTTGAGCATCGCCACGATGCGCGACGCCTTCCCGCCGAGGGCCGTGCTGGGGAGGGCGATCACCGGGACGCCGCCGGAGGAGCGCGAGGCGCCGTAGATGAAGTCCAGCTGGCCCCCCACCCCGCTGTAGAAGCGCGGCCCGATGCTGTCCGCGCTCACCTGCCCGGTCAGGTCCACCTCGATCGCGGAGTTGATCGCCACCATCCGCGCGTTCTGCGCGATGACGAAGGGGTCGTTCACGTAGTCCGTGGGATGGAACTCGATCACCGGGTTGTCGTGGATGAAGTCGTACAGCCGCTGCGTCCCCAGCACGAAGCCGGCCACGACCTTTCCCGGATGCAGCGTCTTGCGCTCCCCGGTGATGACCCCCTGGTTGATGAGGTCGATGATCCCGTCGCTGAACAGCTCGGTGTGGATGCCGAGGTCCTTGCGGCCGGCCAGGCGGGACAGGACCGCATCGGGGATCGCGCCGATCCCGGTCTGCAGGGTGGCCCCGTCGGGGATGAGGCCGGCGACGTGGTCGGCGATGCGCTGGACGGTCGCGTCGGACCCGCCCATGCGGATCTCCGGCAGCGCGTAGTCAACCGGCACGATGTAGTCGATCTTGCTGAGGTGGATGAAGCTGTCGCCCAGCGTGCGCGGCATCCTGGGGTTCATCTCGGCGATGATGATCTTCGCCGACTGCGCCGCGGGTTTGGTGATGCCCACCTCGATGCCGAAGGAGCAGAAGCCGTGCTCGTCAGGCGGCGAGACGTGCACGAGCGCCACGTCCACGGGCAGCTGGCCGGTGCGGAAGAGCCTGGGGATCTCGCCCAGGAAGCACGGCGTGAAGTCGGCCCGCCCCTCGTTCACCGCGGCCCGCACGTTGTCGCTGATGAAGAGGGTGTTGACGCGGAAGTGCCGCTCCATCCCGGGGGCCACGTACTCGGCCGGCCCGATCGTCAG
>DASUAH010000261.1:0-16140 GCA_035763885.1 Gemmatimonadales bacterium
GCGGCGAGGGCCAGCTGGCCATCGAACGCCGCCCGCTGGGCCTCGCGGGGCGAATGGTCGTAGTGGTAGTCGAGGCCCATCTCCCCCGCGGCGACGACCCGCGGGTCGGCGAGGGTACGGCGCAGCCAGGCCTCGTACCCACCATCCCAGCGGGAGGCCTCGTGCGGGTGCAGGCCCGCCGTGGCCGACACCCCGGGGTACCGGTCGGCGAGCTCGAGGGCCCGGAGGGCAGCTTCCCGCGTCTCGCCGATGGCCACCACGCCGAGCACGCCGGCCCGGGCGGCGCGCGCCAGCACCGCCTGGCGGTCGGGGTCGTACGCGGGATCGGCGAGGTGGCAGTGGGTGTCTATGAGCACATCGCCTACGCCACCGTCTGCGGCCGCCGGCCACCCGCGGGAGCGGGGCCCTTCTCCTTTGCCGGGCGGGTCCCCCGGGCCTGCGGGCCGGGCCACTTCTGCTCGATCGCCATCAGCACCGGCGAGGCGATGTAGATGGAGGAGAACGTGCCGGTGAACACGCCGAAGAACATCACCAGCGCGAACGGGCGGATCACCTCGCCCCCGAAGATCGTCAGCGCGAGCAGCGTCGCGAGGGTGGTCCCGTGCGTCAGCACGCTCCGGGGCAGCGTCTCGTTGATCGAGCGGTTGAGGGTCTCCGCGAAGGTGTCCTTCTTGTGCTTGCGCAGATTCTCCCGGACCCGGTCGAAGATGATGATGGTGTCGTTGAGCGAGTACCCGACCATCGAGAGCACCGCGCCCACGATGACGAGACTCACCTCGAGCCGCATCGCGCCGATGAACGCGATCGTCGCCAGGATATCGTGCGCGGTCGCGATCACCGCGGCCAGCCCGAACCGCCACTCGAACCGGTAGGCGAGATAGGCGAGCACCGCGAAGAACGAGAGGAAGATGGCCAGGAAGGCCTTCTGCCGCAGTTCGGAGCCCACCTTGGGGCCGACCGCCTCGGTGCGTTGGATCGTGTAGTTGCCGGCGCCCAGCGCGCTGTCGAGGGCCTTGCCGACCTCGGTCGCCGTCACCTGGGTGTCGTTGGCGTCGGTGCCCGCCTTGGCAATCCGGGCGCGGATGACGTACTCGTTGGGCGCCCCGAACTGCTGGATCTCGGCGCCGCGAATTTCCTGCCGGTCCAGTGCCGACCGCACCGCGCCCACGTCCACCGGCGTCGTGGTCTCGATCTGGAGCAGCGTGCCGCCGGTGAACTCGATGCTGTAATTCAGCCCGCGGACGAGCAGAAAGAGCAGTCCCGGCACGATGACGGCGGCCGTCAGTGCGTAGGCGTACTTCCGGAGCCTGATGAAATCGTAGTTGGCGTTCGCGAAGAAGCGGGTCATCGTCAGATACTCAGCGTGGACATGGCCGGCCGGCGATCCAGCCAGAGCAGGAAGAACGTCCGGGTGACGAACACCGCCGTGATCATCGAGGCGACGATGCCCATGATGAGGGTCACCGCGAAGCCCTTGACCGGCCCGGTGCCGAACTGGAAGAGGAAGAGCGCGGTGAGGACCGTGCTCACGTTGGAGTCGACGATCGCGTTCATCGCGTGCCTGAAGCCCTCGTCCACCGCGAGCCGGACCGTCTTGCCGTGGAGCAGCTCCTCGCGGATGCGCTCGAAGATGAGCACGTTCGCGTCAACCGCGATGCCGATGGACAGCACGAGGCCGGCGAGGCCGGGGAGCGTGAGCGTGGCGTCGAGCGCCGACAGCCCGCCGAACGTGAACAGGACGTAGAAGGCGAGCGCCGCCACCGCGAGCACGCCGCTCAGCCGGTAATAGCCGACCATGATGAGCACGACCAGCGCGGTGCCGACGATTCCCGCCGTGACGCCCTGACGGATCGAGTCGGCGCCGAGGCTGGCACCCACCTGACGCTCCTCGACGATCTTGAGCGGGATCGGCAGCGCGCCCGCCTTGAGGGTGAGCGCGAGGTCCTGGGCCTCCTGCAGCGACTTGCCGCCCAGGGTGATCTGGCCGTTGCGGCCGATCCGACTCTGGATCACGGGCGGGCGGCCCTGGACCCGGCCGTCGAGGATGATCGCCATGTAGTCCCCGACGTGGCGGCCGGTCTCCTCGGCGAAGCGGCGGCCGCCCGCGCGGTCGAGGACGAACGTCACGATCGGGGCGTTGGTGAGC
The DNA here is from genome assembly GCA_035763885.1 of Gemmatimonadales bacterium. Classification (GTDB taxonomy): domain Bacteria; phylum Gemmatimonadota; class Gemmatimonadetes; order Gemmatimonadales; family GWC2-71-9; genus DASQPE01. Next base: position 2,147 of record DASUAH010000261.1, read on the forward strand.
GGGTCGAGCTGCGCCTGCGCGTCCTCCAGGCTGCTCCCGGTGATGATGGGCCGGTCCTCGAGGGCATACAGGTAGCGGTACGACTGCACCCCCACGCTGGTCGGCGCCGCCGCCCAGCGAAGCGTGATGCCGCGCGGCAGCAGCCGCTGCACCGCGGGAACGTTCAGCAGGCTGTCCACCCGCGGGAACGCGGTCTCCGGCACCAGATACTCGCCCGGCATAGCGCCGCCGCCCGGGGGCCCGGGCGGCTGGATCAAAGTACTCAGGATCCCGCCGGTCACGGCCGCGGTGTCGGTCTTCGCGGCGCTGTCCGCCCCGAGGAGCTGCTCGACGGCGGACGGCCGGGAGCCGGTGTCGGCTCCGGTGACGCCGAGGCTGCGCAGGGCGCGATCCATCGCGGGCAGCGCCTTGTCCAGCGCCTGGGTCTTGTCGGTGATCCTGAACTCGAGGAACGCGTTCCGCTGCACGATCTGCTTGGCCCGCGCGGGGTCGTCGATCCCGGGCAGCTCCACCACGATCCGGCTGTCGCCCACCTTCTGGATCAGCGGCTCGCTGACCCCGAACTCGTCGATGCGCTTGCGCAGCACCGTGAGCGCCAGGTCGAGATCGCGCGCGGGGTCGGCCGAGACCTGCTTCGACTGGTCCAGCTCGAGCGCGAGGTGCATGCCGCCTTGCAGGTCGAGCCCGTACTTGATCGGGACGCGCCGCTCGACGCGGTCCTGCATCACGCCGTTTTCGCCCCGGACGCGGGTGGTGACCTCGCGCGGAATGAGGGTGAAGATCGAGGCGGCGACGAGAACGCCGATCAGGATGAGACGACTGCGAATCGTGGAGAGCATCGTGGTCGCTTCGCCTACGCGTGCGTGACGCGGCTGAGGTCGGTCGGGTCGCCGGCGAGGATCGCCACGGCCCGGGCGCGGTCGCGCCCCAACTGCTCCTGCAACTGCTGGACGCCGGCGAACCGCCGAACGTCGCGCAGCCGTTCCACCCACTCCACCCGCACCCACTCGCCGTAGAGCTCGGCGTCGAAGTCGAAGAGGTGCGCTTCCAGCAGCCGCCGGCGATCGTCGAAGGTGGGGCGCGGCCCCTGGTTCATCATCCCGCCGACGCGTCCGCCCCGCCATTCGACCCAGACGGCGTACACGCCGTCGGGCGGGAGCAGCTTCTCGCCCGGGATGTCGCCGAGGTTGATCGTCGGCACACCGAGCAGCCGGCCGCGCCGCTCGCCCGCGGTCACCTGCGCGCTCACCGTGTAGGGCCGGCCGAGCAGCCGCGCCGCGGTGCGGAGATCGCCCCCGGCCACCGCCCGGCGGATCCGCCCGCTCGACACCGGCTCGCCGCCCACGTCGGCCGGCGGCACCGCGTCCACCGCGAAGCCGAGCTGGGCGCCCAGCCGGCGCAGAGTCTCGACGTCGCCGCTGCGGTTGCGGCCGAATCCGTGGTCGTAGCCGAAGACCAGGTCCTGCATCCCGCAGCGCGCGAGCAGCACGTCGCGCACGAACTCCTCCGGCGACAGCCCGGCGAGCTTCCGGTCGAACCGCAGGAACAGCGCGTAGTCGATCGGCAGCTGGGCCAGGATCTCACGCCGCTCCAGCCCGGTGGTCAGGAGCGGCGGCGCCGCCCGGGGGTTGATCACCGCCAGCGGGTGCGGCTCGAACGTGACCAGCACGCTCGCCCGCCCTGCCGCGCGCGCGCGTCGGCCGACTTCGGTCAGCACGGCCTGGTGGCCCAGGTGGACGCCGTCGAAGGAGCCGACGGTGACGACGGTGCCCCGCTCCGGGATGGGCAGCTGGCCCGCCGGCCCGCCGGCCTGCTGATCGCTCATTCGGCCTCGAGCACCACGATCGGCCGAAGCATACCGGCATCGCGTCGTGCGACCGCCACAACCTGGCCGTCTGCGAGCAAAGCGATCGCCCCTCCGTCCGTCGGCCTCTCGGTCCATCGGTCCATCACCGCCCGCCCATGCCGTACCCCCGCCCGCTCCGCCGCGCTGAGCGCCACCGACGGCAGGTGGCCGAGAACCCGGCCCAGCGGCAGGACCGCCTCGGGGCCGACCCGCGCGAGCGGCAGCGCGTCGTCGAGGCGGAGTGGCCCGACGGCCTCTCGCCGGAGCTCGGCGAGATGGGCTCCGACGCCCAGCGCCTCCCCCAGATCCCGCGCCAGCGCCCGCACATACGTGCCCGCGCTCACGACCCAGCGGATGGTGGCCTCGCCCGGCCGATACTCCAGCAGCTCCGCGGCGTGCACCGTGACCGGCACTTCCGCCGGCTCGACCGCTTCGCCCCGGCGCGCGCGGCGGTAGCTGCGCACTCCACGCACGTGCTTGGCCGAACACGCCGGGGGCCGCTGCCGCTGCTCGCCGGCCACCCGCGCCAGAGCCGAGCGCACCTGGTCGGCGCTGACCGACCGCGCGTCCACCGGCTCCCCGATCACCGAGCCGGTGCGGTCGTCGGTGTCGGTGCGCACCCCGAGCCGCACCACGGCGCGGTAGGTCTTGGGCAGGCCCTCGAGGAAGCGGGCCACCCGGGTGGCCCGGCCCACCAGCAGGACGAGGAGTCCACTGGCAAAGGGGTCGAGGGTCCCCGTGTGACCCACCGCCCGCAAGCCGAGCGCGCACCGGACCTGCCGCACCACGTCGTGCGACGTGGGCCCCGACGGCTTGTCGATCAGGAGCGCGCCGATCAGGCGGGCGGCTCCTGCCGGATCTGCTCGAGCAGCGCGTCGATGCGCTTCGCCTCCTCCAGCCCGCGGTCGAGCTCGAAGTGGAGCTCGGGCACGGTGCGGGTCGTGAGCGCGCGCGCGGCCCGGCGGCGGAGGAACCCGGCCGCGCTCTGCAGCCCCTCGAGCGCGCGCAGCCGCTCGGTCTCGTCGCCCGGCGCCGCCACGAAGACCTGGGCATGCGACAGGTCGTTCGTGACCCGCACGCCGGTCACCGTCACGAAGCCGACCCGCGGGTCGCGCACCTCCTCGCGCGCGAGCGCGTCGGCGATCACCTGCCGCAGCGTTTCGGCGACCTGCTCCGGCCGCCGCGACGACTTCATCGCCACACCGTCACCGTATCGACGATCCGCATCCCGTCTGCGGTCTCGACCACGCGGTCTGCGGCCCGGAGCGTCTCCTCCACGACCGGTCGGGCCGACCCCAGTGCGGCGCACGCGATCTCGGCCCGCTGCCACAGATCCTGGTGGTCGGTCTCGGCCACGGACACGTTGAACTGCCGTCGCAGCGCCGCTGTGAGCGGCCGGATGCGGCCGCGCTTGTCCTTGAGCGAGTGGCAGCCCTCGAGGTGAAGCTCCCAGGTGCGGACGCCGAGAATCAGCTCCCGACTCCCGTGCCCGCGGTGGATGCCAGCGTCCGCTTCACCTCTTCCATGCGGAACGCCTCGATACGGTCGCCCACCTTGACGTCGTTGTAGTTCTCCACCCCGATGCCGCACTCGAGTCCTTCGCGCACCTCGCGGACGTCCTCCTTGAACCGCTTGAGGCTCGAGACGTTGCCGGTGTAGACCGCGCTCCCATCGCGGATCACCCGCACCTTGGCGGTGCGCTGGATAAGCCCGCTGCGGACCGCGCAGCCGGCGATGGTGCCAACCTTGCTCACCTTGAACAGCTGCAGCACCTCGGCCTCACCCAGGACGATCTCCTTCTCCTCCGGCTTGAGCAGGCCTTCGAGCGCGGCGCGGACGTCGTCCACCGCCTCGTAGATGATGCGGTAGGTGCGGATGTCCACCTGCTCGCGCTCCGCCGCGCTCCGGGCGTTGGAGTCGGGGCGCACGTGGAAGCCGAGCACGATGGCGCCCGAGGCCTTCGCGAGCAGCACGTCGCTCTCGGTGATCGCGCCGACGCCGCGATGGACCACGTCCACCCGCGCTTCGGGGGTGCTGAGCTGTGCCAGGGCGTCGGCGAGCGCCTCGGCGGGACCGCCCTGGTCGGCCTTGATGATGATGCGGAGCATCGAGACCTCGCCCTCCTTGAGCGCGCGGCTGAACTCCTCCAGGCTCGCCGCCTTCTGCGTGCGCCGGCTCTGGGCCTCGCGTTCGAGCCGCTGGCGCCGCTGGGCGATATCCCGCGCCTCGACCGCGTCGGCCACCACGGTGAAGGCGTCGCCCGCCGACGGCACCCCCTCGAAGCCGAGGATCTGCACCGGCAGGGACGGCGCGGCCTCCTTGACCTGCTTGCCGCGCTCGTCGAAGAGCGCGCGCACCCGGCCGGAGAACTTGCCGCAGATGAAATCGTCGGCCACGCGGAGCGTGCCCTTCTGGACCAGCACGGTCGCGAGCGGCCCCTTGCCGGGGTCGAGGGTGGCCTCGAGCACGGTGCCATGGGCGCGGCCCTCGGGGTTCGCCTTGAGGTCGAGCAGCTCCGCCTGCAGCACGATCTGCTCGAGCAGGTGCTCGATGCCGGTGCCCTTCTTGGCCGAGATCGCCGCGGAGAGGACGTTGCCGCCGAACTCCTCGAGCACCACGTTGTGCTGGAGCAGGTCGCGCTTCACCTTCTCGACGTTGGCCGTCGGCAGGTCGATCTTGTTGATCGCCACGATCATCGGCACGCCCGCGTTCCTCGCGTGGCTGATCGCCTCGATTGTCTGCGGCATCACCTGGTCGTCGGCCGCGACCACGAGCACCACGATGTCCGTCACCTGCGCTCCGCGGGCACGCATGGCGGTGAACGCCTGGTGGCCGGGCGTATCGAGGAAGGTGATCGCCTTCCCGTCGGAGAGCGACACGTTGTACGCGCCGATGTGCTGGGTGATGCCCCCGGCCTCGCCCGCCACGACGTTGGCCTTGCGGATGTGATCGAGGAGCGACGTCTTGCCGTGGTCCACGTGGCCCATGATGGTGACGACCGGCGGCCGCGCGGAGAGCCGGGTCTCGTCCTCGGGCTCGGTCACCGCGACCTCCGCCGCGTACTCCTCTTCCCTCACGGCCTGGAAGCCGAACTCCGACGCGATCAGCTCGATCTGGTCGAAGTCCAGCCGCTGGTTCACCGTGACCATCATGCCCAGCTCCTTGAACGCGAACTGGACGATCTGGGTGGCGGGGACCTTCATCAGCCCGGCGAGCTCGGAGACCGAGATGTACTCGTTGACCCGGATCCGGGTCCGCTCGCGCTCCCGCTCCTCGGCGAGGCGGCCGGCGACCTGCTCGCGATAGGACGGCTCGTCGGAGCGCCGCTTGCCGCGCGCCCCGCCCTTCATGCCCTGCAGGGTCTTGAGGATGTTCGCCTGCACGGCTTCCTGGTCGACCATCGACCGCTTGCCCTTCTTGCCCTTCTTCCGTCCGGCGCCCTTCTCCGCGTCGGGCCCGAACGCGCGCTGGGGCGCGCCGCGCTCACCGCCGCGCGCGGGTCCGGCGCCCGGCCGCGCGGGGGCGGCGGGCGCGCCGCTGGAGAACACCGGCTTGGGACGCGCCGGGAACGGCCCGCCCCGGCCCGGCGCGGGCCGCCCGGGACCCGCGGGAGCCCCCCGCTGCACCCGCGGTGGAATGAACGGTGCGCGGGCGGGCACCGCCGCCGCGGCGGCTGGCGCGACCGGCTCGGCCGGGGCGGGCGGCTCGGCGACCGCGGCGCTGATCTCTTCCTCGCTGGGCGGCGGTAGCTCCTTGAACAGGGCGCGGGCACGCTCCTCGAGCGACGGGAGCGCCTGCGGCTCCGGCACTTCCAGCACGGGCCGCTCGAGCTCGAGCGCGGCCCGCTCGGCCGCTTCGGCGGCCTCCCGCTCCGCCGCGGCCTGCGCCTCGACCTGCGCGACCTCGGCCGCGGTGCGACGCCGCTTCGCGGGGCGGGCCTCCGCCGCGACCGCCGCCGGCTCGGCCGGCTTGGCGGCCGCCTTCCGCCGCCCCTTCTTCGGCTGTGCCTCCTCGGCCTGCTTCCGCTTCTCGCGCTCCCACCGGACACGCACGGCGGACACCTGGTCGCTCTCGAGCGCCGACAGGTGGCTGCGGACGAAGATGTTCATTTCCCGGAGCAGCTGCAGTAGCTGCTCCGGTGCGACGCCGAATTCGGCCGCAAGATCATGCACTCTGGTCTTGACCACTCAATCCTCCGTTACCGATACCGAGGCCGCGCGGAGGACGCCCTCCGCCAGCCCCCGATCCCGCACGCCGACCGCCATCACCGGCGGCCGGCCCAGCCGTGCGCCGATCGCCCCGGCGCTGGGCCCCCGCACCAGCGGCACCTGCTTCGCCGCCGCCAGGCGGACTACCTTGTCCACCGTCCGCGGACTCGCATCCGCGGCCACCACCACGCAGCGGAGCCGACCTCTCCGCAGCTCCTGCCGCACCGCTTCCACTCCCACCGCCACCAGCCGCCCGCGGTAGCCGAGGCCGACCAGGCCCAGCAGGCCGTTCATCCCGCCGGCCGAGCCTCCTCGGCGCCGTCCTCGTCCGTGAGCTCGGCGAGGAACGACATGAGGTGGTCCGTGGTGGCCGGGCTCATCCCCGGAATGCGGGCCACGTCCTCGCGGTCGAGATCGAGCACGTCGTTGAGGGTGCGATACCCGGCGCCGTTGAGGATCGCGACCACCTCGGGCGCCAGACCTTTGAGCTCGGTGAGCGGCACCTGCGACACCGCCTCCTCTTCCTCGGGCGGGAGCGGGGCGAACAGCGGCCCCTCGCCCCCGCGCTCCAGCCACTCGCGGCTGGAGTAGAGGTCGATCTTCCAGCCAGTGAGCTCGGACGCGAGCCGGACGTTCTGGCCGTTGCGGCCGATCGCGAGCGACAGCTGGTCCTCGTCCACCACCGCCTGGATGGTCTTCGTCTCGGGATCGGAGAAGACCTTGGCCACTCGCGCGGGCGCGAGCGCCAGCCGCGCGAACCGCTCCGGGTCCGGCGACCAGGGCACGATGTCGATCCGCTCACCGCCGAGCTCGTTGACCACCGCCTGCACCCGGGAGCCCTTGAGGCCCACGCACGCGCCGACCGGGTCGATGGCGTCGTCGCGCGAGATGACCGCGACCTTGGTGCGGCTCCCCACCTCGCGCGCGATCGCCCGGATGTCGACGATCTGCTGCTGGATCTCGGGGACCTCGAGCTTGAAGAGCGCCTTGACGAAGAGCGGATCGCCGCGCGAGAGAATGAGGCGCGGTCCTTTCGGGGTCTCCTCCAGCCGCTTGAGCACCGCACGCACCGTGTCGCCCTGATGGAAGTGCTCGCGGTGGTTCTGCTCGCGGTAGGGGATGATCGCCTCGGCCTCGCGGAACTTGTTCAGCATGATCACGAGCTTGCCGCGCTCGATCTGCTGCACCTCGCCCGAGAGCAGCTCGCCCACCTTGGTCCCGAATTCGTCCCGGATGCGGGCCCGCTCGCCCTCGCGCACCCGCTGGATGATGCGCTGCTTCGCGGCCTGCACCGCGAGCCGCCCGAACTCGGCGAAGGGGACGTCCTCTTCCAGCATGTCGCCGATCACGAAGTCGGGATCCTCGAACTGGGCGTCCTCGAGCGAGATCTGCCAGCTCGGATCCTCGACCGCTTCGACCACCTGGCGCAAGCGGACGATGCGGATCGTGCCGTTCAGCTCGTCCACGGTGAGCTCGAACTTGACGTTCGGGCCGAACTTCCGGACCAGGGCAGCCTGAATACCGTCGCGCAGGAGCTCCAACAGCTCCGAGCGATCCAGTTGCTTTGTTGTCGTCAGCTCGCGAAACGCGGCCAACATCTCAGCGGAACTCGCCATGCCTTCTCCTTGTGCGGGCGATCGCTCGCCCCTGCGCCGCACCCTGCCGCGCGGCCACCACCGGGTGCACCCCGGCAGATTCCTAGCGCCCCGCGCCCCCGGCGCCGCCGCCGCCGCCGCGCCCGCCGCCCCCGCCGCCCCCGCCCGGCGGCCATTCGTAGGTCAGGCGCGCCTCGCGGACGTCGTCGAGGGCCAGCGTCCGCTCCGACCGGTCGGGCAGCCGGACGACGACGTGGGCATCGTCGGGGACGGCGAGGATCTCGACCTCCGGCCGCCCCGCCAGCCCCTCGGCCCGCACCCGCGCCCGCCGGCCCACGAAGCGGCGCCAATGCTCCGGCCACCGGATGGGGCGCTCGACGCCCGGGGATGACACCTCGAGCACGTACCGGGGTCCCACAAGGCCGCGCGACTCGAGGAAACGCTCCACCGATCGGCTGATCGTGGCGCAGTCCTCGGCCGTGATCCCGTGCCCGGGGCTGCTGTCGGGACGGTCGACCCGCAACTGAAGAATGGGACGGTCCAGCGTACCGGCGCGCCGGAGGTCGACCAGCTCGAAGCCGAGAGAGGCGATGTGCTCGCGAACAGGAATCAGCAACGCGTCGAGCGACATCGGGAATCGCGAGAAAAAAAATGTGGGGGAACTCCCCCACATCCACACCCGGCCCCGTGGGGGCCGTCCGGGACAGCCGTAGAATATTAGCTGCGGCCGGTGGGGCCGTCAATCGGCACACCGAGATAGGCCACCATCCGACCGTCCCGGCCGCGCGAGCCGCGATGGCTGTAGAAGTGGGGGCGGTCGTGGGCGGAGCACCAGGCGGACACGGTCACCCGGTGTACCCCCAGGGCGGCGGCCCGCTCGCGAAGCTGGCCCCGGAGATCGAGGTGCCACGGTCCGCTGCCCGGGGCCGGCAGCCCGCACCGGGTGAGGACCTCAGATCCAACTTCATAACATGAGCCGCAAATGCCAACACCACAATGCATTACAATATCCGAGACTGAGGCCTTCGCATGCTGGGCGAGCGCACGGACGCCCCGCTCCAGAATCCCGGCCGCCGCCCCACGCCACCCCGCGTGCAGCAGGGCGGCCGCCCGGCCCGGCACGGCGAGGTAGACCGGAACGCAGTCGGCGACGGTGACGAGCAGCAAGGTACCCGGTTCGGTGGTCAGGTGGCCGTCCACGCCGTCGAGCACCGTCCAGCCGCGCCCCGGTCCGTGCCACGCGAGCTCCGTCCCGTGCGCCTGGTGCCCCATGACGAACGCGGTGAAGCCGGGCAGGCTTTGCCGGAACTCCCGCCAGCGTCCCATGACCTCGCGCACGGGCTCGCCGGTCCAAAGCCCGAGGTCGAACCCCGGACCGGCGGCGTCACCGCGGGCGGTGATCCCGGCGACGAGCCCGTAGCGCTCGCGCCAGGCCGGGACTTCATAGCGCGGAACCGGGCCCGACACCGGGTGCTCGCGGACGGCCAGGTCAGTCGTCAAGCCGCTCCAGATCCGCCCCGAGCGCCCGCAGCCGCTCGTCGACCCGCTCATAGCCCCGCTCGATCTGGCCGATGTTGTGGATGGTGCTCTGGCCGTCGGCGGCCAGGGCGGCGAGCAGCATCGCCATGCCGGCCCGGATGTCGGGCGATTCCACCACGCTCCCCTTGAGGGGCGAAGGCCCCGAGATCACGGCGCGATGGGGGTCGCAGAGGACGATCCTCGCGCCCATCCCGATCAGCTTGTCCACGAAAAAGAGCCGCGACTCGAACATCTTCTCGAAGATGAGAATCATCCCGGCGCACTGGGTCGCGGTCACGATCGTGGTGGACATCACGTCCGCGGGAAATGCCGGCCACGGGCCGTCCTCGAGCTTCGGCACGTGGCCGCCGAGGTCGGGGCGGATCCGGCGCTCCTGGCCCGCGTCCACGATCAACCGCGTGCCGTCCACCCGCGGCCGGATGCCCAGGCGGTCGAACCCGAGGAGCGTCGCCCGGAGGTCGTCCGGGCGGACCGGATCGATGGTCACGTTGCCGTTCGTCACCGCGGCGAGCCCGATGAAGCTGCCGATCTCGATATGGTCGGGGCCGATGGCGTAGGAGCCGCCCCGGAGCGGGCGACCGCCCTCGATCACATAGACGTTGGTGCCGATCCCCTCAATGGACGCGCCGAGGGCGGCGAGGAACCGGGCGAGGTCCTGCACGTGCGGCTCGGACGCGGCGTTGCGCAGCACGGTCCGCCCCTTCGCCGCCACGGCGGCCATGAGGGCATTCTCGGTGCCGGTGACGCTCGGCTCGTCGAGGAAGATGTCGGCGCCCTTCAGGTGCTTCGCCTCGACCTCGTAGCGGTCGCCCACGGTCACCGAGGCGCCGAGCTGCTCCAGCGCGAGGAAGTGGGTATCCACCCGCCGCCGGCCGATGACATCGCCGCCGGGCGGCGGCAGGATCACCTTGCCGAACCGGGCGAGCGCTGGTCCCGCGAACAGGATGGAGGCCCGGATCCGCGCGCACAGCGTCGGGTCCAGCGGCTTGACTCGGGCGGCCGCGGTGTCGATCCGGAGCCCATTGGGGCCGGTCCAGCAGGCGCTCGCCCCGAGGTCGGTGAGCAGCGCGATCATGGCCTCGACGTCCCGGATGCGGGGGACGTTCTCGAGGTCGACGGGGCCGTCGGCGAGGAGGGTGGCGGCCAGGATGGGGAGCGCAGCGTTCTTGTTGCCCGCGGGCCGGATGGTGCCGTGGAGCGGACGGCCGCCGCGGACGCGAAAGCGTGGAGGCATGCGGCCAAAGGTCAAGGGGGACCCGTCCAAGCGTCAAGCGCGTGGGCGGTGCCGGGAGGCGCTTCGCATTAGTTTTCCGGGTCCGGCCGGTGGGGTGGGGGGTGGCGCCGGATGACGATGCCCGCAGTGCAGGAGGTGGCGATGACGCCGGCATGGGTCGGCCCGGTAGCGGCAATCTCGCTCGCGGTGATAGCGCTGGCGGTGCTCGCGACCGCGCTGGGCGCGGTCGTGGCGCTGGCGCGCCTCGCGAAGGCGCTCGGCCGCGTGGCCGATGTGGTGGATCGCGTGGAGGACAACGTGGGCGAGACGATCGCGAACGTACGACGGCTCACCGAACAGACCGAGGACCTGGTGGCGGTGGTGCGCCAGGAAGCGGGGGCGTACGCCCAGGCGGGGCGGCGGCTCCGCCGCCAGGTGCTCCGCGGGGCGGATCGGATCCAGAGCCGGCTGGAGGATCTCGAGGCGCTCTACGACGTCGTGCACGAGGAGGTGGAGGACACCGCGCTCGACGTGGCCGCCGCGCTGCGCTCGGTGCGCCGGGGCAACGGCATGCTCGGGCGCGTCCGGCGCCTGCTGGTCCCCAGCCGCCGATGATGCGCCGGCTGGCCGGCGTGCTGGGCGCCGTCGCACTGGCTCTCTTGCTGTTCCCGTCCGATGCGCACGCCTGGACGCCCGGGACGCACATCTACCTCGCGGAAACCGTGCTCTCCAACCTGGGGCACCTGCCGGGGCTGGTGGCGGACCTGATCCGCGCGTTTCCCTACGACTTCCTGTACGGCAACATCGCGGCCGACACCTCGATCGCGAAGCGCTACGCGCCGGTGGGCCGGCACTGCCACCTCTGGCACGTGGGCCAGGAGATCCACGACCTGGCCCCGAGCGACGCGCTTCGCGCCTTCGGGCTCGGCTACCTCGCGCACCTCGCGGCGGACGCCGTGGCGCACAATTACTTCGTGCCGCGCCAGCTGATGCTGACGAGCACCACGGCGTCGTTCGGCCACTCGTACTGGGAAACGCGGGTGGAGTGTCACCTGGGCGGCGCCTACGCGAAGGCGGCGAAGGACGTCATCCTGGTGGAGCACGCGCAGGCTGACGCGCACCTCGACCAGATCATCGCCCCCACCATCTTCAGCGTCCGCACCAATCGCCGCCTCTTCCGCGGCATGGTGCACCTGACCGAGACCGGCAGCTGGCAGCGGGCGGCGCAGGCCGCGCGGGAACGGAGCCGGTGGGACCTGGCGGACGACGATGTGGAACGGCATCTGGCGCTGGCCTACGACTACGTGGTGGACGTCCTGGCGGACCGGCAGCCCGCCGCGCGGCACCTCGATCCGTCGGGCGAGGAGCCGCTGACCGTGGCCAAGGCGCACCGCCGGTCCGCACTGCGCGAATCGGGACGCCGCAACCGGGCGCGACTGCGCGAGCTTGCGGAGAAGACCTTCGGCCTCCCGCCCCACGAGCTCATGCACTGGCCCCGGCTGGGGCGGCGGCTCCCCTGGCGTGCGCCCGAAGGCGCGGCCCCTTCGCCCCAACTGCTCGCCGCCTCGGACGGGTGAGCGCCCGCACGGGCGCGTTGCTCGCCTGGCTGTGCGCCGCACCACTCGCGGCGCAGCAATCGTCATCCCTCGACATCAGCACGGAGCCGGCAACGGTGGTCCGCGGCACGCTGGCCTGTCTCATCGTGCGGGGGGTCTCGCCGGTCACCCTGCTCAGCGGAGAGGCGGCAGGCGAGCCGCTCCACTTCGCGCAGACCGACGCCGGCCCGCTGGTCGCGCTCGTCGCCGCGCCCTTCGACGACGCCGACTCGCTCCGGGTCATGCTCGTGCGGAGCGATTCCGCGGGCCCCCCCGACACGATTCTGGTTGCGCTGCCGGTCGCCCGCGGCGCCTACCGGACCGAGGGGCTGCGCGTCGCCCAGCGCTTCGTCGAGCCGGACAGCGGGTCCGCGGCGCGCATCCGGGAGGAGATGGCAGCGGCGCGCGCGGTGTCACGCCGGGCGCACGACACACCGCGACACTGGACGGCGCCCTTCCGCCGTCCGCGCCGCACCCGGATCACCAGCGGCTACGGAACCGCGCGCGAGTTCAACGGCGTAGTGCAGAGCCGGCACCTCGGCACCGACTTCGCGGGGGCCGTCGGCGCGCCGGTCCGCGCGGCGAACGCCGGGCTGGTGGCGCTGGTGGCCGACTTCTATCTCGCGGGCACGGTGGTGTACCTCGATCACGGCGAGGGGCTGGTGACGGGCTATTTCCACTTGAGCCGCGCCGAGGTCACGCCAGGCGAGATCGTGCGGGCCGGGCAACTGATCGGGCGGGTGGGCGGGAGCGGCCGGGTCACGGCGCCGCACCTGCACTGGATCGCCCGCTACGGGGCCGTCACGGTGGATCCGATGAGCCTGCGCACCGCTTACTGCTCACTTCCCTAGCTTCTCGGCCAGCACCGGCTGCACCCCCTTGGGGTCGGCCTTTCCCTGGCTCCTCCTCATGACCTGCCCCACGAAGAAGCCCATGAGCTTCCGGTCTCCCGCGCGGTATCGCTCGACCTCCGCCGGATGCGCGCGGAGCACCTCGTCCACCCAGCCGGTGAGCGCGCCGGCGTCGCTCACCTGCACCAGTCCCAGCCGTTCGGCGACCGCCAGGACCGACCCGTCGCCGCGGGCCAGCTCGGGATAGACCTTCTTCGCGGCCTGCAGGCTCACGACGTTCCGGGCGACGAGGCCGATGAGCTCGGCGAGTCGTGCGGGCGCCACCGGGAAGTCACCGGTCTGGTTGTAGCCGGTCATCACCTCCGTCATCACCCAGTTGGCGGCGGCCTTGGGCTCCGCCCCCGCCGCGACGACCGCCTCGTAGTAGTCGGCGAGCGGCCGCTCGCTCGCGATCACGCGGGCGTCGTAGGCCGGCAGGCCGAGGGCGCTGACGAGCCGCTCGCGCCGGGCGGCCGGCAGCTCGGGCAGGGCGGCGCGCTGCTCCTCGATCCAGCCCCGGGCGAGGACCAGCGGCGGCAGGTCGGGATCGGGGAAGTAGCGGTAGTCGTGGCTCTCCTCCTTCGAGCGGAGCGGCTTGACCTGTCCGGTGCCGGCGCTGAAGAGCAGCGTCATCTGGGTGACGCGGCCGCCCGACTCGAGCAGCGCGATCTGCCGGGCGCGCTCGGCGTCCAGCGCCCGCTCCACGTTCGCGAAGCTGTTGAGGTTCTTCACCTCGCACTTGGTGCCCAGCCGGGTCTCGCCCGGCCGCCGAACCGAGATGTTCGCGTCCACCCGCAGGCTTCCCTTCTCCATGCTGCACTCGCTGGCGCCGGCGTAGACCAGAAGCTGCTTGAGCGTGGTGAGGTAGGCCCGGGCCTCGGCCGGCGAGCGCATGTCGGGTTCGCTCACGATCTCCGCCAGCGGCACGCCCGCGCGATTCAGGTCCACGGCGGTCTTCCCGGGGAACCGGTCGTGCAGGAGCTTCCCGGCATCCTCCTCGACGTGCAGGCGGGTGATGCCTACCCGGGTACGGCCGCGGTCGGGCGATTCGAACTCGACCGCGCCGCGGGTGGCCAGCGGCTGGTCGAACTGCGAGATCTGGTACCCC
>DASUAH010000262.1:0-2516 GCA_035763885.1 Gemmatimonadales bacterium
CACACTCCCATTTCGATCATTTCACCGCTCGGCTCGCCGCCCGAGCGCGGCTCACCTCGCACCGCATTCCCCCGCGTGTCCCAGGACACTCCGATCTTCGACCCATTTCACCGCTCGGCTCGCCGCCCGAGCGCGGCTCACCTCGCACTACCATTCCAATCGCGATTCGATGGGGCGGCCGGCGCGGCGCATGCGCCAGGTGTTGATCCGGACCAGCGCGAACATCACGGCGAGCGCCAGGCGCGTGCGCCAGCGCGTCTTGAGAAAGCTCGCGCCCGACAGCACGTGGAGCACCGCCTCGGGGATGCCGAACCAGTGTTGCGGATGCATGAACAGGTCGAAGAACCCGGGCTCGTAGTACTTGTGGATGAAGCGGAAGAGCGGGGCCACCCCGCGCCGCACCTGCCGCTCGTAGCGGCGAAAGCGGCGCGCCTTGAACCGATTGTCGCGGAAGGCCACCAGGATCGCCTCGGCGGCGAGCTGCCCCGTCCGCATGGCGATGAACACACCGGCCGAGAAAATCGGATCGATGAAGGTGATCGCGTCGCCTACCGCGACGAAGCGGTCGCCGATCACCGGCGAATTCACGTAAGAAAAATTCGCCTCCCGATGGACGGCGGTCACCCGCCGAGCCTGGGCCAGACCCGTGGCGACCGGCGGGCATCGGCGGATCATCTCGGCGTAGAGGTCCTCCAGCGAGCCGGACCATCCCTGCACGGTCCGCGCGTGCATGACCGCGCCCACGCTGGTCAGGTCGCCGGCCAGCGGAATCCACCAGAACCAGCCGTCGCGGAACACGTAGATGCGGATGAGGCCCTCTTCCTTGCCGGACAGCCGGTCGGCGCCCTGGAAATGGGCGAAGAGGCCCACCTTGCCGAGGTTCGGGATCCGTTCGCGCCGGCCCTGGCGCGAGGCCAGGAAGCCGCTGCGCCCGCTGGCATCCACCAGCATCCGGGCCCGCACGGTCAGGGGCGCTCCCGCCCTGGTGGCGGTGACCGTCACTCCGTCGGCGTCGAAGTCGGCCGCCTCGACGGTGGCCGGCTGGAACACCGTCACGCCTTGCTTGTGCGCGTGATCCAGCAGCACGGTGTCGAACTCGGCGCGCGGCACCTGGAACGAGTAGTTCGGCCACGGCTGGCCGGTCAGGAAGTAGAAGGACTGCTGGACCGACGCGTCCATATCGACGAACATCGCCCCGTACTTCACCTGAAAGCCGTGGGTCTCGACCGTCTCGCGAGCGCCCAACTGGTCGAGCAGGTACATGACCGCCGGCATGAGCGATTCACCGACGTGGAAGCGGGGGAAGGGCTCGCGCTCGAACAGCACGACCCGCAGGCCGCCCCGGGCGAGGAACGCGGCCGTGGTCGAGCCGCCGGGGCCCCCGCCCACGACGACGACATCGTGCATGGGTACGGCGCTGCTCATCGGAGCCCCGGCGAGATGACGGTGCCGCTCGGCTCTTCCCGGCGGGCCCGCAGCGGGCCCACGATCCCCACGCCGGAGAGTCGGTCTTGCGCGTAGACGAGCCGGACGAACGGCGTCACCAAATCGGGCAAGAGTCGGTCGCCCACCGCCTGAACCGCGGCCAGCGCGAGCAGGATCGGGGCGGCCAGGCACCCGGTGGCCGCGGCGCCCGCGCGCTCCCGCCGCGGATGGCGCCACCACAGCGCGAGCCGATCGGTCACCCGCCCGATCCCGGCCACGGCCAGCGCGAGCCCCCAGACCGGCAACGAGTCCCCGCGAGCAGCCGCCGTGGCCAGCACGGCGGCGTGTCGCACCTGGCGCCGGTCACGGCTCACCAGAGCGGCGACCTCGCCGCCGGCCGCGCGGGCCTCGATGCTCCAGCGCACCAGCGTCTGGCCCGCCAGATAGGCCGTGATGGCCGCGCCATCGGCGAGGGGGCGGAAGCGGCTCCGTCGGCTCGCTCGCGGAATCACCGTGATCGGCACTTCCACGACGCGCACGCCGGCGGCTGCCGCGGCCACCAGCACTTCGGTCTCGAAGACGAAGCCGCCGCGGCGCGTCCCGAGCCGGGCC
Organism: Gemmatimonadales bacterium; assembly: GCA_035763885.1. Taxonomy (GTDB): domain Bacteria; phylum Gemmatimonadota; class Gemmatimonadetes; order Gemmatimonadales; family GWC2-71-9; genus DASQPE01. The sequence goes on from DASUAH010000262.1 coordinate 2,038, forward strand.
AGGACCTCGAGGGGATAGACCCGGAAGCCCGACTGGGTGTCGGCTAGCCGCAGGCCGCTCACCCAGTTGACGAAGAAGCCGGCGACGCGAATGGCGTTGAGGCGTCCGGCGGGCACGCCGCCGCCGTCGCCCGCGCGGACGCGGGTGCCGAGCACGAGGGCTTCCGGAGCCTGCCGGGCCGCGGCCAGCAGCGCCGGTAGATCGTCGGCCGCGTGCTGACCATCCCCATCGAGCGTGACGATGTGCGTGGCTTCCTGTTGCCCCGCCGCGGCCGCCCCGGTCCGGAGCGCTTGCGCCTTGCCCAGGCGGCGCGGATGACGGATGACCTCGGCGCCGGCGGCGACGGCCAGATCTGCGCTCGCATCGGTGGAGCCGTCATCGACCACGAGGACCGGCGCGTATCGGCGCGCGGCTCCGACGACATCGCTCACCGTCGCCGCCTCGTTGAAGACAGGAATCACGGCCTTGACGTTCATCGG
>DASUAH010000263.1:0-2255 GCA_035763885.1 Gemmatimonadales bacterium
CGGGCCAGCGGGCGATGTCGCCCGCGGCGTAGATCGCGGGCGCACTGGTCTCGAGGTACTCGCTGACGAGCACCCCACGATCGAGGGTCAGACCCGCAGCTTCGGCCAGCGCGACGTTGGGGCGCACCCCGATGCCGGCCACCAGGAAGTCGGCCGCCAGCGTCTCACCGTTCTCCAGCACCACCTTCCCAGGCTCGACCTGTCGCGCCCTCTGCTGCAGGTGGAAGCCGACGCCGTGCTCCTCGTGCAGCCGGCGGATGAAATCGCCCAGCTCGGGACCCATGACCCGCTCGAGCGGACGCGTGTCGGGTGCCACGACGTGCACCTCGAGCTCGCGGGCGCGGAGCGAGGCGGCGACCTCGAGCCCGATGAAGCTCGCGCCGAGCACGACGACGCGCCGGGCCTGCCTGGCCGCGGCGATGATGGCCCTGCTGTCGGCGAGGGTGCGGAGGTAGAAGATGGGGAGCCCCGCCTGCTCCTGCGCCGGGGGGAGACGCACCGGCGTGGCGCCGGTGGCGAGCAGCAGGGCGTCATAGCCGAGCTCGGTTCCGTCGTCGAGACGCGCGCGGCGTTGCTGCGGCTCCACCGCGACGATTCGACGGTCCCGCACCAGCTCGATTTCCTGATCCCGATAGAACTCGGCCGGGTGGAGCGGGATCCATTCCTCGGGCGCGTTGCCAGCGAGATAGTCCTTGGAGCAGTTGGGGCGGTCGTAGGGGGCGTCCCGGTCCGGATCGACGATCGTGATCCGCCGCTCGTATCCCTCGCGACGGAGAGTCTCCGCGGCCGAGTCGCCGGCGGCGCCGCCGCCGGCGATCACGACCGATTCCACGCCGGCAGCGCCTGGCCCCGCGCGCCCGCGGCCGGGGCGGGGGCGGGGGCGGGGGCGCTCGATGCTGCCGGTGACGAAGACCTTGCCGTCCCGCTCCTCGACCCGGTAGCAGGCCAGGTCGTTCAGGGCGGGAGGACGGATGGCGGCGCCGGTGCGGAGGCTGAAACAGGCGTGGTGCCAGGGACAGCGCACCGTGTCGCCCACCACGAGCCCCTCGGCGAGCGGACCGCCGTAGTGGGAGCAGGTGGCGCCGATGGCGAACCACTCGCGCCCCTGGTGCACCAGCAGCACGGCCTCGCCGTCCACGTGGCCCGCGACCGCTCCGCCGTCGGGCACCTGGGATGCCGGCAGGCCGGCCTTGAGATCGGGACCGGTGGGTCCGGTCTGGTCCGCGCACATGGCGCCCTCCTGCTTGGTGTCGCAAGATACCGCGGGGATAGCAGGTGCGGAGGGTTAGTGATGACCATGCGCGCGGTGCAGTACGACCGGTACGGCGGGCCGGAGGTGCTGGAGGTCCGGACGGTGCCGGTGCCGAGCCCGAAGCGGGGCGAGGTGCTGGTGCGGGTGCACGCGTCGGGCCTCAACCCGAAGGATGCAATGGTGCGGTCGGGTGGGCTCCAACCGTTGAGCGGGCGGACGTTCCCGCGCGGCACCGGGTTCGACTTCGCGGGCGAGGTGGCCGAGCCGGGTGAGGGGGTCACCGACCTCGCGCGGGGGCAGCGGGTCTGGGGGTTTCTCGACGGGTTCATGGGCGGAGCGGCGGCGGAGTACGTGGCGGCGCCGCGCGAGTGGCTGGCGCCGATGCCCGACCGGCTCGACTGGGTGGAGGGCGGGGCGATGCCGCTGGTCGGGTCCACCGCGCTCCAGGCGCTCCGCGACGTGGCGCGGATCGGGCCCGGGGAGCGGCTCCTGATCCGGGGCGCGAGCGGCGGGGTGGGGAGTGCGGCGATCCAGATCGGGAAGGCGTTCGGTGTGCACGTCACGGCGATCGCCAGCGGGGCCGGGGTGGAGCACTGCCGGGCGCTGGGGGCGGACGAGGTGGTGGATTACCGGCAGACCGACCCGACGTCTCTGAGGGAGAAGTTCGACGTCTTCCTCGACTGCGTGGGCGGGAGTCCGATCCGCGCCTGGTGGCGGCTGCTCGCGCGGGGCGGGCGGTGGGTGGCGGTGCCGCCCAGCGTGCCGGTCTATGCGCTCGCGCCGGTGTCGCGGGTGGTCACGCCGTTCCTCGGCTGGCGGCGGTTCGGGTTCGTGGTGGTGAAGCCGCGGCGAGCGGACCTGGAGGAGATCGGCCGGCTGGTAGAGCGCGCGCTGTTGCGGATGCCGGTGACGGCGACGTACCGGTTGGAGGAGATCCGCGCGGCGCACGCGGTGGTGGGGGAGCGGCACGGGATGGGGAAGCGGGTGGTGGTGGTCTCGGCCG
>DASUAH010000264.1:0-14357 GCA_035763885.1 Gemmatimonadales bacterium
CCTTGCCGAGATAGCGCTTGGTGTCGCCGTCGCGGAGCTCGACCGCCTCGTGCTCGCCGGTGGACGCGCCGCTCGGCACGGCAGCGCGACCCCGCGCTCCGCTCGACAGGACGACGTCGGCTTCGACGGTGGGATTGCCGCGGCTGTCGAGGATCTCGCGAGCGTGGACTTCGATGATGGTAGACATGGGGCCGCAACCTATGTCGCGCCTCCTGGAGCGTCAACGGATGCGGCCTGCTGCGCCGCGAGCCACGCCCGGGTGCGCACCAGCAGCGGGTCGCGCGCGTCGTAGCCGCAGACGCACGACCAGAGGCTGTGGATCACCGGAAGTGATCGAACCCCGACAGGGCCACCTCGGCTCCCCGCGAGCTGAACCGCACCCCGCTGCCGTCGTGCACCCATCCGATCAGGGTCACCGGAACGCCGCATGCCTGCTGGAGGTCGGGCGCGCTGCGATCGCCGAATTCGGGCGGCAGGACCACCAGGAGCTCGTAGTCCTCCCCGCCCTCCGCCGCGTACCGGGCCGGCGCGAGGCCGCAGCGGTGCGCCTCGGCGACCGCCGCCGGGGCCACCGGCACCAGGCCGAGATCGATCGCGAGCGCTACCCGCGAGGCGGCGGCGAGGTGCGCGGCGTCGCCGCCGAGACCGTCGCTCAGATCGAGCATCGCGCGCGCGCCGAGCGCCGCGAGCTTGCGTCCGGCGGCGATTCTCGGCTCGGGGTGGGCGAAAGCGCGTCGCGCGTCGGGCGCCGGCTCGCCGCCGCGCCGCCAGGCGTCGAGTGCCGCGCGCGCGGCGCCCAGCGCCCCGGTGACCCAGACCCGGTCTCCCGGCCGCGCGCCGGCGCGCGTGACCGGCCGCTCGGCGCGGCCCACGACCGTCACGGCGGCGCTCCACACCGGCGCGGTCGACAGGTCACCGCCGAGCACCACGCCACCGGCCGAAACGGCCGCATCGCCGACACCCCGCATCAGCGCGACGATATCGGCCGCGGGCGCGTCCGCCGGCACCGAGACCGCGGCGAGCAGGCCCACGGTCTCGGCACCTTCCGCCGCGAGGTCGGAGAGCGCCGCCGCGGCCGCGCGCCAGCCGATCTCCTCGGGCGTGAGCCACTCGCGCCGGAAGTGCACGCCCTCCACGCTGACGTCGGTGCTGAGCGCGAGCGTGCCGCAGGGGTCGGCGATGAGCGCGCAGTCGTCGCCGAGGCGCGCGGCGGCGGGCCCGAGCGCGGCGGCGATCGCGCGGATGCGATCGAACTCGGCGCCCGGGCCGAGTCCGAGATGGCCGCCCGCGCGCCCCCGGTCACCGGTCACGGGTCACCGTTCACCGGCTAGATGGTCTGGGGTCGAGGCAGCTCGAAGAGCACCGGGGGCCGCGCGACCGAAGACCCCGTCCGCAGCAGCTCCCATTCCCGCCACAGGTCAGGCAGGGCGGCGATCACGTCCATGGGCCGGAGCGCCCGCGCGGTCACCCGGCGCGCGGCGGCGTCGGCGGCACGCCCCAGGGCCTGGGCGCCCAGCGCGGCCGCGAGCTCGGGCTCGACACCGCGGGCGAGCGCCGACCCGATCAGCCCGGCCAGCACGTCGCCACTGCCGCCGGTAGCGAGTCCGGGGTTGCCCGCGGCCAGGGTGAGGGGTCGCCGCCCGGGCCGTGCGACCACCGTGGGCACACCCTTGAGCAGCACGGTGCACTCCAGCTCGTCGGCCGCGGTCACCGCCGCGCCCCAGGGGTCCACCTCGCGCTGGGCGGCGAGCTCGGGGAAGAGCCCCCGGAACTCGCCGGGGTGCGGCGTCAGCACCAGAGCACGACCGCGCGCGAGCCGCGCGAGCTCGGCGGTGCAGCCCTGGAACGCGACGAGCCCGTCGGCGTCGAGCACCGCGGCACGGGCGGCCTCGAGCGCCGCGGTGGCGAGCTCGCGTCGGCCGGCCGCGCGGCCGAGTCCGGGCCCGACGACCACGGCGTCGGCGCGCTCGAGCAGCGCGCGGGTTGCATCGGCCAGGGGCTCATCCAGGTCCTGCGCCTGCGTCTGCAGATCCGGCTCGGCCTGGATCAGGGCGGCCACCGTGTCCGCCGGGGCCACCGCGTGCACCAGTCCCGCACCGGCCGCGAACGCCGCGCGACCCGCGAGCCGGACGGCGCCGCTCATTCCGGCGGAGCCACCCACCACGACCACGCGGCCGCGGATGCCCTTGTGATCGCCCGCGCGCAACCGCGGCAGCCAGCCGGCGGCGTCGGCATCGGTGACGAGCACCGGCCACTCGGGCGCGGCCGCCGGATGCCCGATGTCCACCACGACCACGTCTCCGGATTCGTCGCGCGCGAGGAGATGGCCGCGCCGGAATCCGCCGAAGGTGACGGAGAGGTCGGCCCGTGCGGCGCCGTGCATCGCCCCGGTGCCGAGATCGAGCCCCGTCGGCCCGTCGATGGCGACCAGAGGAATGGAGAGATCGAGGAGCCGTTCGAGCAGCGCGGCCACTTCCGGCCGCGGCGCACCTGCGGCGCCGGTGCCGAGCAGCGCGTCCACGGCGAGGCCGGCGGTGGGCCACGGCCCGTCGGGCGCGACCTCGCGCACGCCGGCGGCCCGCGCCAGGCCGGCCATCCGGCGGCGGAGCGGCGACCCCTCCCCCGCCGTGGCGGCCACCCACACCGGCACCCCGGCGGCGTGGAGCGCGCGGGCCGTGACCCAGCCGTCGCCGCCGTTGTTGCCGGGCCCGGCGGCGACCAGCACTCCCAGGCGGAGCGCGGCCGGATAGCGGTCGGCGATGACGGTGGCGACGGCGCGCCCTGCCGCCTCCATCAGCGTCGCGAGCTCGATGCCGGCGGATTCCGCGAGACGGTCCCACGCGGAGGACTGCTCCGGGGAGAGGACCGGAATCATCGCACAAGTAAACAGTGAGCCGTCAGCACCCGACGGCCTACTCAGCTCCCTCGTCCAGGCCCGGCTCCGGCTCGCGCCGCAGCCCCTGCCACGCGTAGTCCGCGATGAACGCCTCCCCGAACTCGTACACGCCGGCGAAGTCCTCCTCACGATCGCCCGGCTGGGTCACCAGCAACCCGATGTCGACCAGGGTATAGACGATGCGGCCGAAGTCCTCGGTGCGGGTCACGCCCCAGTGCTCCAGCACGTGCGGGGCGAGCAGCCCGAACTGCTCCCGCGCGAGGTCGCGGCAGGCCCACGCGAGCTCCTGCCCCGTGACGTGGCGCCGTACGGACAGCCGGGCCTGGATGTACTCCACGGTGGCGAGAACGAACAGATACGCCCGCTCGTGATAGCGGCCGTCGCGCGCCCGGATACGGGCGAGGACGTCGTCGGCGAGCTGCAGGCCGCTCACGTGACCGCCAGCGCCCCCGCCGGCCGCTTGGCGCGCGCCGGCTGCGGTCGGGCGCCGCCCGGCTGATAGAGAGGAAACGCGGACGTGAGCTCGTGCACCTGGCCGCGGATGCGCCCGAGCGTCGCGTCGTCCTGCTTCGACAGCGCGAGGTCGATCAGCTGGGCGATGCGCACCATCTCGTCCCGGCCCATGCCCCGGGTGGTGACCGCCGGCGTGCCGATGCGGATCCCGCTGGTCACGAAGGGCGACTGGGGGTCGTCCGGGATCGTGTTCTTGTTGACGGTGATGCCGGCCTTGCCGAGGATCGCTTCGGCCGCCTTGCCGGTCAGGTTCTTGGGCCGCAGGTCCGCCAGCATCAGGTGCGAGTCGGTGCCGCCCGACACGATGGCGAACCCGCGCTCGATCAGCGCGTTCGCCAGGGTCTGCGCGTTGTCGACGATCCGGCGCGCGTAGGTCTTGAAATCGTCGGTGAGCGCCTCGCCGAACGCCACCGCCTTGGCTGCGATGACGTGCTGCAGCGGACCCCCCTGGTGCCCGGGGAACACCGACTTGTCGATCGCCTTGGCGTGCTCCGCCTGGCACAGGATCAGCCCCGAGCGCGGGCCGCGGAGCGTCTTGTGGGTGGTGCTCGTGACCACGTGCGCGTGCGGAACCGGCGAGGGATAGACGCCTCCCGCCACCAGCCCGGCGAAATGCGCCATGTCCACCAGGAGGAAGGCACCGACCTCGTCGGCGATCGAGCGAAACGCCGCGAAGTCGATGATGCGGGCGTAGGCGCTTCCGCCGGCGATGATCAGCTTCGGCTGCTCGCGGCGCGCCTGGTCGCGCACTGCGTCGTGGTCGATCCGCCCCGTGGCGGGGTCCACGCCGTATTGCGCCGACTTCCACACCATGCCGGTGTGACTCACCGCCGCTCCGTGCGAGAGATGCCCCCCGTGCGGCAGCGCCATTCCCATGAGCTTTTCGCCCGGCTTGATGAGCGCCATGCAGGAGGCGAAGTTGGCCTGCGAGCCCGAGTGCGGCTGGACGTTGGCATGCTCGGCGCCGAACAGCTGCTTCAGCCGGTCGATGGCGAGCTGCTCGATCTGATCCACGACCTCGCACCCGCCGTAGTACCGCCGGCCGGGATATCCCTCGGCGTACTTGTTGGTGAGCGGCGTCCCCATGGCGTCGATCACCGCCCGGCTCGCGAAGTTCTCGCTGGCGATGAGCTCGAGCCCCTCGCGCTGGCGGCGAAGCTCCTTGTCGATCAGCGCCGCCACCAGCGGATCGGCCTCGCGCAAGGATGCATTGTGATCGAGCGTCATCGGGTCTCCCGGTCTATTTTGGCCACTCGGCGGGCGTGCCGCCCGCCCTCGAATTCGGTGCCCAGCCAGGTCCGCAGGATCTCGACGCCGTCCGCGGCGCTCACGAAGCGCGCGGGCAGGACGAGGACGTTGGCGTCGTTGTGCTCCCGGGCCAGCCGCGCCACCTCCGGCGTCCAGGCCACGGCCGCCCGCACGCCCTGATGCCGATTGGCCGCGTAGGACATGCCGAGGCCGGTCCCGCACAAGAGGACGCCGCGCGCCGCATCGCCGCGCGCCACCCGCTCGGCCACCCGGTGGGCATAATCCGGGTAATCCACCGACTCGGGCCCGTCGGTGCCGAGGTCGAGCGGGTCGTACCCGAGCGCCCGGAGCTCGGCCACGAGGCGTTCCTTGAGCGGAAAGCCCGCGTGATCCGCGGCGATCGGAATCGTCTCGGCCATCGGACTAATGTATAAGGCAGACGGGTCGGCCGCTCGTCTAGTAGGTGTAGAACCCCCGCCCGCTCTTTCGTCCCAGGTGACCGGCGGCGACCATGCGCCTGAGCAGCGGACAGGCCCGGTACTTGTCGTCTCCCAGACCCCGGTGGAGCACCTCCAGGATCGCGAGGCAGACGTCGAGCCCGATGAAGTCCGCGAGCGTGAGCGGGCCCATCGGGTGCCCCATCCCGAGCTTCATCACGGTGTCGATCGCCTGGGGCGTGGCCACGCCTTCCATCACGCAGTAGATCGCCTCGTTGATCATCGGCATGAGCACGCGATTGGAGACGAAGCCGGGGTAGTCGTTCACCTCGACGGGCGTCTTGCCCAGCGCCCGCGCAGTGTCCATCACGGTGGCGGTGGTCTCGCCGCTGGTCGCCTGCCCGCGGATCACCTCCACCAGCTGCATCACCGGCACCGGATTCATGAAATGCATCCCGATCACCTGCGCGGGCCGCTGCGTCCGCGCGCCGATCTCGGTGATGGAGATGGAGCTCGTGTTGCTGGCCAGGATCGCGTCCGCGCGGCAGACGCGGTCGAGCTGCTCGAAGATCGCGAACTTGACGGCGGGATGCTCGCTCGCGGCCTCGACCACGATCACGGCGTCGCGGGCCGCGGCCAGGTCCTGGCCCGCGGCGATGCGTCCGAGAATCTGCGCCGGCGCGTCTGCCCCGATGGCCCCCTTCTTCACCTGGCGCTCGAGGTTGCCCCGGATCGTCGCGAGAGCGCGCTCGAGCGCGGCCGGCTGGGTGTCGATCAGGGCGACCTCCCAGCCGTGCTGGGCGAACACGTGGGCGATTCCGTTGCCCATGGTGCCGGCGCCGACCACCGCGGCACGCTTCATCTCGTCTCCTTGCGGGCCCACCGGAGGGTCAGAACGAACGCCGCCGCCAGCGCGGCGGTGGCGGCGAGGCCGCCTTCCGGCCCGAACGGGCCGCCGGAGAGCCAGACCGGCTCTCCGGCGTGATAGTCGAGCAGCGGGACGTCGAACGGGAGTCCGCTCACGGGGGCGTCCAGCGCGGCGAGCGCGGCGTTCCAGCCGAGGTGCGCGCCGAACGCGGTCCACAGGCCGCCCCGCGCGTAGAAGGCCGCCCCCAGGAACAGCCCGGCGAGCGCGATGTTGCCGAGGGCCAGCGGGGTCGCGGCCGGGTTGCGGGCGTGGAGCAGCCCGAAGACCACGCCCGACACGAGGAGCAGCGCCGAGCCGCGGCCCAGCACCGCGGCGAACACCACCAGGGGCACGCCGCGGAACATCAGCTCCTCGCTCAGTGCCGCCGGCGCGAGCGCGGCCGTGGTCCTGGCCACCTGGAGTGCGTACACCGCGGGTCCGCCCTCGTCCGGCGACCAGTGTGCGCTGCCGAGCGCCACGGCCAGCAGCAGGGCCAGCGCGGCCGCGCCCGCCCCGATGCCCAGGCCGGCGAGCATGCCGCGGATCCCCGGCCCCGGCGGCTTCCACCGGAGCGCCGCCCGGTCGAGCCTGAGGGCGCGGATCCCGATCAGCCAGGTGGCGATCCCGAAGCCGGCCAGCTGGCTCACGCCCGCGGCGACGGCCTCGCGCCCGCCCGGCGTGAGGAACCCGCGAACCCCGCGCTCGAAGTCACCGCCGGCGAGCAGCGCCGCGGAGATCCCGAGCAGGATTAGGGTGCAGGCGAGCCCGGTCAACGTGAAGGCGATCGACCAGCCGATCGCCTTCAGGACGCTGCGCCAGTCTGCCGGCGATGGGGCGGTCAAAGCGGGGCGGGCATCCGCGGCCGGACCAGCCGGATCACCAGCGCCGCGAGGCCGATCTTCACCAGGTCGCCGGTGAGGAACGGCACGACGCCGAGCCGCAGCGCGAGCCCCGGGTCGCCCCCGAGGATCGCGAGCTGCGCCGAGCCGCCGAGGTGGATGACCAGCATCCCCGCGGCGCAGGCGAGGAGCAGGCGGCCAGACGGCCGGACGGACGGACGGTCAGCCAGCCACCCGGTCACCGCTGCCGCCGCCGGGTAGCTCAGCAGATATCCCCCAGTCGGGCCGAGCAGGCGGGCCGCGCCCGGCGGGCCGATGGGCGTGAACACCGGCAAGCCGAGCGCTCCCAGGGCGACGTACAGCGCGAGGGCGGCGGCTCCGGCCGCGGGGCCCAGCAGCCCGCCCACGATGAGCACCGCGAGCGGCTGGAGCGTCATCGGCACCGGCGTGAACGGCAGCGGCACCGCGACCTGGGCCGCGAGGGCGACGAAGAGCGCCCCGAGGACCAGGGCGGCCGCGCGCCGCACCGCGGGCGAGCCCGCGAGCGCCGCGCGCACACCACGCACCGCCGACTGCCCATCCAGGGCCGATTTCATATCCTCTCCACGCTGAGGGCGACCGCATTGCCCCCGCCGAGGCAGAGCGTCGCGAGGCCGGTGGCCAGATCGCGATCCCGCAAGGCGTAGAGCAGGGTGGTGAGCACCCGGGCACCGCTCGCGCCGATGGGATGTCCCAGCGCCACCGCGCCGCCGTTCACGTTGACCCGGTCCCAGTCCCAGCCGAGCTCGCGCCCGTCGGCGATGGCCTGCACCGCGAACGCCTCGTTGGCCTCGATCAGGTCGTAGTCGCCGATCGCGGTCCCGGCCCTCCGCAGCAGCGTGCGCACCGCGACCACCGGCGCGAAGAAGAGGTCGCGCGGCTCGCCGCCGCCGGTGGCGTAGGCGGTGATCCGCGCCATCGGGGCGAGACCGTGTGCCCTGGCGAAGGCGAGGGACGTGACCACCAGCGCGCTTGCGCCATCGTTGAGACCGGGTGCGTTGCCGGGCGTCACGGTCCCGGTGTCCTTCCGGAACGCCGGCTTGAGCCTCGCCAGCGATTCCGCGCTGGTGTCCTTTCGCGGAGACTCGTCGACGCTCACCGCCGTCGGCCCACCCTTCCCCGGCACCGGCACCGGCAGGATCTCGGCCTTGAACTTGCCCGACTCGGTGGCCGCCACCGCCTTGCGATGGCTGTCGAGCGCGAACGCGTCCTGCTCCTCGCGGGTCACCCCCGCCTTGTCGGCGGTGTACTCGGCGTACTCGCCCATGTGGCAGCAGCCGAAGGAATCCCAGAGCCCGTCGTGGATCATCCCGTCCACCATGGTCTGGTTGCCGGCCTTGATCCCGTTGCGCATGCCGTACACATAGTGCGGCGCGCTCGACATGCTCTCCTGGCCGCCCGCGACGACGCACTCGGCGTCGCCCGCCTTGACGGCCTGCGCCGCGAGCATCACGGCCTTGAGGCCGGAGCCGCAGACCTTGTTGATCGTGAGCGCGGGGATGCCGGCGGGCAGACCGGCGAGGATCATCGCCTGGCGGGCCGGCGCCTGGCCCGAGCCGCCCTGCAGCACGTGACCCATGATCACCTCGTCCACCGCGTTGGGGTCCGCGCCGGCGCGGCGCACGGCCTCGCGAATGACCAGGGCGCCGAGCTGGGGCGCCGTGAACGAGGAAAGGCCGCCGAGGTACTTGCCGATGGGCGTGCGAACGGCGGAGAGGATGACGGGCGTAGTCGAGTCGGTCACTGCACTCCGGTCCGGCGAAGTCCGACGGCAAGATACATCCTACCATCGGGGGCTGGCAGGGGCCCGCATGCCCCAGCGCGGCTCAGGCCGCCGTCACCCGCCTGCGCACCCCGTACGCCAGCGCGGCGACGCCGATCATGATCCCGACCGCCCCGAGCTCGGCGGGCCGCAGCGAGGTGAGCACCCACACGATGGCGACGCACGCGACCCCGGCGATCACGCTGCCGCCCGGCAGGTCCAGCGGCTCGCCCTCGGCCCGCACGCCGCGGCGGCGAAGCTGCAGCGCCGCGAGGCAGGCCAGCAGGTACAGCATCAGCGCCCCGCTGCTCGCCACCAGCGCGAGAGATCGGAAGCTGCCGGTCACCGCGAACAGGAATCCCAGCGCCGCGTACACCGCGATCGCCAGGTGCGGGGTCCGGAACCGCGGGTGCACCGCCGCGAGCGGGGCGGGCAGCAGCCCGTCGCGCCCGAGGGCATAGAGCGCGCGAGGTTGCGCCAGCAGATCGCCGCCCACCCAGCCGAACATCGAGACCGCCGCCCCGGCGAGCAGCATGGCGCGGGCCCAGCCGCCCAACGCCGCGCCCGCCGCGTCGGCGAGCGGGGCGCGCTCGTGGGCTGCGAGCGCGTCGCCGAGAATGCCCTGGGCGACGAGCTGGATTCCGCCGTAGAGCACGGTGGATCCCGCCACGGCGACGAGGATGGCGCGCGGGACGGTGCGGGCCGGGCGCACGATCTCGCCGCTCGCGGTGAGCGCATTCTCGATTCCCTGGAACGCGAAGAAGAGGAGCAGCACCGTCCGGCCGATGTCGCCGACGGACGGCAGGGCGGTCCAGCCGAGGTGCGCGGGCTCCAGCGCGAACGCGCCGAGCACCACGAACAGCACCAGCGGCGCGAGCTTCGCCGCGGTGACCCCCTCCACGAACCGCATCCCCGCACGCACGCCCCGGATCTGCAGCATCGCGAGGCCGCCGTACAGCGCGGCGAGCACCAGCGCGCGCGGTACCGGGGCCGCGAGCGCGGGCACCGCGGCCGCCAGGGTCCCGACGAGCGCGTTCGCCACCGATGCGCTCGCGAGCACGCCGCTCGCGAACCAGAGGAAGGTGCTGGCGATGAAGCCCACGAAGGGGCCGAAGGCACGCTCGATGTAGGCGTACGTGCCGCCCGACACCGACACGCGGCTCCCCGCCTCGGCGAAGCAGAGGCCCACCAGCAGCAGGATGGCGGCGCAGACGAGATAGGCGAGGATGGCGGCGGGGCCGAGATCGGCGGCGACCGCGGCGGGGAGCACGAAGATGCTCGCGCCCACGATCAGGTTGATACAGGCGAGCGCGAGCGCGCGGGTCCCGATCGCGCGGACGAGACCCTCGTCGCCGGCGGGGGCGCTCAGGTCGGAGTGCCTCGCGCGGCTCAGGGCACCAGCGCCCGCGTGCGGACCTGCTCGCCCACGCGGGCGAGAAAGTCCTCCAGCTTGACGATCTCCTGCTTCTTCCCCGCCCCGCGCACCCGGAGCGCGATGCTGTCGGCCTCGAGCTCCCGCTGGCCCACGACCGCCATGTAGGGCACCTTGGCCAGCTCGCCCTCGCGGATCCGGTAGTTGAGCGTCTGGTTCCCCTGGTCGACGTGCACCCGGAGCCCCGCCGCCCGGAGCCGGGCGGCCACGGCGCGGGCACCTTCCGCCTGCGCGTCGGAGATGGGGATCACCCGCACCTGCTCCGGCGCAAGCCACACGGGGAAGGCGCCCGCGAAGTGCTCGATCAGGTTGCCGGTGAACCGCTCGAGCGTCCCGTAGATGGCGCGGTGGATCATCACCGGACGGTGCGAGCGGTTGTCCGGTCCGGTGTACTCGAGCTCGAACCGCTCGGGGAGGTTGAAGTCGAGCTGGATCGTGGGCCCCTGCCACAGCCGGCCGATCGCGTCCCGGAACTTGATGTCGATCTTGGGTCCGTAGAAGGCACCGCCGCCCGCGTCGATCCCGAACGCGATCCCCTTCCGCTCCAGCGCGCGCTGCAGCACCGCCTCCGCGCGATCCCAGACGGCGTCGCCGCCGAGCCGCTCCGCCGGCCGGGTGGAGATCTCGAAGTCCAGCTCGAACCCGAACGTCTTCCGGACCAGCCGATCTACCTGGTCGAGGCAGAGGAAGATCTCGTCTTCCGTCTGCTCGGGCGTGCAGAAGATGTGCGCGTCGTCCATGCACAGCCCGCGGACCCGGAGCAGGCCGTGCAGTGTGCCCGACTTCTCGTTCCGGTAGACGTTCGCGACCTCGCTCAGCCGGATGGGCAGGTCGCGATAGCTGCGCTGCTGGCTCCGGTAGATGAGGGCGTGCATCGGGCAGTTCATCGGCTTGACCCGGTAGCGCACGTTCTCGGCCTCGCCGGCGCCGGCGCCCATGGCGGGGTACTGGTTGGCGGCGTAGAGCGGGAGGTGGCCCGAGATGTGAAACAGCTCCTCGCGGGTGACGTGCGGCGTGTACACGAGATCGTAGCCGCTCGCCACGTTGTCATCCTCCACCGCGCGAGAGAGCAGCCACTTGATCATGGCGCCCTTGGGGTGCCACAGCACGAGGCCGGGGCCGACGATGTCGCTGATCGAGAAGAGGTCGAGCTGTCTCCCGAGCACCCGATGGTCGCGCTTCCGCGCCTCCTCGAGCCGGTGCAGATAGGCGTCGAGGTCTTCCTTCCGGAACCACGCGGTGCCGTAGATGCGCTGGAGCATCTGGCGGCGCTCGTCGCCCCGCCAGTAGGCGCCCGCTGCGTGCAGCAGCTTGAAATGCTTGAGCCGGCCCGTGCTCGGCACGTGGGGACCGCGGCAGAGATCCTGGAACGGCCCGTCGGTATAGACCGAGATGGTCTCCTCGTCGCCCAGCTCGGCGATCCGCTCGAGCTTGAGCGGGTCGTCGGCGAAGCGGCGGTTCGCTTCGGCGCGGTCCACCACCTCGCGCACGAACGGGTAATCGCGCCGGGCGATCTCGCCCATCCGCTGTTCGATGCGCTCGAGGTCCTCGGGCGTGAACGGCCGCGGCACCTCGAAGTCGTAGTAGAACCCGTCCTCGATCGGCGGCCCGAAGCCGATGCCGGCGCCGGGGAAGAGCTCGCGCACCGCGGTCGCGAGGATATGGGCGGACGAATGCCGGAGCACCTCGAGCGCCTCGGGGTCGCGCTCGGTGAGGATCGCCACGCTCGCGTCCGCCTCCAGCGGACGGTCGAGGTCCCGGATCGAGCCGTTCACCCGGGCGGCGAGCGCCGCCTTGGCGAGCCCGGGCCCGATCGACTCGGCGAGCTGCCTGGCCGTGGTCCCGCCGGGCAGCTCCCGGGTCGAGCCGTCGGGCAGCGTAACCCGGATGGTGCTCACCGGCCGGCTTCCAGCGCCGGGGGGCGCGCCACCGGCTCCGCGCGGGGGCCGAGGGCGAGAGCGAGGCCCACGCCGACCAGGACCAGCGCGGCGGCGACGAGCCAGCCGGCCAGCTCGCGGGGTGTCACGCGGTGGCGCTCGTTCGGCATGTCGCTCCTGCGAGTGAAGTGCGGATGGGCCCGGGAGATAAAGCGTGTTAACTTAACCGTGGAGTCACGCTTTTTGAACGAGGAGTTCGCGTGGATTCACGGGTCCGGCTGTCCGGATGGCAGCTCGTGGCATGGGCGGCGCTCGGCGTCGCCAGCGGTCTGGCCGTGGGGTTCATGCTCGGCGAGTGGTTCGGCGACGTGAATGCCCCGCGGGTCCGCCGGGCGGCGCGGCGCATGCGGCAGCCGCCCCGCCCGCCGCTGTCCGCGGCGGGCGCCGCACGTGCCGCCACCGCCGCGCTGGCGGCCGATCCGGAGCTCCGCTCGCTCGGGCTCGAGGCCACGGCCATCGCTGCCGGCACGGTGGAGCTGCACGGCTGGGTCCCGTCGCGCGCCGCCCGCACCCGCGCCGCCCGCCTCGCCGGCACCGTGCCGGGCGTGGAATCGGTCGTCAACAGCATTCTGGTCCGGGGAGAGGACGACCGGACGCTGCCCTCCGACTATCTGGCTACCGACCAGAGCGCATGACGGAGCCGCTGCCTCCACAGTACAACCCGCAAGCCATCGAAGCCGACATCTACCGCTCCTGGGAGGAGGCGGGGGTGTTCTCGCCCGAGGGCCCGACGGCCCGACGGCCGTACGTCATCATGATGCCGCCGCCCAACGTGACCGCCGTGCTGCACATGGGACACGGGCTCAACAACACCGTGCAGGATGTGCTGGTCCGCTTCGAGCGGATGCGGGGGCGCGCAGTGCTCTGGCTTCCCGGCACCGATCACGCCGGCATCGCCACCCAGAACGTGGTCGAAAAGCTGCTCGCCAAGGAAGGGCAGACCCGGTTCGACCTGGGGCGCGACGCGTTCATCGAGCGGGTCTGGGGTTACGTGCGCGAGACCGGGGCCACGATCCTCGAGCAGCTTCGCGCCATCGGCTGCTCCGCCGATTGGTCCCGGACCTACTTCACGTTCGAAGAGAGAATGTCCCGCGCGGTGCGCGAGGCGTTCGTCCGGCTGTACGACCAGGGGCTCATCTACCGCGGGCACTACATCATCAACTGGTGCCCGCGCTGCCTCACCGCGCTGTCCAACGAAGAGGCCGAGAAGGCGGAGGAGGACGGCCGCATCTGGCGCCTCCGCTACCCGCTGGCCGACGGCGCGGGGCACGTGACGGTCGCCACCACCCGGCCGGAGACGATGCTGGGCGACACGGCGGTGGCCGTCCATCCCGCCGACGCGCGATACGCCGGGCTGATCGGGCGCGAGCTGCGGCTGCCGCTGGTGGGCCGTCTCATCCCCATCGTCGCCGACGATGCCGTAGATCCCGAGTTCGGCACCGGCGCGGTGAAGGTCACGCCCGCCCACGATCCGCTCGACTTCGAGATCGGCCGCCGGCACGGCCTGCCCAGCGTGGACGTGATGACGCCCGAAGCGCGGATGAGCCTCGCGGTGCCGGAGCGCTTCCAGGGCCTCGACCGGTACGAGGCGCGGAAGCGCGTGGTCGAGGAGCTCGAGGCCGTGGGCCTGATGGAGGGGGTGGAGCCGCATCGGCACGGGGTCGGCCACTGCTACCGCTGCGACACGGTGGTCGAGCCGCGGCTCTCCGAGCAGTGGTTCGTGCGCATGGAGCCGCTCGCCCGCCCCGCGCTCGCGGCGTACCGGGAGGGCCGCCTCCGCTTCCTGCCGGAGCGGCGGGGCGACGACTACGCCCGCTGGATGGAGAACATCCGCGACTGGTGCATCTCCCGGCAGCTCTGGTGGGGACACCGGATTCCAGTCTGGTACTGCGAGTCGGAGCCCTGCGCGACTACCGTCGCGAGCCGGACCGATCTCGACCGCTGTCCGGCCTGCGGCGGGCCGCTGCGCCAGGACGAGGACGTGCTCGATACCTGGTTCTCCTCGCAGCTCGTGCCCTTCTCGAGCCTCGGCTGGCCTGATCCCACCCCGGACCTCGAGCGCTACTATCCCGGCGACACGCTGGTCACCGCCCCCGAGATCCTGTTCTTCTGGGTGGCGCGCATGGTCATGGCCGGCAGCAGGTTCATGGGCGACATCCCGTTCCGCACGGTGTACCTGCATGGCACCGTGCGCGACACGCTGCACCGCAAGATGTCGAAGTCCCTGGGCAACGGGATCGACCCGCTCGACGTGGTGCGGCTCTACGGCGCCGACGCCCTCCGGTACACCCTCGTGGCCGGCCTCGCGGTCGGCACCGACGTGATCCTCGACCCGAACGACATCGAG
>DASUAH010000265.1:0-6783 GCA_035763885.1 Gemmatimonadales bacterium
GTCCTGGTCGACGGGGTGGATGCGTGGGTGGAGGGCGGCGAACAGCCGGCGGTCGGCGGTGAGCGGGCCTACCTCACCCGCCAGCACTACGCGCCCGATCTCGTTACCGAGGGCGCCGAGATCGAGTCCTTCGAGTACAACCCGTGGCCGCGGTGGACCTATCGCCTCCGGTCCGGTGTACGCATCGAGCATGAGCTGTTCGTGCCTCGCGGCGTGCCGGCCGTGGCGCTGCGCTGGCAGCTGGTCACCGACGGGCGGCCGGACCCACGGCCGGCCGGCCGGTCCGGGAACACCGTGCCGTTCCGGGTGCGCCCCTTCCTTTCGGGCCGCGACTTCCACGCCCTCCACCACGAGAACTCCGCGTTCCGGTTCGCCGCCGCCGCCGCTGGCGGTTGGGTGACGTGGCACCCCTATCCCGACGTGCCGACCGTGAGCGCGATCTCCAACGGTGAGTACGCCCCGGATCCCGTCTGGTATCGGGGGTTCCTCTGCGCCGAGGAGCGGGACCGCGGGCTCGATCACGTCGAGGACCTGGCGGCGCCGGGAGTGTTCGCCTGGGACCTGGCGCGTCAGGATGCGGTGCTGCTGTTCACGACCGATCCTGTGGCAGTCGCGCGGCCCGACGAGGACGCTTCCGCGGCGTTTGCCCGTCTCCGCTCCGCCGAGCGCCAGCGCCGAGCCCGGTTCGCCATGCCGCTCCACCGCGCGGCCGACGCGTATCTCGTTCGCAGGGGTGAGGGCCGCACGATCATCGCCGGCTACCCGTGGTTCGGTGACTGGGGGCGGGACACGTTCATCGCCCTGCGCGGGCTCTGCCTCGCGACGGGCCGGCTCGCCGAGGCACGCGACATCCTGCTGGAGTGGGCGGGCCAGGTCTCCGCGGGGATGCTCCCGAACCGCTTCGCGGACGCGGGTGACGCACCGGAGTTCAACGCCGTGGATGCGTCGCTGTGGTATGTCGTTGCGGTGCACGAGTACCTGCAGGCGGCCGGACGGTCGGGCGGTCGGCCGGCCAGCCGAAGCGATTGCATCCGACTCCAGGCTGCCTGCAAGGCCATCGTCGCGGGGTACGCGAACGGCACGCGTTATCGCATCCACCTCGACGGCGACGGCCTGCTCGCAGCCGGCGAGCCCGGCGTGCAGCTCACCTGGATGGACGCGAAAGTGGGCGACTGGGTGGTGACCCCGCGGGTCGGCAAGCCGGTCGAGGTGCAGGCGCTCTGGCTCAACGCGCTGCGGATCGTGAGCGCATGGGATCCGGCGTGGCGCGAGCCGTACGAGCGGGGCCACCGGACGTTCGGGGAGCGGTTCTGGAACCCGGAGTGGGGGTGGCTCAACGACGTGGTGGACCCCGATCACCAGCCCGGAGCGTTCGACGCCACGCTCCGGCCGAACCAGATCCTGGCCGCGGGCGGGCTCCCGTATCCGGTGCTCGACCTGGAGCGCGCGCGGCGGGTGGTGGACGTGGTCGAGACGAACCTGTGGACGCCGGTGGGACTCCGGAGTCTCGCGCCGGCCGACCCCCGCTACGTCGGCCGGTACCTCGGTGGCGTGCGCCAGCGCGACGGGAGCTATCACCAGGGCACCGTGTGGCCCTGGCTCCTGGGCCCGTTCGTCGAAGCCTGGGTCCGCGTGCGCGGCGACACGGCCGGCGCGCGGCGGGCGGCGCGGGAGCGGTTCCTGGGGCCGCTGCTCCGGCACCTCGACGAAGCCGGCCTCGGGCACGTATCGGAGATCGCCAACGCTGCGCCACCGCATCCGCCGCGCGGCTGTCCGTTCCAGGCCTGGTCGGTCGGCGAGGCCATCCGGCTCGACCTGGTGGTGCTCCGTACCGGCGACGACTGAGATGGCCACGCTCGCCGCGGAGTCGGGCCGGCCCGGGGTGCTGGCGCGGCACTGGCCCGAGTACGCGATGGAGGCCGCGCTGCTCGGCCTGTTCATGATCTCCGCCTGCGGGTTCACCGCGCTGCTCGAGCATCCGGGCTCGCCGGTGCACCAGGCGGTGCCCGATCCGTTCCTGCGGCGGATGCTGATGGGGCTCGCGATGGGTGGCACGGCGGTCGTGCTCATCTACTCGCCCTGGGGCCTGCAGTCGGGTGCGCACTTCAACCCGGCCACCACACTGACGTTCCTCCGGCTCGGCCGGATCGCGCCGGCGGACGCCGCCGGCTATGTCGCGGCCCAGTTCGCCGGTGCCGTCATCGGTGTGTCGCTGGCCGCGATCGCGCTCGGCGGGCTGGCGGCGCACGAGAAGGTGCGCTACGCGGCGACGCTGCCGGGACCACAGGGCCCCGCCGCCGCGTGGCTCGCCGAGCTCGGCATCACGTTCATCCTGATGACGGTGATCCTGCGGGTGTCGAATCACCCCCGCTTTGCGCGGCTCACCGGCCTCTGCGCGGGGCTCCTCGTCGCCACCTACATCACCTTCGAGGCGCCGATCTCGGGCATGAGCCTGAATCCGGCGCGGACCTTCGGCTCGGCGGCGGTGGCGGGCGACTGGACCGCGATGTGGGTCTACTTCACCGCGCCGCCGCTCGGCATGCTCGCGGCTGCGGAGGTGTACCTGCGGAGCCGCGGCGCCCCGTTCTGCGCCAAGCTGGTACACGACGGCGGGCGCCGGTGCATCCACTGCGAGTCCCGCCGGGCCGCCGACGGATAGCTTCGCGGCGACGACCGGGAACCTTTCCGCGCCACCCGCCATTACAGCCGCATCAACCCAACGGAGCGCTGAGCATGAACCGTCGTCTGCTGGTGGCCGGGCTCGTCGTCCTCGGGGGCGCGGCCTGGTACCTCTTCCGCCCCGAGCTGCTGTTCGTCGATCAACGCGTCCACGAGGAGCTGGCGACCACCGGGTCGGCGCAGACCGGCGAGGCGGCCGCGCCCGTATCGCTCGCGACCGGCGCCTTCCACTCGGTGGCGCACGAGACCCGCGGAACCGCCGCGATCCTCGATGTGGGTGGCAAGCGGGTCCTGCGGCTCACCGATTTCGCCACCTCGAACGGCCCGGACGTGCGGGTCTTCCTCGTCGCCGCGGCCGACGCGTCCGACAACGAGACCGTGACGCAGGCGGGCTACGTCGAGCTGGGCAAGCTGAAGGGGAACGAGGGGGATCAGAACTACGATGTTCCGGCGGACCTCGATCTCGCCAAGTATCGCGCCGTCACCATCTGGTGCAACCGCTTCGGGGTCAACTTCGGCACCGCCCCGCTCACGTCTGTGTCCTGAGGAGAAATCCATGTCGTTGATTCGGGCAGTCTCCAGTTTCCTGGCGGTGGCGGCGCTCGCCGCGCCGGCCGCCGCGCAGTCCCCGCAACCATGGGCCGGGCGGGGCGTCAGCTCCGCGGGCACCAGCCACGATCAGGTGCTGGTGGTGGAGCCGCGCGCGGCCGCGACACCGGCGGCTCCGGCCCGCACCGGAGCGGCGGCCACGGCGTTCAGCATCCGGGTCCAGAACATCACCAAGGGCGAGACGCTCAAGCTCTCGACCGGTGGCAAGGCGCCGTTCGTGCTCGCGCCCGTCCTCTGGGTGGTGCACACCGGGAGCGCCAATCCGCTGTTCAAGGGCGGCCAGGCCGAGATGTTGAACGGGCTCGAGCAGCTCGCGGAAGAGGGGAACACCGAGCCGCTGAGCAAAGCGCTACCGGGCGCGGCCGGCGTGGTTGCCGTGGGGGCGGTCGCGAAACCGGTCGGCGACCTCACCGGCGGCCCGCTCACCCCGGGCAAGGCCTACGAGTTCACCGTCATGGCCGCGCCGGGCCAGGTCCTCTCCCTCGCTGCCATGTTCGGGCAGTCGAACGACTGGTTCTACTCGAACGACCGGCCGATCGCGCTGTTCCGCGGTGGCAGGCCGGTGTCGGGGGACATGACTGGACAGCTGTCGCTGTGGGACGCGGGCACCGAGGTGGACGAGGAACCCGGTCTGGGCCCCAACCAGGCGCCGCGCCAGAAGAGCGCGAATCAGGGCGAGTCGGAGAACGGCGCCGTGGCCCACGCGCGCGGCAAGTGGGCCGTCCCTGCGGTCGGGAGCCTGATCCGGGTGACCGTGACGCCGCAGCCCGCGGCAGTCAGCCAGAAGTGAGCAGTGAGCACGGGAGTCAGGCCATGTCGACGCACTACGACGTCATCATCATCGGCTCGGGTGCCGGCGGCGGCACGCTCGCGTATCGCCTGGCGCCTTCGGGGAAGCGGATCCTGCTGCTGGAGCGCGGGGAGTACGTGCCCCGCGAGCCGGACAACTGGAGCCCCCGGGCCGTGAACCTCGAGGGCAGGTACAGCGCGAAGGAGACCTGGCGCGACCGTGACGGCACGCCGCTCCACCCGCACACGAACTACTGGGTAGGCGGGAACACGAAGTTCTACGGTGCCGCGCTGTTCCGGCTGCGGCGGGAGGACTTCGGGGAGCTCAGGCACTGGGGCGGGGTCTCGCCCGCCTGGCCGATCTCCTACGACGAGCTGGAGCCCTACTACGCCGAGGCGGAGCGGATCTACCAGGTGCACGGCGAGCGCGGCGCGGATCCCACCGAGCCGCCGGCGAGCGGGCCGTATCCCCACCCGCCGGTGAGCCACGAGCCGCGCATCCAGCAGCTGCATGACGACCTCGTCCGGCTCGGGTACCGCCCGTTCCACGTACCGCTCGGCATCATGCTCGACGAGCAGAACCGGCGGCAGAGCAAGTGCATCCGGTGCGCCACTTGCGACGGGTTCCCCTGCCTGGTGCAGGCCAAGTCCGACGCGCAGGTGTGCTGCGTGGATCCGGCGCTCGCCCACCCCAACGTCACGCTGCTCACCGGCGCCCACGTGCGCCGGCTGGAGGCCAGCGCCAGCGGCCGGGAGGTCACGGGGGTGCAGGTGGAGCGGGGCGGTGCTCAGGAGGTCTACACGGCGGACGTCGTGGTCGTCTCCTGCGGGGCGATCAACTCTGCGGCGCTGCTGCTCCGCTCCGCGAACAGGAAGCACCCGCGCGGGCTCGCCAACGGATCGGACGTGGTCGGGCGGCACTACATGGGACACGTCAACTCCGTGCTGATGGCGCTGTCCAAATGCCCGAACCCGACGGTGTTCCAGAAGACGCTCGCGGTGAACGACTTCTACTTCGGCGAGCCGGACTGGCCCCACCCGATGGGCCACGTGTCGTTCGTGGGCAAGCTCGACGGGATTACGCTCTCGGCGGGCGCGCCGGCGATCGCGCCGGGCTGGACGCTCGACCTGATGGCGAAGCACTCGCTGGACTTCTGGCTCACGTCCGAGGACCTGCCGGATCCCGAGAACCGGGTCACGCTCGACCGCGACGGCAGCATCGTGCTCGCGTACAAGCCGAACAACGAAGAGGGGCACCGTCGCCTGATCAAGCGGGTCGAGCGCTTCATGCAGCAGCAGACGAGGTGCAGCGTGCACGGCCACGAGTGCCACGAGGGGATCTTCTCCCGCAACCTGTTCGTGGGGCAGCGCATTCCACTCGCGGGGGTGGCGCACCAGAACGGCACCATCCGGTTCGGTCACGATCCAAGGACGTCGGCGCTGGATCCGAGCTGCCGGGCGCACGAGGTGGACAACCTCTACGTCGTGGACGGGAGCTTCTTCCCGTCGAGCGGGGCGGTGAACCCCGCGCTCACGATCATGGCCAACGCGCTGCGGGTCGGCGACCGCATCCTGGACCGGCTGGGCGTGGCAGCGCGGCAGACGGCCGGACGGTCGGACGGCCAGACGGCGCGGGTGAGCGATCCGCGGGGCGTCCTCGCATGAACCGGCTGACACTGGCCCTCGCGCTCGCGGTTCTCGCACCCCCGCTCCAGGCGCAGTACCCGTCGCCCTGGCAGGGGCAGGGGGCGACCTCGGTGCAGGCGGTCACGGCCCAGGCGCTCCAGCCCATCGGGGTCGCGGCGGTCGGCCCGGTCGGGCTTACGGTCTCGGACATGGAGCGCTCCGTGCGGTTCTACACCGAGGTGCTGGCGTTCGAGAAGATGTCGGACGCCGAGGTGTCCGGTGCCGGATTCGGGCGCCTCGTGGGTCTGCCGGGCGCGCGGGCGCGGGTGGTCGGACTTCGCCTCGGCGACGAGATGCTCGAGCTCACCGAGTACCTGGCGCCCCCGGGTCGGGCCGCCCCGCCGGACTGGCGGAGCAACGACCGCTGGTTCCAGCACGTGGCCATCATCGTCCGCGACATGGACAGCGCGTTCGCGCGGCTCGAGGCGTTCGGCGTGCGGCACGCGTCGGCCAACGGCCCCCAACGGCTGCCCGACTGGAACCGGAACGCCGGCGGGATCCGCGCGTTCTACTTCCGCGATCCCGACGACCATCCGCTGGAGATTCTCTGGTTCCCGCCGGGGAAGGGTCGGGCCAAGTGGCACGCCCCCACGGACCGCCTCTTCCTCGGGATCGACCACACGGCCGTCGTCGTGAGCGACACCGAGCGCAGCCTCGGCTTCTACCGGGATGTGCTGGGGCTCGCGGTGGCGGGGGCGAGCGAGAACTACGGGCCGGAGCAGGAGAACCTCAACAACGTGCCGGGGGCGCACCTCCGGATCACGGCGCTCCGCGCGGGAGACGGGCCCGGGATCGAGTTCCTCGAGTACGTGCACCCGAAGACCGGGCGGGCATTCCCCCGGGACGAGCGCGCGAGCGACCTGGTGCACTGGCAGACCCGCCTGCTGGTCGCCGATGCGGGTGCGGCGGCCGCGCGGCTCAAGGCGGCGGGTGCGATCTTCGTCTCGGCGGGCGCAGTGCCGCTCGATGGCGCCGCGGCTGCCGGGGCCTTCGGCGTGCAGGCGCGCGATCCGGACGGAC
>DASUAH010000266.1:0-9232 GCA_035763885.1 Gemmatimonadales bacterium
GGAGCGGTGCTCCGGCTCGCCTTCGCCGGCCAGACGGTGCCGCTCGTCGCCGCGCCGCGCGCGCCCGAGCCGGGTGAGGGCGTGCGGGCGTTCGACTGGGATTTCGCCAAGCACCAGCGGCCGGTGGACTCGGCGCGATACGAGGGAGTCGTTCGCTCGCCTGCCGGGACCGGCGGTGTGCTGGAGGCGCTTATCGGCGGGGACTCGCTGCGGGTGCACTGGCCGCTGCTGGTCTTCGCGGCCGACAGCACGCCGACGGTCGTGGAGCTCTCCGACGATCCGCGCGGCGCCGGATCGACCGATCGGCTGGTGCCGGGGCGCGCCATCCCGGGCGGGAGCTATCACTGGCTCTTCCCGAACGGGACCCGCGCGCTGGTGAGCGGGCGGATGAACGACGAGCTCCGTCTGCACCTCGCCGAGGGCCTCGATGCCTGGGTGCCGTACGCCGAGGCGTTGCCGCTACCCGCCGGGCTGCCGCCCCCGAGGGGCCGGGTCGGCTCGCTCACGATCAGCGAGGCTCCGACCATGGCGGCCGTGCGGATTCCGGTCGGCGAGCGCCTGCCCTTTCTGGTGAGCGAGTCGGATCGCCGCCTGACGCTCACGGTGTACGGCGCCGGTGGGGACGTGAACTGGATCCGCTACGGCGCGGCGGATTCGCTGGTCCGCCGGGTGGGCTGGAGGCAGGAGGCCAGCGACTGCCTGCGCCTGGAGTTCGAGCTGACCCGGCCCCTGTGGGGCTACCGTGCGCGCTGGCTGGGCACCGATCTGCTGATCGAGATCCGGCGGCCACCCCCGATCGACGGCAGCGCCCCGTTCCGCGGGCGGCTGATCGTGGTCGATCCGGGCCACCCGCCGCTGGGCGCGACGGGGCCGACGGGCCTCCGCGAGGCGGACGCCAATCTCGCCGTGGCGCGCGAGCTGGCCCGGCTGCTCGAGGAGGGCGGGGCGAGGGTGCTGCTCACGCGCACCGCCGACGTGCCCGTGGACCTCGCTCAGCGCGTCCGGCTGGCCGACAGCGTGAACGCCGATCTCCTGGTGTCGGTCCATCAGAACGCGTTGCCCGACGGCCTGAACCCGTTCACCAACACCGGGGCCAGCGTGTTCTACAATCACCCCCGCAGCCTGCCGCTCGCCCGGGCGATTCAGGACCGCCTGGTGGAGCGGCTCGGGGTGCGCGACCTCGGGGTGGGCCGGGGTGACCTCGCGCTCGCCCGGGCCACCTGGATGCCCGCCGTGCTCACCGAGGGGTTGCACATCATCATGCCGGACCAGGAGGCGGCCCTTCGATCGGAACGCGGCCGGGGGCTCTACGCGCGGGCGGTGTTCGAGGGGGTGAAAGACTTCCTGAAGGCAGTGAGCAGTGAGCAGTAAGCAGTAAGCAGTGAGCAGTAAGCAGTGAGCAGTAAGCAGTAAGCAGTGAGGAGGGGGCCCCGTGCTGCACCGAGGCCCCCTGCTTACTGCTCACTGCTCACTGCTTACTCCCGCTCAGGCGGGCCAGCTCTCCGGTCGCGCCTGCGTCAGGATCAGGAGTGGCTGCACCAGGGTATCGGCGCGGATCGCGGCCTCGACCTGGACCAGGTTCTGGGTGATTCCCGTGCTCGCGTCGAACGTCGCAATATGCATGACCAGCTGGCCAAGCGGGGCATCGTCGGCCTCCTCGTCGCTCAGGTCCACGCCGTCCGCCAGCGTAGCCTGTCCGAGCACGATCCGGGCATGACCGAACAGCCAGAGCGGAAGCCCATCGAGCCCGGCAAGGAGCCGGCGGTTGAGGGCGAGGCTCTCGCCGTTGAGAGTGATCAAGCCGAGGGTGGGCCGGTCGTTATAGCGGCGGGCGTGCACGACGAACCCGTAGGCGAGCGCGGGTTCCTGGCCGGCGGAGCGACGCAACGCAGCCCGCAGCTTCTGCTGGCTGAATGCGATCGTGTGATACGGGACCACAGGCGCTCCCGAGGTCTGACGAGGGGTCGCTCGCAGCGAAAGCATAGTTCGTGCCATGGCGCTAGGCAGGGCCGAAACGCCCGTCCCGATGGCACATGGGGTGCCATTGA
The DNA here is from genome assembly GCA_035763885.1 of Gemmatimonadales bacterium. Taxonomy (GTDB): domain Bacteria; phylum Gemmatimonadota; class Gemmatimonadetes; order Gemmatimonadales; family GWC2-71-9; genus DASQPE01. Next base: position 2,049 of record DASUAH010000266.1, read on the forward strand.
CTCCCCCACCACCCTAGGTAGCTTGGGCCCATGTTCTGCTCCCGCTGCGGAAGCGAAGTCGTCAGTAAGTCGAAATTCTGTCCCTCCTGCGGTCTCGATCTCCTGGCCACCACGCCGGTGCACGCGCTCGCCACCGGGACGGTGGCGGAGCTCGACCTCGTGCGCGAGGCGCTGGCGACGGAGTACGAGATCCTGGAGGAGCTGGGCCGGGGCGGCATGGCGCTGGTGTACCGGGCCAAGGACAAGCACCTCGAGCGCGAGGTGGCGGTGAAGGTGCTGCCGTTCACGCTTGCGTTCGACGCCGAGTTCGTGGAGCGTTTCCAGCGCGAGGCTCGCACCGCCGCCCAGCTCGAGCACCCCAACATCATCCCGATCTACCGGGTCGGCCGGTCCGGCCGGGTGATCTATTTCGTGATGAAGTTCCTCCGCGGCGGATCGCTCTCGACCGTCCTCGCGGAGCGGAAGACGCTCACCCCACCCGAGATCCGCCGGCTCCTGGTGGAGGCCGGCAGCGCCCTCGGCTACGCGGCCCAGCGCGGGATCGTGCACCGCGACATCAAGCCCGACAACATCATGTTCGACGAGTTCGGGCAGTGCCTGCTGACCGACTTCGGGATCGCGAAGGCGGCGTCGGGGCAGCGGCTGACCGGGACGGGGATGTCGATCGGCACGCCCCACTACATGAGCCCCGAGCAGGCCCGGGCGCAGAGCATCGACGGCCGGAGCGACATCTACAGCCTCGGCGTGGTGGCCTACCAGTCTCTGGCCGGCACGGTGCCGTATGACGGGGAGGACAGCTTCTCGATCGGGTACAAGCACATCACGGAGCCGGTGCCCACCCCCCCGCTCGCTACCGCCGACGAGCGGCGGGTGTTCGAGGTCATCAAGCGGATGCTGATGAAGGATCCGGCGGACCGCTTCCAGACCTGCGAGGAACTGATCGCCTCCCTGCAGGGCCAGCCCATCGCGGCGGCTGGAACGGTGCGCGCCGTGGCCCCGGGGGTCATACCGCCGGCCATCACCAGCCAGCCGACCACGCCGATAAACTCGCCGGCGGTCGATCGTCGGATGAACGACCGGCGGGAGCTGGCCCCGCGGGAGCCGGCCCGGCGGGTCGCCGACCGCTCGGTAGCCATGCGCCGGAGCACCATGCCGGCGTGGCCCTGGGTCGTCATCGCGCTGCTCGGCGGCGGCGCCGGCGCGTTCTACTACAACCAGGCACGCGGCTCCGCGCCGCGCGCCGCGGCGGCGGATTCGGCCGGCGCCGCGGCCGATACCACCGCGCCACCGGGGGCTCTCCCGGATACGGGTCAGCGGTCCGCGGCCGACAGCCTGCGGACGGTCGCCGCCAGACCGACGACCGGCGATCATCGACCGTTGGCCGTCGATCCCATCCCGCCGCCCGCGGCTCCGGCGCCGCCGATCGACAGCGGCGGCGTCCGCGTCATCGATCTGCCGCGCGGCTCGAGCGTGCTCATCGACGAGCGACCGGTCACCGAATCCCTGACGCGCCTGGCCCCGGGCCCGCACGTGGTGGCGATCTCGGCGCCCCGCCACCAGTTCTACACCGACACGGTGCGGGTCGAGCCGGGCCAGGTGCTGGACCTGCGCCCGCAACTCACTCCGCTGGGCGAGCCGGTCGGTCCCAGACGGCGCGCCCTCGCCACCCGGGGCGCGCCGTCCTGCTCCCCCGGACCGGGCTACAACGCAGACGGGTCCTGCTTCGACGAACGCCCCAAGCCGGTGACGCCGCCGTTCGTGCCGGTGCCCGCCGACGCGGAGGCCGCACCGCGGCCGTCACTCCTGTGGGTACGGGTGGGGATCGACGGGCAAACGCTCGAGGTGCGCCAGCTCCGGCCGTCGAACGACGGGGCGTTCGAGCGCGACGCCCGCGCGTTCGCCACCGAGCTTGCGTGGCAGCCCGCGCTCAAGAACGGGCAGCCGGTGGAGGCGTGGACCCAGATGATCTTCCGGCCGGCGGTGCCGTAGACGGACGGCCAGACGGTCGGACGGCCGGACGGCCAGACGGCCGTCCGACGAGGCTACCGATGCCCACCATCCATCCCTCGGCGTTCATCGCCCCCACCGCGGCCGTCCTCGGTGACGTCACGCTCGAGGAGGAAAGCAGTGTCTGGTACCAGGCGGTGGTCCGCGGCGACCTGGCGCCGGTGCGGATCGGGCCCCAGTCCAACATCCAGGACGGGACCATCGTGCACGTCGATAGCGGGGTCCCGTGCACGGTCGGCCGGCGGGTGGCCGTGGGGCACCGCGTCATCCTCCACGGCTGCACGATCGAGGATGACTGTCTGATCGGCATGGGCAGCGTCCTGCTGAACGGTGTGCGGGTGGGGACCGGCAGCGTGATCGCGGCCGGCGCGGTCATACCGGAGGGGGTGATCGTTCCGCCGGGGTCGCTGGTCATGGGCGTGCCGGGGCGGGTGGTGCGCGCGGTGGACGACGGGCTTCGCAAGCGGATCCGGGGGACGTGGGCGCACTACGTCGAGTCGGCGAAAGCGCATCGCGCGGGCCGGTACCCGCTGGCGAGCAGGCAGTGACGTGACGCTGCGCAGATGCCCCCGGCGGCCGGCGCGGCGCGCTCGTTTTCCACACCACGCCTGTCGATTATTTTTGTGATGTGAAGAGCGGGATTTCGCGTCGTTACGCGGATTTTACCGGGGATTGTGCGGGCCTGTGGGTTCCCGTACGTTGGCGGTCCGTTCGGCGCAGCGCCTCCCCTTGGCGTTGGCCGGACCCGGCGGGTCGCAGTATGCAGGCAGGCGGAACCGACAGTCGTCGCGGCGCGGCGCGCGCCGCTCTCTCGTTCGACTCCACCACAGGCCGGGGTTGTCCATGAACTCGTCCGCCCCACGGGACGCGGTCGCTTTGTCGCCGAACGCCATCACGGTGCTCGAGAAGCGGTACCTCATCAAGGACGAGGCGGGCACACCGGTGGAGTCGCCGGCTGACCTGTTCTGGCGGGTGGCGCGGACTATCGCCGAGCCCGATCGGCGCTACGGTGCGTCGGCCGGGGCGGTCGAGGCGCTGGCAGAAGCGTTCTACGACATGATGGTGAACCGGCTGTTCATGCCCAACTCGCCCACGCTGATGAACGCCGGCCGGCCGCTCGGCCAGCTGTCCGCCTGCTTCGTGCTCCCGGTCGACGACGCAATTTCCAACGGCCGGAGCGGGATCTATGACACGCTCCGGGCGATGGCGCTGGTGCACCAGTCGGGCGGGGGCACCGGGTTCAGCTTCTCGCGGCTCCGGCCCAAGAACGACATCGTGCGCTCCACGATGGGGGTCGCCTCGGGCCCGGTGTCGTTCATGTCGCTCTACGACGCGTCCACCGACGTGGTCAAGCAGGGCGGCACCCGGCGCGGCGCGAACATGGGCATCCTGCGGGTGGACCATCCGGACATCCTGGAGTTCATCTCCTGCAAGGACGACATCACCAAGATCACGAACTTCAACATCTCGGTCGCGGTCACCGACCTGTTCATGCAGGCGGTGGAGACGGACGGCGAGTACGACCTCGTCCATCCCGGCACGCACCACGTCGTGGGGCGGCTGCGGGCGCGGGAGGTCTGGGAGAAGATCATCCACGGCGCATGGAAGACCGGGGAGCCGGGCGTGTTCTTCATCGACCGCGCCAATGCCTACAACCCGGTCCCGCACCTCGGCTCGTACGAGGCCACCAATCCGTGCGGCGAGCAGCCGCTGCTCCCGTATGACGTCTGCAACCTGGGCTCGATCAACGTCGGTGCCTTCGTCAAGGAAGGCAGGGTCGACTGGGACGGGCTCCGCCTCGTCGTGCACCTCGCGACCCATTTCCTGGAGAACGTCATCGACGCCAACCAGTACCCGCTGCCCGAGATCACGGAGCTGGCGCAGCGGATCCGGCGTATCGGGCTCGGCGTGATGGGGCTTGCCGATCTCTTCGTGCGCCTCGGCGTACCCTACGACTCGGAGGACGGCGCCGCGCTCGGCCGCCAGCTCCAGGAGTTCGTCGACGACGAAGCCAAGAACGAGAGCGAGCGGCTGGCGGCGCACCGCGGCGTGTTCCCCGAATGGGAGCGGAGCATCTGGGGACCGGATGCCACCTGTGCCCGGACCCCGAGCGGCGAGCGCGTCCGCCCGATGCGGCGGCTCCGGAACTGCAACGTCACCACCGTGGCGCCCACCGGGACGATCTCCATCATCGCCGGCTGCAGCTCCGGTATCGAGCCGCTCTTCGCGGTGGCGTTCATGCGGAACCAGGCCGGCGTGCTGATGCCGGACGTGAACGAGGACTTCGTGGCGATCGCCAGACAGGAGGGATGGTACTCGGACGACCTGATGCGGCGTATCGCCGAGACCGGCAGGATCGACCTCCCCGAGGTGCCGCCGCGCTGGCAGCGCGTGTTCGTCACTGCCAACCACATCAAGCCGGAATGGCACATCCGGATGCAGGCGGCGTTCCAGGAGTACAACGACTCCGCCATCTCCAAGACCTGCAACTTCGCGCACGACGCCACCGTCGAGTACGTGGAGGAGATCTACCGGCTCGCGTACAAGCTGGGCTGCAAGGGCGTGACCGTGTATCGCGACGGGAGCCGAGACGCGCAGGTGCTATCGACCGGTGCTACGGCGAAGAAGGTCGTCGCAGCCGTCGGCGGGAGCGATACCGCCGACCTCCACGGCGAGATCGCCGAGCTCCGGGCGGAGAACGAGCGCCTGCGCCGGAGCGTGCTCGAGCTGGAGGCCGAGAACCTCCAGCGGCGGCAGAAGCGCTCGCGCCCCGAGCTGCTGCGTGGCGCCACCCGGCGGCTGGAGACGCCGCTCGGCACGCTCTACGTCACCATCACCGAGGACGATCGCGGGCAGCCGTTCGAGGTCTTCATGAGCCTCGGGAAGGCGGGCGGCGCGCTGATGGCCGACGTCGAGGCGCTCGGGCGGCTCATCAGCCTCGCACTCCGCTCGGGGATCCCGCTCAAGGAGATCTACCGCCAGCTGCGCGGCATCAGCTCCGACCGCGTGATCGGCCTCGGACCGAACAAGGTGCTCTCGGTGCCGGACGCGGTGGGCATCGCGATCGAGCGCTGGATGCAGGAGAAGGAAGGAGTCCAGCAGGAGCTGCTGCCGCCCTCCGCCCGCGCGGACGAGGCGCCGGCGCCGACCGTGCAGTCGGTCACCCGGGGCGGCGAGCAGATGATGTTGGGGGGGATGCAGGAGACGCTCTCCGGCGCGTGCCCCGACTGCGGGTCGCAGCTCGAGTTCGCCGAAGGATGCATGAAGTGCCACGTGTGCGGCTTCAGCGAGTGCGGGTGATCGTGGGCATCCGCAGATAGCGGTCGTCGCGTCGCACGTGGTACCGCAGCGGGATGTCCGGCTCCGGCCGGCATCCCGTTGCTGCATTCAGTGAAGCGGCACGGCCGGCCTGCGCCCGGCGACCGCGGTCATAATGTGGCGGCGCGGAGCCGCACCACGGTGCCCCACGGATCCCGCGCCACACCCCCGCCCGAAACCCGCTCCACGGCGGCGCCGGCCTTCGTGAGGCTCTCGGCCGCGGCGGTCACGTCCCCGAGGGCCGGCAGCACGATCTCCCACTCGAGCAGCCGTGCGTCTCCCTCGCCGGCCGGGGCGGCACCGGCGGCCCAGGTGTTCGTGCCGAGGTGGTGATGGTACCCACCCGCGGAAAGGAAGAGCGCGCCCGGATAGCTCCAGACAACCTTGTCGAAGCCGAGTGCCGCGTGGTAGAACGCGGCCGCGGCCTTGAGATCGCCGACGAACAGGTGCACGTGCCCGATCACGCTGCCCGCGGGCATCCCCGACCAGACCGCGCCGCCGGCTGCGCGCAGGAGGTCGCCGACATCGAGGGGAGCGGTCGCCATGACCAGCTGGCTTCCGTCGTACCGCCAGGTGCTGCGCGGCCGGTCGGCGTAGACCTCGATCCCCAGCCCGTCCGGGTCGGTGAGGTAGATCGCCTCGCTCACCAGGTGGTCGGACATCCCCGGCTGGACGCCGGCCTCCGCCAGGTGCCGCACGAAGCCTCCGAGCGCTGCGCGATCGGGGACCAGGATCGCGAAGTGGTAGAGCCCGAGCCGGCCCCGCCGCGGCACCGGTGCGGCGCCGGGACGCTCGTGCAGCTCGATGAGCGCGGTCGTGTCCCCCCGGGCCGCGAGTCTGGCCACGCCACCCGAGCGGCCGAGCACATGGAGCCCGAGCACCCGCTCGTAGTACGGGAGGGACCGTGCCAGGTCGGCGACCTGCAGACGTACGATCCCCAGCCGAGTGGCGGCGGGCAGCCGATAGCCGGGCGGACTGATACCGCGGGCCGGCGCGTTCGGCGCCGGGGCGTCACCGGCGACCGGGTTGGTCGGCCCCATACTCACCTCGCGCGGCTCCGACCGCGGCCCAGTACCCGATCGAGGGAGAAGTCGCCGGCGCCCGTCAGCGCGAGCGGGAGCGAGGCGCCCAGCAGGGCGAGCGCGAACTCGATTCCGGCCGGCAGGAAGAAGCCAGCCTTGAGGTGCAGGATGAGGGCGATCCCACCGACGAACTCGAGCAACGCGACGGCGGGGCCGACGACGCCGGGCAGGGGCACACCCACCTGCCCGAAGGCGCCGGCGACGCCGCCTATGCCGTAGACGAAGAGCTTCTGCGCGCCGTGGGCCAGGAAGATCGCCACGACGCTGCTGCGCAGCACCGCAAGCGCGGCACTGGTGCCGGAGGTGGCGGACAAGGTCATGGCGTGGGTCTCCAGCAGGTCGAGGGTCGGCGCAGAGCGTCCGACCGCGGGGCGGGGCGCCCCCGCCAGATGCTGTGACATCGCGCGTCATAACACATACTTCCGGGGCAAGGTTCCGCTATGGCGCCGCCCGGGCCTCTCCCAGGAGGTCGATGAGGGTGCGGAGCTTGCGCGGGCACAGGTGGCCGAGGCTGGCGGCGATGCCGGGCGACGATCACTTAGGTGTTGCAACACCTAACGTCAAGGCGGCGGCTTGGCGAGGCTCCCGCGGCAGGCGCCAAGCGCTGCGCGCTGAGCGTTGAGGGCCGGGCGCCGGGCGCTGCGTGCTGGGCGGTGGGCGCTGGGCGAAAGCGGGCGAACCCGGCTAGAATCCGCTGAGCGTCGCCGGCGCGTCAGGCGCACGCTCAACGCCTAGCAAGAGGAGCCCGGATGTCGAAGCGCGAAGATCAGCGGATTG
>DASUAH010000267.1:0-4650 GCA_035763885.1 Gemmatimonadales bacterium
GGAGCGGCTGGGGGGCTGACCGCCTCCGGTTCGCGCCACGGCTTGGCGGCCTTTGCCTCCTGCCAGAACGCCAACGACGAGCGCGGCAGGCCGAAATGTTCCTCGGCGGTCGCGCGGACCCGCGCCGGGTCGCCGCGGCCCCCTTCCTGCAGCGCACGGCGGCGCATCTGCTTCGCCAGGCCCAGCGCTTTCGCTCCGGCCGGGTCGAGGCGATGGGTCGCCGCGTTGGACTCGGCGAGGCCCTCCATCACGTACTCGAACGCCACCGCCATGTGGCGCTCCACGTCCTCGCCAGGCAGATCCCAACGGCTGTTCTCGGCGATGATCTGAAACGCCCACTGCCAGCTCTGGCTCTCGGTCCGGTGCACCATGCCCCGGAACAGCCGGCGGGTGGTCCGGATGCTGAACAGGGTGGGCGAGAGGATGGCGTCGAGGTGCGAATCGCTTACCCCGTGGTCCTGGAGGATCACCGACTTCGCGGTGCGCGCGTAGCGGTCTCCCAGGTGGGTCTCGAGCCGGCTCTCCCAGTAGCTGTGCCCCAGCGCCGCGGTACTGCTCGTGACGACCAGCTGGCGCGGGACGTAGAAGTTGTGGGCCACGGTGTCGGCAGCCAGGTGGGACAGGTACCCGAGTCCGAAGGCGCGGAGCCCGTCGGTGTGCGCCAGCTCGTAGATCTCGCGGCCCACATGCCAGGCGTGGCAATGGCGGCCCACGGGGGCGTACTTCTTCGCCATCGACGTATCCGCGGCGATGTTGCCGTAGAGAAAATCGTAGGGAAAGGCGCGCAGCAGGTCGGCGATCGCCGTGGGCAGCGTGCTGAGGTTCGCGAGGACCGACTCGCCGAGGTAGATGTGGGTCGCCGGGGTCCAGGCGTGGGCGGTGCCGGGGAGCACCACGATCGCCAGCAGCGCCACGACAAGGAGGGCCAGCGCGCGCTTCAGTCGTCCTCCCGCTTGTCGGAGCGCCGCTTCAGGGCGCGGCCGAGCCGCCAGACCGACACGCCGCGGCGCACCGTCCGAGCCGTGGCGGCCACGTCCTTGGCGGTCTCGCTGACTTCGCGCTCGGCCACCTCCAGCGTCTCACCCAGGTCGGCGAGTCGGGCTTCGGCCGCATCGGCCGCGTGCACGATGCGCTGGCGGAGATCGCGGGAAGTCTCCGCCAGCCCGTCCGCTTCGTCGCGAATCGTGCCGATGAGGGCGCGCACGTCGTTGACGACCGGCTCCGCCGTATGACGGACGGCGCTCAGGAAAGCGCGAACGCCGAACGCGGCGGCCAGCACGGCGGCCGCCGAGACGAGCGCGGCCAGCGCGATCACTGCAAGGCTCAGGGCCCCGAGGACGGCGGCCCAAGTCGGGATCATGCTGAAACCTCGACGTTCCGGTGGCGTGAAGTCAACCGGCTCTTGGAGTCGGCGCCGCGCACCAAGGCGGGCAGTGCAGTCAGGAGCAGGGCGAGCGCCGCGGCCGTCCGGACTGCCCCGGCACTTGGCCCGAGCGGGCCGCCGGCCGTGAACGTGAAGCTCAGCGCAATCGCGAGGCCGAGGGTGCGTCCGGAGGCGGCCGGCGGAAGGAACCACTGCCGCGCGAGCGGCACGAGCGCGAGTAGGACGGCGGCCAGGGCAATGGCGGGAAGTGGCGCACCGATCAACGCTCCCGCGGCGACCCACAGCGCCGCGTCCGCCACGGGCGCGGTGGCACCGATGTCGAGTGCCAACCCGGCATGCGCGGATGACCAGCGTGCCAGCGCGGCTCCGGTCAGCGCGCACACGAGGAGCGGCGACGTGCCGGACGCCAATCCGATCCCGGCGGCGAGGGCGACCCCGGCGATCGTGGCGGGGAGCGCCGTCGGGGCGCGTCGTGCCAGCCGGGCGGCGAGCAGCGCGCTCGTCGCCGCGCCACCCGCGGCGAAGCCGAGCCAGGCCGCGGCGTGCCATACATCGGCGCGGCGCGCGTGCGGCAGCAGCGTGACGAGGGCGGCCGCCGCCACGAGCAGCGCGGCCGTGAGGCTCCGGACATCCGCCGCGTCGGCGACCAGGAGGGCGGCGACGAGCGTCGCGATGACCGCGGGTACCGGCGTCCACGCCGGCGCGATGGTCGCCGGCAGGAAGCGGCCGGCGGCGTAGAGCAGCGCCGCCGGCAGGAGCAGCGCCGCCGCGATGACCGCCAGCTCGCGGGCCGTGCGGCGCTCCTCGGGAGGCCGCGGCGTGCCGATCGCGGCGCCCGCCCCCGCGGCGACCCAGCCGATGGCGCAGCCGAGCGCCGGAACGGACGCGCGCAGCACGTCGTCGTCGAGCAGTCCGAGGACCGGCCCGAGTACGACACCCAGCAGGAACCAGCCCAGATGCGGGACGGCTTCCATCCGGTCGAGCACACGGGCGAGCCAGACGGGGCGGGGGAGTAGGGTGGCGAGCAGCGCCGCGACGCCGAAGAGCGCGGCAGCGACGATAGGCCGCAAGGGGAACACGCGCGATACGTTCGCCCGCGCTTGACGCGCGCGCAAGCGCGCCGGTAGGTTGTCCCCCCATGGCCCCGACGTTCTGCGTGTCCGGCGGCCGCCCCCTCCAGGGGGCCATCCGCCCCGCCGGCAACAAGAACGCGGCCCTGCCGATTCTGGCGGCGACGCTGCTTTCCCCGGCCCCCTGCCGCATCGAGAACGTTCCCCACATTCGCGACGTCGAAACGATGCTGGCGCTCCTGGAGCACCTGGGTGCCGGGGTCGAGTGGGTCGGGGAGAACGCGGTAACGGTGGACGCCCGGCCGGCGGAGCCGCGCGAGCTCGACGCGACGCTGTGCTCGCGGATCCGGGCCTCGATCCTGCTCGCCGGACCGATGCTGGCGCGCTTCGGCCGCGTGGCGCTGCCGCCGCCCGGAGGCGACGTGATCGGCCGCCGGCGGGTCGACACGCACTTCCTGGCGCTCGAGGCTTTGGGTGCGGAGGTCGAGGTCGGGACCCGCTACCGGCTCGAGGCCAAGCACCTGACTGCGGCCGATCTGTTTCTGGACGAGCCGAGCGTGACCGGCACGGAAAACGCCCTGATGGCGGCGGCGCTCGCGCGCGGCCGCACGGTTCTGCGCAATGCGGCGAGCGAGCCGCACGTTCAGGATCTCGCCCGGTTTCTCGTCAGTCTGGGGTCCCGCATCGAGGGTATCGGCACGAACACGCTCACGGTCGAGGGCGGCGAGCCGCTGACCGCGCCGGCCGCCCCCTTCGTGATCGGTCCCGACCACATCGAAGTCGGCTCCTTCATCGGGCTCGCGGCAGTGACCAACGGCACGGTCCGGATCGAGGGCGTGCGCGGCGAGGACCTCCGGGCCACGCTGTTTGCGTTCGACCGGCTTGGAGTTCGACCGCGGCTCGAAGGCGACACGCTCATCGTCGAGCACAACCAGGAGCGCCGCGTCCGCCCCGATCTCGGCGGGCACATCCCCAAGCTCGAGGACGGCCCCTGGCCGGCGTTTCCCGCGGATCTGATGTCGATCGCCATCGTGGTGGCGTCCCAGTGCGAGGGCCCGTTGCTCGTGTTCGAGAAGATGTTCGAGTCGCGCCTCTTCTTCGTGGACAAGCTGATCGGGATGGGGGCGCGGATCGTGTTGTGCGATCCGCATCGGGCCGTAATCGCGGGTCCGTCGCCGCTGCGCGGCGGTGTCGTCGAGAGCCCGGACATCCGGGCCGGAATGGCGATGCTGCTCGCCGCCCTCGCCGCCCAGGGCGACTCGGAGATCCACAACGTGGGCCAGATCGAGCGGGGCTACGAGCGCATCGACGAGCGGTTGCGGGCGCTCGGTGCCCAGATCGAGCGGCGCGAGGATGGACCCTGAGCCGGATCCGGGCGCGGTAGCCGCGCAGCGGGGGCCGCTGGCGGCCGGGCTCGTGCTCGAGGGACCGGTGGGGGATGCCGCCGTCCCGCGCCTCGAGCTGGCAGAATGGGCCAGCCGTTTCGGTCTCGTGGCGGGGATCACCACACGGCACGGCAGCTTCTCCCTCGGCCTGTGGAGTGAAGAGGCGACCGGCGCGGTGATGACGCGCTGGCGGGCGCTCCGTAGAGCGTTCGAGCCCCGATTCCCGACGCTCGTACTGGGGCACCAGGTGCACGGCACCGACGTGCGCTGGCACGAAGGCCTCCCGGCGGGGTGGCTGGTGCTCGACGGGGTGGACGGCCATGCCACTGGGCAGTCGGGAGTGCTGCTCGCGATTACGGTGGCGGACTGCATCCCGGTCTACCTGGCGGCTCCCGAGCGCGGCGCGATCGCGCTGCTGCACGCCGGGTGGCGCGGCGTCGCCGGCGGCGTGTTGGAGCGGGGTGTGGAGCTCCTGGCGGAGCGTTCGGGGACCGCTCGACGGAACATTGTAATGCATTGTGGCATAGGCATTTGTGGCAACTGTTATGAAGTAGGTTATGAGGTCGCCGAACAGCTGAACGGACGCCCCGGAGAGGCCGGCCAGAGCTACGTGGACCTGCGATCCATCCTCGCGGCTCGCGCCGCGAACCTCGGGATTCGCGAGGTCACGATTTCGACCTTTTGTACCGCGCACCACCAGGACCGGTTCTTCTCGCACCGCGCCTCGGGGGGAAGGGACGGACGCATGGTCGCCTACTTGGGGCGACCACGACCGACGGGAGTCCTTTAGGGCGTTGGCTGGACAGGGTTG
>DASUAH010000268.1:0-2521 GCA_035763885.1 Gemmatimonadales bacterium
GCGGGGTCGTCGGTGGCATGCTGCGGACCCAGGCGGAGATCGCCGTGCGGGCTGTCGATCCGGAGGCCGCGGACCCGCAGCGCCTCGAGCTGGGCGCCCCGGGCGATGAACACGACCTTCTCACCCGCCTCCACGAGCCGCGCCCCGAAATACGCGCCCACGCCCCCCGCGCCGACGACGGCGATGCGCATCGTCCGCGGCGTCAGCTCCCCGGCTCCTGCGCCAGCCGGCCGAGCCGCTGCCGCACCTCCCTCACGCCGGGTTGCAGCTCGGGGTCCGCGTCCTTCCAGAGGTCGACGAACTTCGCGTAGGAGTCGGCCGCCCGCTTTCGGTCGCCCCTGGCCTCGTAGAGCTCGCCTAACCGCTTGTAGGACGGCGCGAGCGCGTACGGCTCCGACGCGAAGCGCGCGATGATCGATGGTGTCGCCACGATCCGCTCGAGCAGGATTCGGGCGGAGTCGGGCTGGCCCCGGCGATCGTACACGCCGGCCAGCTCGAAGAGCCCGCAGTTGCCGCAGAGGCCCATGCGTTCGTGTGCGTCGCGGTAGGCGTCGGCGGCCTCCCGGAGGTTCCCCTCTGCCTCCAGGACCCGCCCGTACGCCAGCCCCGCGCCGCGGTCCCCCCGGCGCAGGCCGGCGGGCACCGCGGTCTCGTACTCCCGCAGCGTGCGGCGTGCCTGCTCGGCCTTTCCGGCGGCCGCATAGGCCTGGGCAAGCAACAGATACGGCCGATCCTCGGGAGCCATCGCGTCGAGCGGGTGGGTGGCCAACGCCGATTGCAGCCCGGCGAGCGCCTCCGCCGGCCGGTTGCGATAGCGCAGCTCGAGCAGCGCGAGCTGGGCGGCGCTGCTGAGGTAGTCCTGCGGCAGCCCGCGGCTCTCGCTCACCTCCATATTCTCCCGGTGGTACCGCGCAGCTTCGTCCAGACGCCCGCGCGTCTCCGCGATCCGCCCGAGGGCGTCTCCCGTCCGCCGTCGCCAGTCGCCGCTCCCCCGCTGGGCTTGCCGCAGCTCCCGGAAGCTCCGCTCGGCCCCGGCGAGGTCCCGGTTCCCCAGCGCCAGGAGGCCGGAAAAGTCGAGCTGCGCCGGCGCTTCGGGCGGGAGCGCCCTCAGCGCGCGCTCCACAGTGGCCCGCGCGTCCTCGAGCCGCCCCTGCAGCACCTGCGCGTTGAACCCGTGAAAGAAGAAGGAAGCGGCGCTGCCGGTCCCCTGGGCCCGCACAGCCAGGCTCTCCGCCTCCGCGTAGCGGCGCTCGGCCGTCAGGAGCAGGGCGAGATTGTTGAGGGCCGTGCCGTTGTCCGGGTCGCGGTTCAGCACCGCGCGGTACGCCGCGGCCTCCCGCGCGGGATCGGCATCGACGGTTGCGTGATAGAACGCCGTGGCGAGCTCTCGCTCGACCTCCGGCAGCCGGTCCCGCCGCCGATACGCCTGCATCACAGCCGCGACCGAACGTGATCGCCCGGCGTCCGCGTTCTCGATCGCGACCGCGAGCTTCCGGTAGGCCATCGCGAAGCCGCTGTCGAGCCCGATCGCCTCCTCCAGGACGGGGATCGCCTCCTCCGGCCGGTCGAGATCAACGAGGCGGTTGCCGTCGGAGTACTTCCGCAGCGCGGCGAGGGACGCGGTCGTCACCTGCTCGAGCGGAGGGTTGGCCCGGATCGTGACGAGCGACTCGCCGATCCGCTCCCGGAGCTTGCCTGACAGCCGGTCGATCGCGTCGAGCAGCGCGCCGGGGCCGTCCGCCGTCTCCCGCACGGCGGTGAGCACCCGCCCCTCCGCAGCCGAGAGCAGACTGGCCGACAGCACGTAACCGCTGCCGACCGGATCGATCTGCCCCACGACGACGGCCTTCACCCCCGACCGCTCCGCCACCTCCCGCGCGAGATCACCGGTGAGCGTCTCACCAACCGGCCGCTGCATCCGACGCAGGGCGTCCGCGATGTCCGCCGCGTCCACCAGACGCAGGGCGGGCGACTGCGAGAGATCTACCCGCAAGGCCTCGGTCAGCGAGGGCCCCAGGGTCGAATCGGCAGTGCGGTTCTCGAACCCGGCCAGGATGAGGCGGTCGCGCTCGTCGAGCGCGCCCGAGGCGACGAGCGTCCCCACCGGCCCGATGCCGAGCAGCCGCATGGCCGTGTACGCGGCCGCCAGCACCGTCAGCCCGCCGAACGCGAGCGCACCGCCGAGCAGCGCCTTCCGCCAGGTAAGCCAGCGGGACACGCCGGTCTCGACCGGGGTGATCGCGACCGCGGTCGTGCGCGCCACCGCGCGGCGGCGTTCGTGCAGCCCGGTGGCAAGCATGATCGGGAGCCCGATCAGCAGCAGCACGCCGGCGCCCCACAGCACCCAATCCGGCAACCCGAGCCGGTACGTCAGGAACGCCACGATGCCGAGCACCACGGCCGAGGCTGCGGCGAACACGGCGGCGACGCGGAGCGGGTGCCCGCGGCGGACGTCCGCCTGGGTCAGACCGGAGACCAGCGGGTCGGTCGCGACCGGCGCCATGCCGCCGCTGGGCGTCGC
>DASUAH010000269.1:0-4244 GCA_035763885.1 Gemmatimonadales bacterium
CCCGGCAGAGCGCCAGCAGGCCGGCCAGCGCGGCTGCCCGTGTGGCGGGCGCGGGCCAACCGAGAAAGGCGACGTAGAGCCCCGCCACGACAGCCGCTGCCACGAGCGCCTGGTCCCGCCGGACCCGCAGCAGCCGCGCCGCGAGTACCACCCAACCCGCGAGCAACCCGACGTGGAACCCCGAGATGGAGAGCAGGTGGACGAGCCCGGACTGGGCGAACGCGTCGCGAATGGCGGGATCGAGGTCGGCCCGGCGTCCCACGATGAGCGCGTCCACCAGGGGCGCGCGGCCGCCGTAGAGCTCGCGCGACGCGCGCGCGACCGTGGTGCGAAGGCGGGCCTCGGCGCCGGGCCGGCCGCGCCCGGCCTCGGCGTGCGAGATGGCGAGCACGCCGTCCGGCCGGCCGGACCAGGCGTCGCGCCGGATCCACCGGCCGGCCGCCTGCACACTCACCCCGGCCGGCCTCGGCGCCCCCTCGGGCCAGCGGGCGCGCAGGACGCCGCCGCAGCCGGCCTGGAGCGGCCGCACGAGCAGCGCGCCGCCCCCCGCATCGGCCGGCTCCTCGAGACGGACCAGGAGGCGAACCCTGCCCTCCGGGAGCCGACTCGTGCAGGCGGACCGCTCCCGGCGCCACGCGACCTCGGCATGCAGCGCGCCCAGGGCGGCCGCGGCGAGCAGCAGCGCCGGCAGGGGTCGCCGTCGCAGCGCCCAGGCGAGCACCCCCATGATCGCCGCGACGCCGATGGGAGCCCCGAAACGCGCGAGGCCGGTCGCGAGACCGGCCCCGAAAGCACCGACGAACAGCAGCGGCGGGCGGGCGCTCACCGCACCCGGCCCGGGCTCAGGACGGCCGCGCCGATCCTCGCGCCGCGCAGCGCGGCGCCCGTGCGATCTTGCGGAGTCCCTCCATCACGGCCACATCGATGGGCGCCCGGCTTTCTTCCTTCTCGAGGTTCACTTCCGTCACGACGGAGCCCTCGAGCGAGGTCACGTACCGCGGCCGGACGCGGTTGAGCGCGAATACCAACACGTCCTCCCGGCACACGTCGCAACCGCAGAAGCCGGGAAAGTGCCGCCGCAAGGCCTCGTAGGAGGCGGTGACGTGCTCCTCGGCGAGATTCCTGATCATAGGACGGCGAGCTCGGGCGCGACCACGCTGCCGGTGAAGGTTGAGCCCGTCGTCCCGGTGAGGCGGACGTCGTGATACTCGCCGAGGGACGCGGGCGGCAGATCGAGCAGCACGAGATGATTGCGTCGGGTCCGGGCCAGCAGGAGGCTGCCCCGCCGGGCGGGCTGCTCCACCAGCGCTTCGTGAATCTCGCCGACGCGCGCGACGTTCTTCCGGCGGGCCTGGTGGCGTACGACCTCGATGAGCCGCTCCAGCCGCTCGCTCTTGACCTCGTCCGGGAGGTGACCCGCCAGCCGCACCGCCGGGGTGCCGTCGCGCACCGAGTACTTGAACGTGTACCCATCGTCGAAGTCGGCCTCGGCCACGAGCGTGAGCGTTTCCGCGAACTGGGCGTCGGTTTCGCCCGGGAACCCGACGATGAGATCGGTGGACAGGCTGACCCCGGGCACCGCCGCACGCAGCCGGGCGACGACCTCGAGGTAGCTCTCGCGGGTATAGCGGCGCAGCATCCGGCGGAGCACCGCGTTGGACCCGCTCTGGGCTGGCAGGTGCACGTGCTCGCAGACCGCCGGAGTCGTGGCCATGGCCTCGATGACCCGGTCGGTGAAATCGGTCGGGTACGGGCTGGTGAACCGGAGCCGACGGATGCCGTCCACCGCGCCGACCGCGTGGAGCAGGTCGGCGAAGTCGTGGGCACCGTCGTGATAGCTGTTAACGGTCTGGCCCAGGAGCGTGACCTCGGTGGTGCCCTGCTCGGCGAGCGCAGCCACCTCGCCGACCACGTCGGCCAATCTGCGGCTCCGCTCCGGCCCGCGGGTGTACGGAACGATGCAGAACGTGCACCGGTAATCGCAGCCGCGCTGAACCGTGACGAACGCCTTGGGCCCCGGCTCGCGCACGGAAGGCACGTCCTCGTAATGCTCCCACGACCGGAACTGTGTGTCGCTGACCCGGTCGCCCGCAGCTGCCGCGCCGAGCAGGTCCGGCAGGCGGCGGTACGCGTCCGGACCGACCACCAGATCGACCCGCCCGCCCTGCTCCAGCAGCCGCGGCCCGAGCCGCTGGGCCATGCAGCCGACCACGCCGAGCACGCCGCCAGGCCGGCGGAAGCGCTGCAGCTCGCCCAGGCGCCCGATCACCCGCTGCTCCGCGTTCTCGCGCACCGCGCAGGTGTTGACCAGCACGACATCGGCCTCCGCGGGCTGCTCGGTCCGCTGGTACCCCTCGCGGGCGAGCACGCCGAACAGGAGCTCCGTGTCGGCCACGTTCATTTGACAGCCGTAGGTCTCGATGTAGACGAGCTTGGGCATGGCACGAATATAGACGGCCGTCCGACCGTCCTCCTATGGCCGGACCGTCACCCCCGCGGTGAGGATCCACGCCGTCTCCTCGAACCCGGCGCCGCCGTCGCGCCACGCCCGCTCCACCGCAAGCGACAGCGCGGCCCGGTCGCTCGCGAAGCTGAGGCCGCTGCCCGCGGCCACGCCGTACTCCCGCGCGTCGGCTCCGGCGGCCAGCGGAAACGGCAGCTGGGCGTAGCGGAACCCCAGCCGGACCGGGAGCCGCAGCGGCCGTCGCGGGTCGCGGGCGAACTCCACACCCCCCGCCACCTCGAAGGTGTTCACCGCGCCGGTGCCGCCGGCGGCTACGAGGTCATCGTTCGCGGTGGACCAGTTCCGGTAAAGCGCTTGGCCCGCGACGTGCAACTTCGGCGCGATGCGAAGCCGCACGGCGCCGCCGACGGTGATCGGCAGATCCACCCGGCCCATCCGCGTGGTATCGCGGTCCACGCTCACGTGGCCGTCGCTTCTCGCCAGTGCCGAGATGGTCAGCGCGTCGCCCAGCTGGCCCACCACCCCGACGGACAGGCCGAAGCCCGCGAACGAGAGCTCCGCCCGCTGGCGGCTGGACAGGTAGGTGGAGTCGCTGAACGTGCGCAGCGCTTCGACCCGGTTGCTCCCGGTGATGATGTGCGCTCCCGCCCCCACGATCCAGCGCGTGCCGAGCCGGTAGGCCGCCGCCAGGCGGAAGTCGTTGATGCCGCCCTTCGACTCGAGCGTATCGATCACGGTGACCGGCTGCCCGCGCAGCACGACGGTGCCGGAAAAGGCGAGGCTGTAGTCGCGCGTAGTGTAGTTCGAGTAGCTCGCGGCGAGCATCAGCGGGAACCGCCGGATCGGCCCGCCCACCAGAAATTGGGGAAAGCGCGGGTCGCGGATCGACGCCTCGCCCCCGGGGCTGGTGGAGCTGCGGTAGTCTCCGAGCGCGGTGAACGTCGCCGTGAGCCGCCCGAGGAAGACGATGGATGCGGGATTGACGCTCGATTCGCCGTCGAACGACGCGAAGGCGCCGGCGGTGCCCATGGCCCGTGCGGACTGCTCTCGGCCGGGCAGGCCGAGTCCGCGCACGCCGAACTGCGACGACTGCGCAGCGAGCGCGCCGGGCGCGACGAGGAGGGCGAGAGGGAGGAGATGGCGGCGCACTCAGAACCTCTCGAACGGGAAGGCGCGCAGGTACTCCACGCGGAGCCGCGGCCCGGTCCCCTGCCGGGTGGAACCGAAGCTCGCCTCGGTGAGCGACGCGGCCTCGGGCCCGATCTGCAGGAACAACGCGGGCGGCCGTCCGCTCGCCCCCTGCCAGAGCCGGACCAGCTGTACGATATCGACCTCCACCACACCGGTGCTGCCGGCGGGAAGCGGCTCGGCGCCCACGGAGCTCTGGTCGGTCGGCGATTTCGCGCCCAGATCGGCCGTCAAGGCGCGCACCTCGAGGCTCCCCGGATCGTTCGGCAGGCCGCGCACCGGGTCTGCCGGTGTGAGCTCCAGGGTCGCCCGCACGATCGCCGCGGAGTCCCGGAGCCGGGACGGGAACGGGAACCGGATCAGCGCGCGCGACGAGGGTGCGCCGCCGACCTGCAGCAGGTCCGGACTCAGCACCCGCTCGAGGTTGGGCAGGTAGGTGTCGAACTCGACCCCGACCTCGACTTCCTGCGCCTGGGTGTTGTCCACGATGGGAGTGACGAACGACTCGAAGGTGGTGGGCACCGTGCTGACCCGCTGGCCGATCCGCGCCCCGGTAGGCTCATCGCCGGCCACCGCGATGCCGAGCCGGAGG
>DASUAH010000270.1:0-31436 GCA_035763885.1 Gemmatimonadales bacterium
TACAAGAAATGTCACGGCGTGGGGAACTGATCGGCGCGGCCGCGCTGGCCCTGGCGCTCGCCTGCCGGGGTCCGGCGCCGGCCGCGCCGCCGCGCGAGACGCCGGCCGCCGATCGGCCGGCAGCGCAGGCCGCACCGAACCTGTCCCCCACCTCCCCCTCGGAGCTCTCGCACGGCGAGGCGACGGTCGGCACCGGCGGGACCGAGCCGCGGATCGAGCCGGATGCGCCGGCGCCCGCGCCCGAGAAGGTGAAGCGCATCCGGCTCGAAATGCGCCACCGGACGATCACCATCGCGCCCAACGTGCGGTACGCGGCGTGGACGTTCGGCGACCGGGTCCCCGGCCCCGCGATGCGGGTGACGGTCGGCGACACCATCGACTTCACGCTGGTGAACGCGGCGCCGATTCCTCACAGCCTCGACTTCCACGCCGCGGAGGTCGCCCCCAGCCGAGTGTACACCAACGTCAATCCGGGCGACTCGATCAGCTACCGCTGGGTGGCCCGGGTCCCGGGCGCGTTCATGTACCATTGCGGCACCGCGCCCGTCGCCCAGCATATCGCCAACGGCATGTACGGCGCGATCATCGTCGACCCCCACCGTCCGCTGCCCCGCGCCCGCGAGTTCGTCTTCGTCCAGAGCGAGTTCTACGGCCAGAAAGCCGACACCGGCGGTACGCTGCTCGGGCTGGACTGGCAGAAGCTGCTGGGGCTCGCACCGGATTACGTGGTGTTCAACGGCCACGCCAACGAGTACGCCGCGCATCCGCTGCAAGTGCACCCCGGCGAACTGCTCCGGATGTACGTGGTCAACGCCGGGCCGAACCGGATCTCGTCGTTCCACGTGGTGGGGGCGATCTTCGAGCGGGTCTACGTCGACGGCGTGCTGGGGCGCCCGCTCCAGGGAGTGCAGACCGTGGACGTCCCGGTCGGTGGGGGGGCGATCTTCGAGCTGCGGCTCGCGGAGCCGGGTACGTATCCGTTCGTGACCCATGCATTCGCCGACGCGACCAAGGGCGGTGTCGGCATGCTCCGGGCCCGCGCGCCGGGGGACACCGCGGGCGCCGGGCCGGTCGCAGGCCACTGACACCGGCGCCGGAGCTGCCTCGCCTCCCGGATTGACCGCGGCGCGTCTCGGTGCGACCGTGCAGCGGTCGGACGTCAGACCCAGAGATGAAGCCTGCGCTCGTCCTCCTGCTGCTGCTCGCGACCGCGCCCGCCGCCACCGGCGCCGCGCAGGCGTCCCGCGCCGCCGCCCTGCGCCCGGACTCGGCGGCGGTGCTGCGCGAGGCTCGGCACGCCCAACGCGCGTTCGAGAACGAGCGGCGGGCGCGCCTCCGACTCGATCTGGACGACGGCCGCGGTCCGTGTGACGTCCACATCGGCCGCTTCTGCTACTGGTACCGGCCGCGGGAGGAGCCGCCCGAGCCGGAGCCCGACGCGGTCGGCCGCGGGCGGATGCTCCTGCTCCTGACGCTGGACGACGCGGCGGCGCGTCTTCCGGGCGACGACTGGATCGCCGGCCAGCGGGTGCGCTACTTCGCGGAGCACGGCTGGGCCGATTCGGGGGTGGCGGCGGCGCGCGAGTGCCGCGGCACGCGCTGGTGGTGCGCGGCCCTGGAAGGGTTCGCCAGGCACGCAGCCGCCGATTACGCCGGGGCCGACTCCGGGTTCGCGCGCGCGCTCAGCGCGATGCCCGACGCCGAGCGCTGCGAATGGAGCGACCTCTCGCCGCTGCTGGCCGACGCCGACGCGCGCCGCTACGCCGGCCTGGCGTGCGACGAGCGGGGGCCGGCCAACGATCGGATCTGGTGGCTGGCGCGCCCGTTCTACTCGATTGCGGGGCACGACCTGCGGACGGAGCACTACTCGCGCGTAACGATGACCCGCATGCTCCGCCACGCGTCGTCGCCGCACGACCTCGCCTGGGGCGACGATCTCACCCAGCTCGTCGTCCGGTTCGGGTGGCCGACGCACTGGACCCGCCCCTTCGGCACGCCCGGCAGGATCGAGGAGCCGGCGGCGCTCGGCCACGAGCCGAGCCCCAGCTTCTGGTTCTTCGCCGAGCCGTCGCTCCCGCCGGACACGCTCGACGGAGAGCCGTGGCGTGAGCCTACCTGGGACCCGCTCCGGGAGCGCCCGAGCAGCCGCTACGCGCCGGCCTACGCCCGCGTGTTCGGGGTGATCCGCGCTGCCCAGGTCGCGCGCTTCCGCCGCGACGCCGGGTTTCTCACGATCGCGGGGTTCGATCTCCGGGGTGACACCGCCTTCACCGGCGCGGAGCCGAAGGTCGCACTCGCCGTCGCCCGCGACCCCGCCACGCCGCCGGTGGTCGGTCCCGCGCTGTTCCCGCGCTCCACCGGCATCATCGCCGTGACCTCCCCATGGGCGCCGCGGATCGTGAGCCTCGAGGCCCGGGTGGACCAGGAGCGGCGAGCGGCCCGGCTGCGCGCCCTCGCCGACGAGCCGGCGGAGTGGCTCTCGGACATCCTGCTGTTCGTTCCCGGCGAGGAGCTGCCCGAGTCACTCGGGGTCGCGCTTCCGCTCTCCGTACGGGCCAACGACGTGCCGGAGGGGGGACGGGTGGGGCTGTTCTGGGAGACGTACGGCGAGCCGGCGGCAGACAGCGTCACGCTGGAGGTAAAGCTGGTGCGGGTACGGGGTCGCGAGGAGCCGCGGTCCGCACTGGGACGCGCGGCCTGCGCGCCCGGGGGCAAGGCGCCGGTGGCCGTCCGATGGCGCGACGCCGCAGCGCCCGTGGGCCTGCGGCCGCGGGCGGTCGTCGCGGATCTCTCGGCGCTCGAGCCGGGGCGGTATGTGGTGGCGGTGTCGGTGCACCCCGACGGCTCGCGGCGCGCCTGCGCGAGCCGCGACCTCGAGGTGCTGCCGCGCTGAACCCTCCTACGTGGACTTCAGCGTGACCTGGATGGCACCGGCCGCGTGCCCGGCGCCGTATTGCTGGGTCGCGTCGCTGGCCGAGAGGAACCGGATCTCCCGCACGTCTTGCGAGGGGATCCGCTTGAGTTCCTGCACCCCGCCGACCCGCGTCCCATTCAGGTAGACCACGACCGCCGACGCGCCCGAGCGGCCCACGTCGTTCTCGGTTGCGTCGAGCGACGAGCGATCGGTGGCGAACATCCGCTCGGTCTCGCGGCCGCGGCCGATCGGCGCGATGTCGGGCGTCCCCCTGCGGCCGCCGTAGACCGTCTGCGGCCGTTCCGCCCGGCGCAGGAATCCGGGGCGGATTTTTTCGACGGCCTCGTAGGCGGTCGTCGCGAGCGCCGCCTCCACCTGCTCGGCGGTGATGACGTCGGGGGAACGCGGGCCGCCCGTCTGTTGGGCCGCGAGTGCGCCGGAGGCCGCGACCAGAAGAGCGCCGAGCAAGGGCGTGCGATGGACGAGTGAGTGACGCATGGTCGGCTCCGATGTGCGTCACATTGAGAGTTCGCTGCCGGACGCGCCGCGTCAAGATGCCCGGCCTCCTCGACCGGGCGGGAGCGGGGTGCCGTTTCGCCGGGGAACGTGCGGGTGACTCCGGTCACGGGGTCGGAAGGCGCGTAAAGCGGTCCCGCCGCGCGCCCGAATGCTGCGCGGCGGCGGGCCTCGCGGCGATATCGTCGCGGCGTGACCGCCGCCCCTCTCACCCTCGCCGCCGACGAACGTCCCCGCGAGCGCCTCTGGACCCTCGGTCCCGGGGCGCTCACCAACCTCGAGCTTCTCGCTGTCCTGCTCGGCACCGGCACCGGCGGGCGGCCGGTCGCCAACCTGGCGGGCCGCCTGCTCGACGCGGGCGACGGCTCCCTGCGTCGCCTTGCCGCGCGCCCCCCGGCCGAGTTCCTCCGGGTGGCTGGCATCGGCCCGACCAAGGCTGCCCGGCTCCTTGCCGCTTTCGAGCTCGCCGCGCGCCTCGCGCGGGAGGAGCGGCCGTCACTCCCTCGCATCCGCGAGCCGGAGGACGTCGTGCGGCTGTTTGGGACCCGGCTGCGTGACCTGGCGGTGGAGGAGTTCCACCTGCTCGCGCTCGACAGCCAGAGTCAGGTGCTCCGCGACGTGCTCGTGACGCGCGGGCTCCTCAACAGCTCGCTGGTGCATCCGCGCGAGGTGTTCCGGCCTGCCATTGCCGAGGCGGCCGCCGGCATCATCGTGGTCCACAACCATCCGAGCGGCGATCCCACGCCATCGGCGGAGGACCAGGCTGTGACCCGGCAGCTGGTTGCCGCGGGGCGCCTTCTCGACCTGCCGCTTTACGATCACGTCATCATCGGGGGCGATCGGTACACCAGTTTCGCTACCGCGGGCCTGCTCTAGCAGCGCGATTGCGGCCGGGGGTCTCCTCGCGGGCGCGATCCGACCATCGCCATCGGCCGACCCGGTGAGCGGCCCGCCCCATTGACCCCCACCCCTCCCCGGACGCATTGTACCGTATGGACTTCCGCGTCCGGGGGCGGCCGTGACCGTCGCCCCCCTCCTCGCCGACGCCACGCCCGAGTTCCGGACGGTGCTCGAGCGCCATGCCGAGCGGCTCGATCTCGAGCTGATCGACCGGGCGCTCCGCCACAGCACGTCCGCCCACCGGGGGCAGAAGCGCAAGTCCGGCGAGGACTACGTCTCGCACTCCATCGCGGTGGCGCTCATCCTCACCGAGCAGCTCCTCGACAGCACCTCGATCTCGGCTGCGCTGCTCCACGACGTCGTGGAGGACTCGGACGTCCGCACCGAGGACATCGCCCGCGAGTTCGGGCCCGAGGTGGCCGGGATCGTGGACGGCCTTACCAAGATCTCCAGCCTCACCTTCCGCTCCTCGGCCGAGGAGCAGGTCGAGAACTACCGCAAGCTCCTCCTGTCGATCGCCAAGGACGCGCGGGTCATCATCATCAAGCTCGCCGACCGGCTGCACAACATGCGGACGCTCGAGCACCTGAGCCCCGAGCAGCGCGTCCGCATCGCGCAGGAGACCCGGGAGATCTACGCCCCGCTGGCGCACCGGTTCGGCATGGCCGGCATGAAGGCCGAACTGGAGGACCTCGCGTTCAAGTTCCTCGAGCCCGAGGACTACCGCGATCTGGCCGCCCAGATCGCCGCCAAGAAGGCGATGCGCGAGCAGATGATCCTCAAGCTGCGGACGCCCCTGGAGCAGGAGCTCCGGCGCGCAGGGATCGAGGAGGTCGACGTCACCGGGCGGCCCAAGCACCTCTGGTCGATCTACCAGAAGATGAAGAAGCGGGGAAAGAGCTTCGATGAGATCTACGACCTCATGGCGGTGCGCGTCATCGTGCGCAACGTGCCCGAGTGTTACCACGTCCTGGGCATCATCCACCACAACTGGACCCCCATCCAGGAACGGATCAAGGACTACATCGCGAGCCCGAAGTCGAACGCGTACCAGTCCCTGCACACCACCATCTTCGGTCCCGGCGGCCAGCTGTTCGAGGTGCAGATCCGGACCCAGGAGATGCACCGCACGGCCGAGTACGGCATCGCGGCGCATTGGGTCTACAAGCGTGACGGGCACCGGGACGAGCTCGACCAGCACCTGGGCTGGTTCCGGCAGCTTCTCGAGCTGCAGCAGGACACCCACAGCCCCGAGGAGTTCCTCGAGTTCCTGAAGATCGATCTCTACCAGGACGAGATCTTCGTGTTCACGCCCAAGGGCGACGTGAAGCGGCTGCCCAAGGGCTCCACCCCGATCGACTTCGCGTTCCACGTGCATACCGACGTGGGGCTCAAGTGCCAGGGCGCGAAGATCAACGGGCGGATCGCCCCGCTGCACCGGGAGCTCAAGAACGGCGAGACGATCGAGGTGCTCACCGGCCCGGCCGCGAAGCCGAGCCGCGACTGGCTGAACCACGTGCGCACCGCCCGCGCCCGGCACAAGATCAAGCAGTGGATCAAGCACGAGGAGGAGAAGATCAGTCGCGGCCTCGGCAAGGAGATCCTCGCCCGCGAGCTGCGCCGCAGGCGCCTGGAGCTGCCCGACGACGACCGCATGGCCAAGGCCGCGGCCACGCTCTCGCTGGCCGACGGGCCCGGGCTCGAGGTGGCGGTGGGGCGGGGAGATGTCGCGATCGGCCAGGTGATCCGTGCCCTCTACCCCGAGGCGCCGAACGAGACTTTGCAGGAGCCCAAGCCGACCGTGTTCGGCAGGGTGATCGACCGCATCCGCCTCGGCCGGGGGATCAGGATCCAGGGCGTGGACGGCCTGATGGTCCGGTACGCCCAGTGCTGCCAGCCGGTGCCGGGCGACGCCGTCGTGGGGTATGTGACCCAGGGGCGGGGGATCTCGATCCATCGCGCCGACTGCCCGAACCTGCTCACGCTTTCGGCCGAGGAGCGGCGGGTGGAAATCGACTGGCAGGAGACGGCCGGCGAAGCCTTCCGGGTGCGACTCGGGGTGAGCGCTGAGGACCGGCGCGGACTCTACGGCGACCTCATGGAAGCCATCAGCCAGACCGGCACCAACATCCGCGGCGCCGATCTCCAGACCCGGGACGGCTCCGTGTTCGGCACCGTGTTCGTCGAGGTGGATAACCTCACCCACCTCGCGAAGGTGCTCAAGGCCGTGCGCCGGGTGCGCGGGGTAACCCACGTCGAGCGGCGCGAGGCGACCTCACCGAGCTGATTCCCGACATCCCGCTTCCCCCAGAAACCCGACCCGCGTAGACCCGACTGGCGCGTGACGCTTCGGCGGCGTACCGTACCGACTCGCAGGGACGCCTCGTCACTCGCCGTCGCACCGAGCGTATGCAGTACTGGCTCGTCAAGACCGAACCCTCGACGTACTCCTACGCCGACCTGGAGCGGGATCGCCGCACCCGCTGGGACGGCGTGAGCAACCCGCTCGCGCTCCGGCATATCCGGGCCATCCGCGCCGGCGACCGGGTGTTCGTCTACCACACCGGCGACCAGAAGGCCATCGTCGGGATCGCGCGCGTGGCGAGCGACCCGTATCCGGACCCGCAGGACCCGTCCCTCACGGTCGTGGATCTCGAGGCCGAGCGCGCGCTCCACACCCCGGTCACGCTCGCGGCCATCAAGGCCGACCCGGCCTTCGCCGAGTTCCCCCTCGTCCGCCAGGCGCGGCTGTCGGTCGTGCCGGTGAGCGAGGACCGCTGGAAGCGACTGCTGGCGATGGCGGAAGCGGGATAGCCCGCTACCCGAATAAATCCCGTATCTCTATATTGGGGCATGGCCGCGTTCGATGTCGTCGCCCCGTTCGCCCCCGCCGGTGACCAGCCCAAGGCCATCGACCAGCTGACCACCGGGCTGTGCCGGGGTGACCGGTACCAGACCCTGCTCGGCGTCACGGGCTCCGGGAAGACGATGACGCTCGCTCACGTCATCGCGAACCACGGCAGGCCCACCCTGGTCCTGTCGCACAACAAGACGCTCGCCGCGCAGCTGTACGGGGAGTTGCGTCAGTTCCTGCCGCGGAACGCGGTCGAGTACTTCGTCTCCTATTACGACTACTACCAGCCCGAAGCGTACGTCCCTGCCACCGACGTCTACATCGAGAAGGACGCATCCATCAATCAGGACATCGAGATGCTCCGGCTCCGGGCGACATCCAGCCTCATGGAGCGGGGGGACGTGGTCATCGTCGCCACCGTGAGCGCCATCTACGGCCTCGGCGACCCGGCCGAGTACCGCGCGCTCATGGTGACGGTGCGGCGGGGTGAGCGGCGGGGCCGCGACTCGATCCTGTCGGAGCTGGTCCGGGTCCAGTACGGCCGCAACGACGCCTCGTTCGAGCCGGGCACCTTCCGGGTTCGGGGTGATTCGATCGAGATTTTTCCGGCCTACGCGGAGCAGGCGGTGCGGGTGGAGCTCTGGGGCGACGAGGTGGAGCGGATCAGCAAGATCAACCCGCTGACCGGCGACACCATCGCCCAGCTCGACCAGATGGTCATCTACCCGGCCAAGCATTTCGTCACCCAGCGGCCCACCGTCGAGCGCGCGGTCAAGCTGATCCGGAGCGAGCTGGCCGACCGGCTCCAGGAGCTGAAGACCGCCGCCAAGCTGCTGGAAGCCCAGCGTCTGGAGTCGCGAACGACCTTCGACGTGGAGATGCTCCTCGAGGTCGGCACCTGCGCGGGGATCGAGAACTACTCCCGCCACCTGAGCGGCCGCCGCGCCGGCGAGCGGCCGGCCTGCCTGCTGGACTACTTCCCCCCCGACTTCCTGGTAGTGGTGGACGAGTCGCACGTGACGCTACCCCAGATCGGCGGCATGTACAACGGCGATCGCGCCCGCAAGCTCACCCTGGTCGAATACGGATTCCGGCTGCCGTCGGCACTGGACAATCGGCCGCTCCAGTTCGACGAGTTCATGGCGCTGGTGCCGCAGATGATCACGCTGTCCGCCACTCCCGGCGATTACGAGCTGGGTCTGTCGCAGGGCGCCGTGGTCGAGCAGATCATCCGTCCCACCGGCCTGGTCGATCCCGAGGTGGACGTGCGGCCGGTCCGGGGCCAGGTGGACGACCTGCTGCACGAGATTCGCGCACGCGTGCGCCGGCAGGAGCGCGTGCTCGTCACCACGCTGACGAAGCGGATGGCGGAGGACCTGACCGACTACCTTCAGCAGGCCGGGGTGCGGGTGCGGTATCTTCACTCCGACATCGATGCCATCGAGCGGATGGAAATCCTGCGCGGGCTCCGTCTCGGCGACTTCGATGTGCTGGTAGGGATCAACCTGCTCCGCGAGGGGCTGGATCTTCCCGAGGTCTCGCTGGTGGCGATCCTCGACGCGGATCAGGAGGGGTTCCTGCGGTCGGACCGGTCGCTGGTCCAGACCATCGGGCGGGCCGCGCGCAACGTGAACGGTAAGGCGATCCTCTACGCCGACCGGGTGACGGGCTCGATGCAGCGCGCGCTGGACGAGATGGACCGCCGGCGTCGCATTCAGCGGGAGCACAACGAGGCGCACGGCATCGTGCCGCGCTCCATCGTGAAGTCCACGGAAGAGGTGCGGCTGTCCACCCACGTCGCCGACGCGCGCACCGAGAAGCCGGCGGCGCGCGGGGACGTCGCGCTGCGGTCCGACACCTATGATCCGAAGCGCCGCGCCGCGCTGGTCGCGTCGCTCGAGCGGCAGATGAAGGAGGCCGCAGCCAACCTCGAGTTCGAGCTCGCGGCGCTGCTGCGCGACCAGCTCAACGAGGTGCGGGCGCTCGACGCGCCCGACGTGCGTCGCGGGGGGTTCGCCGCGAGCACGCCCTCGCGCGCGGCGGGACGGGGCCGGGCCCGGCGCCGGGCGTGATCCGTTCGCTCGACCGCGCCGCGCTCGTGGCCGAAGGAGAGGCGCTCGGGCGTGCGCTCCCGCCCGGCGCGGTCCTGGCGCTCGAGGGCGAGCTCGGGGCCGGGAAGACCACGTTCGCGCAGGCGATCGCCAGGGGGCTGGGCGTCACCGAGCCCGCCAGCAGCCCGACCTACGCGCTGGTGCATCGGTACGCCGGCCGGCGTGGTCCGGTGTTCCACCTCGACTGTTACCGGCTCCGCTCGCCGGCGGAGGCGGCCGACCTCGATTGGGAAGGCCTGCTGCGCGACGGCGATGCGATACTGGTCGAGTGGCCCGAGCGGGCCGGCCCCTGGCTACCCGCGGTGACGCGGCGCTTCCGGCTGCACCACCTCGCCGACCCCGACCGGCGCGGGCTGGAGGCGCTCTGAGTTGGCTCGCCTTCGACACCGCGAGCGACCGTGCGTCGGTCGCGCTGGGTCGCACGGCATCCGACGCGCTCACCGAGGAGCTGGCCGGCGCGCGCCGCCACGCTGGCCAGCTGCTGCCGATGATCACCCGGCTCCTGGACCGGGCCGGCATCGGGCTCGACCGGCTGAGCGGCGTGCTGGTGAGCGACGGCCCCGGCAGCTTCACCGGATTGCGGGTCGGAGCCTCCGTGGCCAAGGCACTGGCTCACGCGCGCCGGCTCCCGGTGTGGACGGCACCGTCGCTGATGGTGCGCGCGGCCGCGCATGCCGACGCCGGCGTCACGGTGCTCGCGATCTCCGACGCGCTCCGGGGCGAGGTGTACGCGGGTGCGTACCGGTTTCCTGCCGGTCGGGTGGAGACCCTGCTGGCGCCCTCGGTGTGGAAGCCGGACGCCCTCGTGGCGGCCACCACTCGGCCGGCGCTTGTGGTAGGCGACGGGCCGCCTGCTAGCCTGGAGCGGCTGGCTGCGTGGAGCGGGCGGCCGGTGGTGGGGCCGCCGGAAGGC
Organism: Gemmatimonadales bacterium; assembly: GCA_035763885.1. Lineage (GTDB taxonomy): Bacteria > Gemmatimonadota > Gemmatimonadetes > Gemmatimonadales > GWC2-71-9 > DASQPE01. The sequence continues at coordinate 10,209 of DASUAH010000270.1, forward strand.
GCCCCTCGCGCGGCGCTGCTGCTCGAGCTGCGCCGCCGTGCCGGGGGCGCGCTGCAGGTGGACGACGTCGAACAGTGGGAGCCCGACTATGGCCGGCCGGCGGAAGCTCAGGCCCGATGGGAGCAGGTCCACGGACGCCCCCTGCCGGATCCGGCGGGGGACGCCGGCTGACGCGCGGGCGCTTGCTGCCATCGAGCGGCGTGCCTTCGCCGACCCGTGGACCGAGGCGAGCTTTCGCGAAGCCCTCGGCGCCACCTGGAGCTTCGGGCTCGTCGCGGAGACCGACACCGGTGACATCGTCGGCTATCTGGTGGGCCGGGAGGCGGCGGGAACCGGGGAGATCCTCAATCTCGCCGTCGACCCACCCCGGCGCCGCACGGGCATCGGGCGCGCACTACTCGACGCCGGCCTGCTGGCCCTGCACCGGCGGGGCGCCGACGAGGTGTACCTCGAGGTGCGCGAGTCGAACCTCGCCGCGCAGGCGCTCTACCTGGGCGCCGGCTTTCGGCCGGTCGGCCAGCGCAACGCCTATTACCGGAATCCGGTGGAGAACGCCTTGGTGCTCCGCCGGGGCCCGGAGTCGGAGGAGTGAAACGGTACGGGGTGCGGCGATATGTTTGATGCGGCCGATCGCGATGGACGTATGCTGACCGGGTCCACCCACGACGTGAGACCCATTTCGGAACCGTGGAGGTTCGTGTGAGCCGGAGCTTGAACAAGGTGCAGTTGATCGGGAACCTCGGGGCCGATCCCGAAGTGCGGAGCACCGCCAACGGGTCCCGCGTGGCGACGCTGTCGCTCGCCACCAGCCGCCGCTGGAAGAACCAGGCGGGGGAGCAGCAGGAGAAGACCGAGTGGCACCGGGTCGTCCTGTGGAACAACAAGGGCAGCAATCTCGCCGACATCGCCGAGCGGTACTGCAAGAAGGGCGACAAGGTGTACGTCGAGGGGAGCATCGAGTACCGCTCCTGGCAGGACCGCGAGGGGCAGACCCGCTACACCACCGAGATCACCGCCCGCGAGCTGATCCTGCTGTCGGGCCGCGGGGAAGGCGCGGAGAGCTTGGCGGCCCAGGGGGCCCCCGCCAAGGCCGGCGCGGCCGCCACGAAGGGTGGCGGAAAGACCGAATCGCTCGACGACTTCCCCGAGGCGCTCGACAGCGAGGACGACGACCTGCCGTTCTGAGACGGCCGGACGGCCGGACGGCCAGGCGGGAACGCCTGCCGTGGCCGCCGCTGCCCGGCTCCCTGGCCGTCTGGCCGTCCGACCGTCCGACCGTCCGACCGTCCGGCCGTCCGGCCGTCTGACCGTCCGGCCGTCCGGCGTCGGTCCGTCTGCGAAAATCCGGCGCCGAACGCGAGGGCGGGGGCGTCCGCCGGGCGCACGCTGTTTGCATAACCCCCATTTCCGCAACAGATTGAACAGCTGCAACTGCTTGCACGGGGGTTGGCGTCGCTTTTGCAGCCCTGAGGCCCCCGCGAGTGCGCTCTTCGCCGATTCCGACACAGCCAGCGAGTCTGCTCCAGCCGCCGGAGAGAACCGATGTCGCGCCTCACCCGGACGCACGCTCCCGTCACGCCGCTCAGCCTCGCGGTCGCTCTGCTCCTGGGCCTCGCCCCGGCCGCCCGGGCGCAGATGCCCGAGACCCACACCGTGAAGCCGGGCGACACGCTCTGGGACATCGCCCGGCGGTACCTCAACGATCCGTTCCTCTGGCCCGACATCTACCGGCTGAACACGATGGTGGTGGAGGATCCGCACTGGATCTATCCGGGCGAGGTGCTGCGGCTGTCGCCCTCCGAGACCGTGACGACGGTGCCGCAGGACACGGTGACGCCGGCGGGTCCGGCCGGGCCCGCCGAGGCGGACACGGTGCGGCCGGGGATCGCCGAGCTGCCGCCCGAGGAGGCCGAGGCCGATACCACGCGCCTCTTCCCGCCGTCGCGCGGCCGCTCCCTGCAGGAGACGATCGCCGCGAGCGAGGAGCGGCCGTACAAGCCCCTGCGCCGGTCCGAGTTCTTCTCCTCCGGCTTCCTGACCGAGGGTCAGGAGCTTCCGTTCGGGCGCCTGATCGGCCCGGTGACGCCGTCGCAGATCCCCGCTGGCCAGCGGGGGCAGATGACGCTGTACACGCGCGTGGCGCTCGAGCCGCCGGCGGGCGCGACCTATCAGGTCGGCGACTCGCTGCTGATCGCCGACGTGAACAAGCGGGTCGAGGGCTACGGCCGCGTGGTCGCGCCGACCGGTCTCGCGCGCGTGGTCGAGATCTCGCAGGGCTATCCGATCGCCGAGTTGGTGGCGCTGTACGGCGAAGTGCTCCGTAACCAGGCCGTGCTCCCCGCGGAGAGGTTCAACGACCCTGGCGCGGTCCGGCCGGTCGCGGTGGCCGACGGGATCGAGGCCGAGGTGATCGCCTGGCCCGGGCGGCGCGAGCTCAAGGGAGCGGGCGTGGTGCTGTTCATCGACAAGGGCCGTGAGGCGGGTGTGGCGCCAGGCGACGTGTTCGAGCTGCGGCGGCACCCAGGCAGGACGCGGGACGGCTACGTGAACGTGGACGAGCTGATGGCCACGCTGCAGATCGTGCACGTCCGCGATCGTACCGCGACGGCGCGCGTGCTCGGCGTCGTCTCGCCCGACGTGCCGCTGGGCACGCGCGCGCTCCAGGTGGGCCGCCTCCCGACCTGACCGCCCGTCTCCCGCTGGGTTCGGCGGCGTCGCGCATCCTGCGACGCCGCCGTCGTTTCCGCCTCGGGCGGCGCGGTTCCCTCCCCGGGCATCCCTTCTATATTGCGGGGCGTTCCCACGCCTGGTCCCACCCCAACGGCGTCGTGGCGCCGCGGAGGACGTTCGCGGGCATGAGCGGAAGAGTTCTCGTCACCGGCGGGGCCGGGTTCATCGGCTCCCACATCGCCGAGGCGTACCTCGCGGCCGGGTGGGAGGTCACGGTGCTGGACGATCTCTCGCGCGGCCACCAGCGAAACGTGCCCCGGGCCGCCCGCTTCGTCCGCGCCGATATCCGCTCCCCCGAGGCGCGGCAGCTCGTCGCCGAGGGGCGGTTCGAGGTCCTGAACCACCACGCCGCGCAGATCGACGTGCGGGTCTCGGTAGAGCGGCCGGCGTACGATGCGCACATCAATCTGGTCGGATTCGTGAACCTGCTGGAGGGCGCGGGCGAAGGGGGAGTGCGGCGGGTGGTGTTCGCGTCGAGCGGCGGCGTCGTGTACGGCGAGACGGACGTCTTCCCCACGCCGGAGACCGACCCGAAGCGGCCGGTATCGCCCTACGGTGTGAGCAAGCTCGCGGGCGAGTACTACCTCCGCGCGCTGGGGGCGCTCCGCGGGTTCGAGGGCGTCGCCATGCGCTACGCCAACGTGTTCGGGCCCCGCCAGGACCCGAAGTCGGAGGCGGGGGTCGTGTCGATCTTCGTCTCGCGTGTTCTCGGAGGCCGTCCGATGACGGTCTTCGGCGACGGCAGCCAGACCCGCGACTACGTGTTCGTGCGCGACGTCGCGCGCGCCAACGTCCTGGCGAGCAGCTGTCCGCTCGCCCCCGCCGACGGGATCGACGCGGCGGCGATCAACATCGCGACGGGACGCGAGCGGACGGTGCTCGAGGTGGCGGACGCGGTGATGGGCGTGATGCAGGCGCGGGTCCCGCGCGAGTTCGCGCCGGCGCGTCCGGGCGAGCTGCTCCGCAGCACGCTCGACGTCTCCAAGGCGGCGCGCGTGCTGGGCTGGCGGCCGGAGCACTCCTTCGAGAGTGGGCTCACCGACTTGGTCGCCTGGTTCCGAGAGGAGGCGAGCTGATGCTGCTGCAGGGTGCGTCCCCCGTCCCGCGCACCACCTTGGACCTGGTCCTCATCGCCAGTCCCGAGACCAAGGTCGTCCTCGCGATCACCGCGGTGTTCTCGCTGATCTCCTGGTTCATCATCGTGGCGAAGTGGTGGCACTTCCGGCGGCTCAACCGCCAGGCGGACCGCTTCTTCTCCGAGATGGAGCGGTCGACGCGCCTGCAGGACGCCTATCATGCCGTGATGAAGCAGCCCCCGTCGCCGTACACCCGGCTCTTCCGCGAGGCGATGACCTTCTACTCCGAGCTGCGGCCGGGCGCCCTCGACCGTGTCGGCGAGCGCTCATCGCTCACGCCGACCCAGCTCGAGGCGCTGAAGATGGTGCTCGGCAAGGAGGTGGCGGCGGAGCGCGACCTGCTCGGCCACTACATCCCGTGGCTCGCGATCATCGGATCGGTGAGCCCGCTGATCGGGCTGCTCGGCACGGTGGTCGGCATCATGAACGCCTTCGTCGGCATCTCCTCCCGGGGCTCCGGCAGCCTCGCGGCGGTGGCTCCTGGCGTGGCCGAGGCCCTGGTCGCCACCTTCGGTGGCCTGGCGGCGGCCATCCCCGCGGTGATCGCCTACAACCTGTACGTGAACCGGATCCGGCTCTTCGCGGGCGAGCTGGAGGGGTTCGGCAGCGAGCTGATCGGGACGATGGCCCGGGAAGGACTGGTCTGAGATGGCGGTGAGTCTGGGGGGCGGGCTCGGCAGCGACCGCCGCGGCGAGATGTCGTTCAACGCCGACGTCAACGTCGTCCCGCTGATCGACGTCCTGCTGGTGCTCCTGATCATCTTCATGCTCACAGCCCCGCTTATGCAGGGCGGCGTGGAGGTGGAGCTGCCGCGGGCCGAGGCGCGGCCGCTTCAGCCCAAGGAAGGCATGGTCGTATCGGTGCAGCGGGACGGGCGGATCTACGTGGACAACACGCCGGTCTCGTATCGCGACTTCCGCGCGACCTTCCGGGCCCTCGTGTCCCAGCGGAAGCCGCAGGGGGTGTACCTGCAGGCGGACGCGAATGTCCCCTACGGGAGCGTAGTGCGCGTCCTGGCGGTCATCCGGACCGCGGGCATCGCGAACGTGGGGCTGGTGGCGGCCGACGAGGAGCAATGAAGATCCGCGGGCCGGGCCGGCGCGAGCGTCCCGGGGTGGCGGCGGGGTTGGTGGGCACGACGCTGGTCCACGCGGTCGTTGCCGGCGCGCTGTTCGCTGCCGGCGCGGCGGCGGCGTCAATGCGCCCGCTTCCGCCGGCGTACGCCGTGGAGCTGGTGGCCGCGCCGCGGCCGGAGCCGCAGCTCCGGCGCGCGCCGCCCGCGGCGATTCCGACGCCGCCGCCGGAGAAGCCGGCCCCGATCAAGCCGCCGCCCAAGGCCAAGCCGGTGCCGGCGCCAAAGCCCGAGCCCAAGCCGCCGCCGCGGCCGGAGCCCGACACGAAGGAACCGCCGGCCAAGACCCGCGCGCCGGAGCCGCCCCTCCCGGGCGAAACGCCGAGCACCGGGACCGACGTCGCCAACGTGAAAACGCCGGGGCTTGAGTTCCCCTACCCGGAGTACCTGCGGAACATGGTGTCGCAGATCTACCGCCGGTGGGACCGGCCAAGCGGGAGCCAGCAGCTGCGCGCGGAGTTCACGTTCCTCGTGCTCCGCGACGGGACCGTGCGTGAGATCAAGTCGCTGCGCTCGTCCGGCAACTTCGCCTTCGACCTCGACGCGCAGGGCGCCATCGAAGCGGCCGCGAACGCCAAGGCGTTCGGCCCGCTGCCCGAGGGGTACCCCTCGGACGTCCTGCCCATCACCTTCTATTTTGCACCCCGGAGCCAATGACCCGACCCGCTGCACTGACTGCTGCGCTGCTCGTGCTCCACGCCGCCGCGGCGGCCGCGCAGGACACCGCCCGCGCGGGCGAGAGTATCACGATCGGTATCACCTATCAGCCGGGTGTGCGGCCCGGCCTGGTGGTGGTGCCCGGCCGCGGCATCGATTCCGTGCGTACCATCGTGCGCCGCGATCTCGACTACAGCGATCGCTTCGAGCTGATTGCGATCGCCGACCCGGGTGCGGGCGCCAGCGCCGCCGGCCCGATCAACTACGGTCTCTACAAGGCGCTCGGCGCCGAGTTCGCCGTGGAGCTGCTCGACCAGGCCGGGCGCGTGACCGCCCGCCTGCACGACGTCACCGGGTCGATGATCCGCTACGAGGTCGCGGCCGCCCTGCCGCCGCCCGCCGACGCGGGCTTCCGCCTGGCGGTGCACGCCCTGTCGGACGAGCTGGTGCGACGCGCCACCGGGGAGCCGGGGATCGCCGCGAGCCGGCTGCTCCTCGTGCTGGGCGGGCGGGTGTATCAGATGGACAGCGACGGCTACGGTCTGCGCCCGCTCACGCCCGAAGGTCAGACCTCGCTCTCGCCGACCTGGTCACCCGACGGGCGGCGTTTCGCCTTCACGCGGCTTGGCGCCGGGCGCGGCGGGATCTACGTCCAGACGATCGCCACCGGGGAGACCTCACAGGTGCCGGGCACGGAGAGCGCGCTGAACATCACCCCGGCCTGGGCGCCGGACGGCCGGACCATCGCCTACGCGCAGTCCGACGAGCGCGGCACGGACATCTACACGGCAACCGCGGGCGAGCGCGGCAGCGCGCGCCGCTTGACCGTGGGTCGCTTCGCGGACAACTTGTCCCCAACGTATTCGCATGATGGGCGCCGCATCGCCTTCATCTCCACGCGCGCCGGGCCGCCCCAGCTCTACGTGATGGCGGCCGACGGCACCGATCCGGAGCTGCTGGCGCCGTTCGACTACGGCGTCACCGGCAGCTCCAACGGGCCCGAGTGGTCTCCCGATGGCTCGGCGGTCGTGTTCCATCGCGAGGTCCAGGGCACCGCGCAAATCCACGTCCTGACGGTCAGCGGCCGGAACCTCCGCGTCCTCACGTCCGCGGGACGGAACGAGGACCCCACCTGGGCTCCCGACGGCCGACACGTCGCATTCGTTTCCGACCGCAGCGGACAGCGCCAGCTCTGGGTCATCGACAGCGAGACCGGACGCGTCCGCCAGCTTCCCACGCCGGGTCGCGCCCGGCTGCCCTCGTGGTCCCGCCGCCTGGCTGGGGCCGCGCCCGTCCCGAACCCATGAGAGAAGGAGTGATGATGCGCGCCTCGTCCATTCTGGGTATCGTCGCCGCGGCCGCGCTGCTGGCCGCGTGCGGCAGCCGGCAAGAGCCGGAGCAACCTGCGCCCGAGCCGGCCCCTCCGCCGCAGCGGGAAGCTCCGCCGCCGCCTCCGCCGCCGCCCGCCCGGAACGACGACGCCGAGCGACTGGCGCGCGAAGCCGAGGAGCGGGCGCGAGCGCTGCGCGCGGATCTCACGTCGCCCATCCACTTCGACTTCGACCGCGCGGATGTGCGCGCCGGGACCGACCAGGCGATCCTCGACCGCAAGGCCGCCGTGCTGAATGCGAATCCCTCGGTCCGGCTCCGCATCAGCGGGCACGCCGACGAGCGCGGCAGCGACGAGTACAACCTCGCCCTCGGCAACCGCCGGGGCGCGGCGGCCAAGCGGTATCTCGCCGGCAAGGGGATCGCGGACTCCCGCCTCGAGGTCGTCTCCTACGGCGAGGAGCGGCCGGCCAACCCCGGGCATGACGAAGCCGCCTGGGCCGAGAACCGCCGCGACGAATTCGAGCTCACGGCCGGCGGCGACAACCTCAACGCGCCGTGACGAAGTCGCGTCGAGGGCTCGCGGCCTTAGTGCTCGCCGCCGCCGGGGCGTGCGCCTCGCCGTCTGACGTCCGGCGGGTGCAGAACGAGGTCGCGCTGCTCCGGGCCGAGTCGGCCCGCCAGGACTCGGTCCGGGCCGCGCGGCTTGCCGAGATCATGCGGGTGCAGCAGCGGATCATGGATTCGCTCGAGTCCACCCGCACGGCGCTCCGGAGTCTGCGGGGCGAGACGCAGCAGGATCTCTACAACGTCGAGCGGCAGCTCGTGCAGCTGCAGGAGCTGACCGGGCAGAGCCAGCAGCGGCTGACCGAGCTGCGGACGCGGCTGGAAGCGCGCGAGGCGCAGATCGCCGCCACCCCGACGACCCCGGCGCCGGGCGACACCACGGGCGGCCCGGCCGCGCCGCCCTCGGCGCCGACCGCGTCGGCCGACCAGATGTACGAGGCCTCGGTCGCGCAGCTGCGCCGGGGCAGCACCGCCACGGCGCGCAGCGGCCTGCGCCGGCTGCTGCAGACCCATCCCACCAGCGAGCGGGTGCCCGACGCGCTGTACTTCATGGGCCAGAGCTTCGCGGCCGAGAACCAGGATTCCGCGGCGTACTACTACAACCAGGTGGTGCAAAACCACCCCCAGTCGCCGCGGGCCGCGGCCGCGCTGTACAACCTCGGGCTCCTCGCGGAGCGGCGGAAGGACACCGCGGCGGCGCGGGACGCCTACCAGCGCGTCGTGCAGCGGTATCCGCGCTCCGACGAGGCCGCGCTGGCCCGCGACCGGCTGAGGGCGCTCGGGCGCTGAGCCCGCGCGCCTCTCCGTAAGAGGCGATGACCGGTCCGGTCGGGGAGATGCCGTTCCTCGAGCACCTCGAGGAGCTGCGGTCCCGCATCCTCCGCTCACTGGCCGCCCTGGTCATCGCCTTCGCGCTGGGGCTCTGGGTGGTCCAGCGGTTCCAGCTGGTCGCCCTGCTCAAACAGCCCATCGCCCCCTATCTCACCGGCGGCAAGCTCGTCGTCCTGAGCCCCACCGAGCCGGTGATGATCGTGCTCAAGCTCGGGTTCGTCGTCGGGCTGGTGCTGGCGTCGCCGGTCATTGTCTGGCAGCTCTGGGCCTTCGTGGCCCCCGCGCTGTACCAGCGGGAGAAGCGGGTCGTGGTGCCCGCGCTGTTCGGCGGCCTGGGATTGTTCCTGCTGGGGGCCGCGCTCGCGTGGGCGTTCGTCGTGCCCAAGGCGCTCGCGGTCCTGTTCAGCTTCCAGACCGAGGCGATCGCGCCGTTCATCACCTACGACGCCTACTTCGGGTTCATCATCCAGCTCGTGCTGGCGCTCGGGATCTCGTTCGAGCTGCCCCTGGTGATGTTGCTGCTCGCGTGGGTGGGGGTCGCGACCCCGGAGCGGCTGCACCGGTTCCGTCGCTTCGCGGTCGTGCTCGCGTGCATCGCCGGCGCGCTGCTCTCACCCGGCGCCGACTTGCTGTCGATGGTGATGCTGACCGTGCCGCTCGTGCTGCTCTACGAGGTGGGCTTCCTCGGTGCCGTGCTGATCCACCGCCGCCGGCGTGCCGCCGCCGCAGCGGCGCTGGTGGTCGGGCTCGCCCTGGGCGCGCCGCCGGCCGCCGCGCAGGTGCCCGGCCAGCAGCCGGGCGCGGCCGGCGGGTTGCTCGGCGGATTCCGCCCGGGTCAGGGGCCGGGCATCGGGCAGATCGGGCCGGGCCAGCCGCTCGATACCGCGACGGCGCGCATCCTGGGCTTCCCCACGGCGCCCACGCGCAAGTTCGGGGAGGCGGACTCGACCCTGGCCGAGCTGCTCCGGCGCTCCGGTTACAAGGCCACGCGCTACAGCGCCGACTCCGCGGTCTTCTTCGCGCCGGAACGGCGCATCCGGCTCGAGGGACGGGCGCTGACCGAGCAGCAGGGGATCACGCTCGAGGCGGACACCGTCACCTACCAGGAGGCGAGCTGCGTGCTGGAGGCAGCCGGCGGGCCGCATCTGTTCGACAAGGGTCAGATCCTGGTGGGCGGCTCGATCGCATACAACACCTGCACCCGCCGCGGCGTGATCAAGGACGCGCTGACCAACTTCTCCGCCGGCAGCAGCGTCTGGTTCCTGCGCGGCAACGTCGCCGCGGACTCCAGCGCCAAGCGGATCTACGCTTCCTCGAGCGAGATCACGAGCTGCGACCTCCCCACCCCGCACTACCACTTCTCGGCCAAGAACGTGAAATGGGTGTCGGAGAACTCGTTCGTCGCCCGGCCGATCGTGCTGTACGTCCGCGACGTGCCCATTCTCTGGCTGCCGTTCATCTACCAGGACATCCGCCCGGGCCGTCGCTCGGGGATCCTCATTCCGCAGTTCGGCGTGGCCGACATTATCCGGACCTCGAGCGGCTACCAGCGCCAGATCAGCAACATCGGCTACTACTGGGCGGCGAACGACTACCTGGATCTCACCGCGCGAGTGGACTGGTTCTCGGGCCGCTACGTGCAGTTCGGCGTGAGCGGGCAGTACAATGTGCTGGACCGGTTCCTGAGCGGCTCGGCGGAGGTGAGCCGGCAGCTGCAGAGCGGCGGCGGGGGCGCGACCAGCCTGCGGTGGGATCACCGTCAGCAGTTCAATCTCAGCACCAGCCTCACCTTCAACGTGAACTACGTCAGCAACACCTTCGTCGTACGGAGCAACGCGCTCGACCCGCTGCGCAACACCCAGCTGGTGAGCAGCTCGGCCAACCTGACGCGGCGATTCAGTTGGGGTCAGCTGACGCTCGGCGCCACCCGGAGACAGAATCTCAACGACAACAGCTCGCAATCCACGCTGCCGTCTCTCGATCTCGCGCCCAAGCCGTTGGACATCGCTCGCAACATCACGTGGTCGCCCGGGTTCACGTTGCGGAATGAGCTCAACTCCAGCACCCCGCTTCCCGACGTCGTGGTGACCCTGCCCGACGGGACCCTCGACACGCTGGCGCAGACGGGCAGCTCCCGGGCCACCACGATGAACCTCGCGACTCCGTTCCGCTTCGGGAGCTTCAACTGGCAGAACTCGGTGAACATCACCGACCGGACGACGACGGCGCGCCAGGTCGTGAGCTTCGGCGAGGGCGACCCCGCCTCACCCGATCCGACCGATTCCGTGAGCGTGGTGCGGACGTTTCCGGGCGACTTCTCGACCGGCATCGACTGGCAGACGGGGATCAACCTTCCGGTGCTGTTTCAGCGCACCTGGAAGCTCACGCCGACGCTGGGCATCGCGAACACCACCGCCGGCCCGTTCGCGATCCGCAACCGGACCACCGGCGGGGCATTCGTGCTGCAGGGCAAGCGGTTCAACTTCCTGCTGAACGCGTCACCCACGTTCTTCGGCTTCTTTCCCGGATTCGGGCCGCTCTCGCGCATCCGGCACAGCATCAGCCCGCTGATCTCCTACAGCTACTCGCCGGCGGCGAACATCCCGGAGGATTTCGCGCGCGCCATCACCCAGCCGGGACAAGCCCTCCAGCTGCGGAGCGATCCCACCCAGACCCTGAGTCTCGCGCTCAACCAGACGTTCGAGGGCAAGGGACGGCCCCAGCCGGGCGACACGGTCGGCAACACCGCCCGCAAGCTTCGCCTGCTGAGCATCAACACGAGCGCCATCACCTACGATTTCGAGCAGGCCAAGAAACCGGGGCAGAACGGCTGGCGCACCCAGACGCTCACCAATTCGGTGCTGAGCGACCTCGTGCCCGGCTTCAACCTGAGCCTCACCCACGACCTGTGGCGCGGGCAGGCGGGGAGCGACACCGCCGACTTCGATCCGTTTCTCAGCAGTCTGCAGACCAACTTCACCCTGACCGAGAACACCTTCCGCGCCATCGGATCGGTGTTCGGCCTCGGCCGCGGAAAGGACCGGGAGCGCCGACCGGACGGGGCAGTGGACGCTGGCGCCCGCGGGCCGACTCAGCCGTCCGCGTTCTTCAGCGGGAACCAGGGCGCCCTCCCCCGCGGCCCGTTCCAGGTGCGGGTGAGTTACACCCTGAGCCGGACGCGTCAGATCGAGGGCCGGGAGCCGACGCCGGCGAGGAAGAACCTCCGGTTCAGCACCGGCTTCTCGCCGACCCGGTACTGGGCGGTATCGTGGGATGCCCAGTACAACCTGACCGAGCACCGGTTCGAATCGCACCAGGTAAGGCTGCAGCGCGATCTGCACGAATGGCGCGCGGCATTCAACTTCACCCGCAACGCGAACGGGAACTTCGCGGTGTTCTTCTCCATCTTCCTGACCGACCTCCCGGAGCTGAAGTTCGACTACAACCAGTCGACGTTCGAGCGATAGGGCGGCCATGTCACCTCTCGGTGACAAGTCGGGGGAGCGCGGGGGCCGTGGACCCTGGCACACCTCCTGCTCTCCGTGTCGCCGACTCCCAAGGGAGATCCCCGTGCGCTGCGTGTTGTACGCCGTCGGCCTAGCCCTCGTCGCCTCCGCCTGCAGCAACGACTCGACCGGCCCGGTCGACGGCCCCCCGCCACCGGTTCCCCAGAACCTGGTGAGCACGTCCCTGGACCGCGGCATCGCCCTGGTGTGGGACGACAACGCGTTCACCACCGATCCCGCACGCTTCCAGAACTACCGCGTCTTCAGCACCGACTTCGATCTCGACGGCAACGCATGCGCCACCGACTGGCGGCTCGAGGGAACGACCGTGGCGCCGGAGTTCCTCGTGGGCGCGCTGGCGAACGGCGTCCCCCGATGCTTCGCCGTGTCGGCGGTGACGACCGATCAGCAGGAGAGCGGGCGCTCGGCCGCGCGCAACGACACGCCGCGTCCGGACGCGCGCAACGTGGTGCTGTACGCGCGCCAGGCGCAGGACGCCGGCAGCGGCTTCATCTTCTGGGCCGACGACGGCGACGGGCGGGTGCAGGACGATGAGCTGGGCGTGGTGACGAATGGCTCGAATCCGGTGGCGGACTTCTCGGTGGAGCGGGACCTCTCGGGTGCGCTCTACCTGACGCCGGTGTTCGCGTCCACGGCGGTCGCGCTGTACGGCAACGTGCCGGTGGCCGACCTCACCAGCATCGACTACGCACCGGTGAGCGGCTACGATCGGCCGGGGCTCGAGGCCGTGCCGGGGTGGGGGTACGTCCTCGAGATGGCGGGCCCCGACGGGTTCGCCCGGTACGGTGCCGTCCGCGTAACGCATGTCGGGGTCAACCTGCTGATCCTCGACTGGGCGTACCAGACCGATCCCGGCAACCCGGAGCTTCGCGTCTCGGCCGTGCCTCGCTGATTCCCCCGCGCCTGCTGGCACTGCTCCGCCTCGGGCCATTGCCCGTGGCCCTCGCCCCCACGCTGCGCTAGCTTCGGCGCATGCCGGACCCCCGCACCTGTCAGCTCGACGGGCGCACCCTCTCCATTGCGGAAGTCGTGCGGGTCGCGCGCGACCCGCAGGTGCGCGTCGTGGTGGCCCCCGAGGCGCGCGAGCGCCTCCAGGCCAGCCGCCGCACCATCGAGGCGGCGATCGCCGGCGGCCAGACGATGTACGGGATCAACACCGGGTTCGGCAAGCTCGCCAACGTCCGCATTCCCGGCGACAGCCTCGACCAGCTCCAGGCGAACCTGATCCGGAGTCATGCCGCCGGTGTCGGTGAGCCGCTCCCCCCCGATGTCGTCCGCGCGCTGATGCTGCTCCGGGCCAACGTGCTGCTGCGTCCGACCAGCGGCGTGCGGCCCCAGCTGGTCGAGGCCCTGGTGGCGCTGCTCGACGCCGGGGTGGTGCCGCGGGTGCCGGAGCAGGGAAGCGTGGGCGCGAGCGGCGACCTGGCGCCCCTGAGCCACGTGGCGCTCGCGCTCATGGGCGAAGGCGAGGTCACCGTGGCGGGCGCGGGGGCGGCCGCGCTCCGCCCCGCCGGCTCCGCGCTCGCGGACGCGGGGCTCGCGCCCCTCCGCTTCGCTCCCAAGGAGGGTCTGGCCTTCATCAACGGCACGCAGGCGCAGACCGCGCTGCTCGCGCTGCTGGTGCACGACTCACTGGTCCTCTGGCGCACCGCGGTCGGTGCGGCGGCGATGAGCCTCGAGGCGCTTCGGGGGACCCCGGTGCCGCTCGATCCCCGCATCCACGCGGCGCGCCCGCACCAGGGTCAGGCCCGTGCGGCGGAGTTGATGCGCGAGCTGCTCCAGGACAGCGAGATCCGCGAGTCCCACCGGGAAAACGATCCCCGGGTGCAGGACGCCTACAGCCTTCGCTGCGCGCCGCAGGTCCTGGGGGCCGTCCTCGATGCCATCCGCTTCGCGGAGTCCACGGCCGCGGTGGAGCTCAACGCCTCCACCGACAATCCGCTCGTGTTCGAGAACGGGGACGTCCTCTCGGGCGGCAACTTTCACGGGCAGCCGGTGGCGCAGGCGCTCGACTTTCTCGCGATCGCGCTTACCACGCTGCAGGCGATCGCGGAGCGGCGGGTCGAGCGCCTGGTGAATCCCGACCTCTCACAAGGTCTCCCAGCATTCCTCACCCGTGACCCGGGGCTCAGCTCCGGCTACATGATGGTGCAGATCACCGCCGCGTCCCTCGTCGCGGAGTCGCGGGCCCTCGCCATGCCTGCCAGCATCGGCTCGATCCCGACCGACGCCAACCAGGAGGACTTTGTCCCCATGGGCATGGCGTCGGCCTGGAAGGCGCGACGGATCCTGGCGAATGCCCAGCGGGTAGTGGCCGCCGAGCTGCTCTGCGCCGCCCAGGGACTGGAGTTCCTGAAGCCTCTGACCGCCGGGCGGGGAGTGGCGCGGCTGTACGAACTGCTGCGGGGGCTCAGCCCGGGGATCGCGCCCCTGGAAGCCGACCGCCCCCCGACGCCCGATCTCGAGCGGCTCGCCGCAGCGGTGGCCCGGGGGGAGTTGGATCCAGGCGGGGCGGCGGCCCAGCCGGGCACCGGGGCCTGGCCACCCCGCTAGGGGGCTCGGAGGCCCCCAATGCTTGCTTCCCGCCCACATTCGCCGATACTATTTCAAGTCCAAGCCCCATCGTCTTTTCCCCCTGCCGTCCCGAGCCGCATGAGCCTGGAAAAGCTGAAGGATACGGCGCGGAAGTTCGAGCAGAAGGAGGACTGGCGTAAGGCAATCGAGGCCTATCTCAAGGCCATCCAGCAGATGGAGTCCGGCAAAGGCGACGCCGCGCCGGACCTCTCCCTCTACAACCGGGTCGGCGATCTCTACCTGAAAGTCAACGACACCCAGGCCGCCGTACGGGCCTACGAGCGCGCTGTCGACCTCTACGCCGACCAGGGGTTCTTCAACAACGCCATCGCGCTCTGCGGCAAGATCCTGCGGGTCAACCCCGGGCGCACCCACACCTACCTCAAGCTCGCCCAGCTCCACGCCCGCAAGAACGTCGTCATCGAGGCCAAGCGCAATCTGCTCGAGTTCCTCGAGCGGATGAACGCGCAGGGGCAGCTGGACGAGGCCTTCGCCTCCGTCAAGGAGTTCGCCGACCAGTTCTCCGGCAGCCAGGAGATCCGTCTCATGCTGGTGGAGCTGCTCCGTGCGTCGCAGCGGGCGGAGGAGGCGCACGAGCAGCTGGAAAGGCTCTGCGCCGATCTGGAGGCCAAGGGCGATGCGGTGGCGGCGCGGCGCACGCGCGAGCGGCTGGAGCCGGCGCTCGACGGCACGGCGGGCGGCGCGTCGGGCGCCGGCGACCTGATCTTCCTGGATACCGGTTTCGGCGCCGCAGCTTCCGCACCGGCCGGGCCCGCGATGCCGGAGCCCGAGCCGCTGGCGTCGCTCATCGAGCCGGCCTCTGCGGCGACCGACGACCTGCTGCGCACCGACGGGCTGATGGGGGCCGAGGCGCTGGTCATCGAGCCGTCGCCCAGCGAGTCGGTGGGCGGGTTCCAGTCCACGCTGCTCGATGCGCCCCCTGACCAGGGCGCTGAGGTGGTTCCGCTCGTCGCCGGGCTCGAGCTCGACCCGGGCGAAGGAGGCGCGGCCGCTCCGCCGCTGGACGTGACGCTCGAGCGGACGGAGACGATCGAGTTCCAAACGACACCGCTGGAGGGACTGGAGACCGGCGACGTCGGGTTCGAGCGGGTAGCGGAGGACACGGCGGGATTCTCGAGCATCGTCAGCGATCCCGGTCTGGATCTCTCCGAGGAGCTGGCCGCGAGTCTGACCGAGCCGGCCCCGGCTGCGCGCGGGCCGGCCGAGCTCACGATTGAGCACCTCGATCTGATCGAGCCCTCCCCCTCGGAGCTCGCGTTGATCGAGGTCGTCTCCGAGCCAGCCGCGCCGCCGTCCCCGGCTGCCGCCGGGCCGGTGGGGCTGGGTGTGCTGGAGCAGGCGGTGGCGGACCGGCCCGAAGACGCGGCCACGCACCGCGCGCTCGCCGACGAGCTGGTGCGGCTCGGCGAGACCGAGCGGGCGATCGAGGAGCTGGAGATCGCCGCGCAGGCCTACGAGCTGCAGGAGGCGTGGGACGTGGCGGGCGAGGTGACGGCGCTCGTGATCACCCTCGCGCCGGACGAGATCCGCCACTACCAGAAGCTCGTGGAGTTCGCCTACCGCACCGGGGACAAGGCGCGTCTGATCGACGCGTACCTCGCGCTCGCTGACGTGCTGCACCGCCTCGGCGAGAGCGACAAGGCGGAAGCGGTCTATCAGCGCGTGGTGGATCACGAGCCGGCGAACGCGACCGCCCGAGCGGCACTCGAGGCCCTGAAGGCGGGCCGCCGGGCCAGCGGCCCGCCGGGCGGCGGCGAGCAGGCCGCCAGCCCGCTGGCCGGCCAGCCGCGCGGTGATTTCGTGGACCTCGGCTCGCTCGTGATCGACGAGGGCGTCACGCGGGACACCCGCATCCGGGTGCGGGGCACCCAGCCGACCGACGACGAACAGCGGAACTTCGAGGAAACCCTGGCCGCGTTCAAACGTGGCATCGAGGAGAACATCGACCTCGACGACTACCAATCGCACTACGACCTGGGCGTGGCGTTCAAGGAGATGGGCCTGCTGGACGAGGCCATCGCGGAATTCCAGAAGGCGCTGCGGGCGCCGGAGGGGCGCCTCCGCACGTCGGAGGCGCTCGGCACGGCGTTCTACGACAAGGGTCAGTTCGCCATCGCCGAAACGGTCCTCCGGCGGGCCGTGGACACTCTAGGTGGCGGCGACGACGACAAGATCGGCCTGCTCTACTGGCTGGGACGCGCCCGCGAGGCGCAGGGCAGGCTCGCGGAGGCGCTGGGCGCCTACGAGCGGGCGCTCGCGGTGGACATTCGATTCATGGACCTGGGCGAGCGGATGCAGCGGCTCGGCGCGGGACGCCAATGAGCTCGAACGTCGCGCCCGCCACACTGGCCGCAGTGCAGGCCCCGGTCCGCCCGGCCCTCGACCGGGTCCAGAAAGAGCTGCGCCGGATCGTCGAAGCCGAATTCGAGCTGATCCGGGAGGTCAACTCCCACCTGCTTCAGATGCAGGGGAAGCTCTTCCGCCCGACGATCGTCCTGCTCGCCGACGAGGCGACCGGCGGCCCGCGCTCGACCGCGATCACCCTCGCCGCCGTCATCGAGCTCATCCATCTCGCGACCCTGGTGCACGACGATTCGGTCGATCACTCGGTGCTGCGGCGGGGGATGCCGACCATCAACTCGCTATTCAGTCACCAGGTCTCGGTGATCATGGGGGACTACCTGTACTCCCGCGCCGTGATCGAGCTGGTGCGGCTCGGCGACCTCGAGCCGCTGCGCGTGCTGGGCCGCGTCACCAACGAGATGACCGTGGGCGAGATGCGGCAGCTCCTGGCCCATGACCGAATGAGCTATTCAGAGGCGCAGTACGATCTCCTGATTCGGGCCAAGACCGCCTCGCTGCTGTCGGGCGCCGCCGAGGTTGGCGGGCTCGACGCGCCGCCCGCTGAGCGGGAGGCGCTCCGGCGCTTCGGCGACGCACTCGGCATGGCGTTCCAGATCGTGGACGACCTGTTGGACTACACGGAGAAGGCTGCCGTGCTGGGCAAGCCGTCCGGCTCGGATCTCCGGGAGCACAAGGTCACCCTGCCATTGATCGCCGCGCTTCCCCGCATGGACGAGCCCGAGCGCCGTGCGGTCGAGCGGCTGCTGTATGCTCCCGATCCGACCGACGACCAGATCGCCGAAGTGATCGCGGCCGTGGCACGCGCCGGTGGGCTGGACTACGCCCGCAGCCGGGCGCAGGAACTCGGCGAGCAGGCCGACGCGGAACTCGATCGCCTGTCCTCCTCGCCGGCGCGCGACGCGCTCCGGGCGAGCATCGCCTACGTCCTCGACCGCAAACGCTAGATGGCCAGCGGACCCCGCCGCCCCGGCTTCTACCTCGGTGTGCTCATCGCCGGCTTCGTGTTCGGCGGCTTCCTCACGGCCTTTGCCCGGCGCTGGCTGCCCGACAGCGCGGCCAAGAACGTCTTCACCTGGTCGGTCGCGCCCACGTTCGGCCCTATCTCCGTCGACCTCCTGGTGGTAAACTTCACCCTGGGTCCCATCGGGTTCGACGTGTCGCCCCTGGCTGTGATCGGAGTGGTGATCGCCTACCTGATCGCCCGGTCTCTCTTCTGAGGAGGTCGCATGGCGAACCTCGGCTTCACCGAAATCATGCTCATTCTGGTGGTCGTGCTGCTCCTCTTCGGGGCAAAGCGACTGCCCGAGGTCGGCGCCAGCATCGGCAAGGGCATCCGCGAGTTCAAGCGCAGTCTGTCCGACACGCAGGACGCGATCATGGGGAACCCGGACGAGCGTCCCGGCGCGACTCGGCAGATCGACGCCGGCAACCAGCCGGCGCCGACGAGCGGGGAGCCGAAGAGGCTGTCGCAGTAATAAGCGACGAGCCTAGCTCCCCGTCGTGGCCCGCGCCCGCTCCGCGGCCTCGAACAGCTTCGCCCGGTCGTCGACGATGTCGGCCGTGCTCCGCAGCCCAGCCACGTAGTTCTGCACCCGCTCCTGCCGCGCCTCCTGCAGCGCGCGGAGCCGGAACTGCTCCAGGTCCCTGGCAAAGGCCGCCGAATCGGCCGGCGTGTGGTCGAGCACCTCGAGCACGTAGAATCCGTCCCGGGCCTCGATCACCCCGCTGTGCTTGCCCCTTTCCACGCCGAACGCGGCGCCGACCACGGCGGGACTGGAGATCGGGGCGTCGGTCCGCGTGAGCGGCCCGTAGACGTCGTGCGGCAGGCCGAGAGAGTCGGCGGCCGCCGGGAGCGACGCCCCGCCGTCGATGCGCTGAGCCAGTTGTTGCGCGATGGCTCGCGCCTTGGCGGTCTTCTTCTCGTCCCGAACGCGCTGCGCGACCTCATCGCGGATCTGGTCCAGCGGCGGCAGGCCGCCCTCGCGGATGCTGTCCACCCGGAACACGTACATGCCGACCGGCGTCTCGATGATCGGGCTGATCTGGCCCGCCTTGGCCCGCGCCGCCCACACGCCGGCATCGGGCAGCGTGAGGATGCCGACCCGCATCCGGTCGCCGGCCCGCAGCGGGGCCGCCGTGCCGATCTGCAGGCGCAGCGCGCGCGCCACCGTATCCAGCGCCGCCGGATCCAGCCGATCGGTGGCCAGCCGGTCGAGCGAGTCCGCCATCGCGTCCAGCCGCTCGCGGTGATCGCCCGTGATCTCGATGGGCACGAGCACATGCCGCGCCTTCGCCTTGTTGCCTTTCCGCTCCAGCACCTCGATGAGGTGGAACCCGAACTGGGACAGCACCGGCTCGGAGAGCTTGCGGAGCGGCATCGAGAACGCCGCCGAATCGAAGGCGGGATCGAACGCACCCTTGGTCCATTCGCCGAGATCGCCCCCCTGACGGCCGGAGACCGTGTCGGCCGATTCGCGCTTCGCCACCTCGGCGAAGGGGGTGCCCGCGAGAATCTCCTGCCGCAGCGTGTCGGCGCGCGCGCGGGCGGCCGCCGTGTCCGACGCGTCGGGCACGCGCGGGACCGAGACGTAGCTCGAGAAGACCGTCTTGGGACGCTCCAGCTCCTTGCGGTGCTCGCGATAGTAGCGCTCGATCTCGGCCGGCGTCACCGCGACCCCCGAGTCCGGAACGGCGGTGCGCGAGACCACCGCGGCGAGCCGGATCTTCACCCGCTCGTGTTCGTCGCGGTACCGCTCCCAGAGCGCCGGATCCGGGAGGTAGACGTCCGCGGTGATGGCGCGAAAGAGCTTGGCCCGCTCGATCTGGGTCCGGTACTGCGCTTCCATCGTGGGCAGGAACTGCTGCGCCACGCTCGACCCGAGCCACTTCTGGTACTTGGCCATGTCGAACTGACTGTCGGTCTGGAACTCGGGGAGCTGGTAGAACTCCGGCAGGGGATTGCTCCGGATCGCCTCGAAGACCTCGTCGTCGGACACGCCGATGTGGCGCCGATTGTATTCGTCGCGCAGCAGTTGCTCGGTGACGAACTCGTTCCACACCTCGTCGCGGACCTGCTCGTAGTCGTCGTAGCCGAGGCTCGCGGGCGTCTGGCGCTGGCGCGCGTCGATGATGCGCTGGACCTCCCGCTCGTACACCCGGGCGTCGATCCGGTCGCCATTGACCCGGCCCGCCGTCCTGGACCCGGTGAACGTGCCCCAATCCACGGAGGTCAGCATGAAGATGATCATGAGGAAGGCGAAGACAGCGCCTGCCACCTTGCCCGCCATGCCACGCACGAACTTCATCATCGGTCGGTTCCGAGAGCGCGAAAAAGAGCCATAAGCTTAAGCCCGGCAACACGAAACCTCAAGCACGGCGGCGGGCGGGAAGCGGTTGACACGCCCGCGTCGGAGCGCTACTCTCCGACGAAGCCCCGCAACAACTTAAGCCGTTTCCGTGCGCCACCTTGGCTTCAGCCCCGGACCGGGATGTCCACCAGCGAAATCGCCAAACTCGAGAGCCGTTGGCGCGACAACCCCCAGGGGCTGACCTTCGCGCCCCTCGCCGAAGCCTATCGCAAGCAGAAGGACCCCCGCCGCGCCCTCGAGATCCTGCTCCCCGGCCTCGAGCGCCATCCGGACTACATCCCCGCCAACATCGTCCTCGGGCGGTGCCACTTGGACCTGAACGATCTGGAGGCGGCGGAGCGCGCCTTCAGCCATGTCCTGTCGCTCGACGCCGAGAACGTCATCGCGCTGAAGGCGCTGGCCGACATCACCGAGCGCCAGTCGCGCCCGCACGAGGCCGAACGCTGGCTCGAAACCTTGCTGTCGGTCGACCGGAGCAACGACGAAGCCCGCGAGCAGCTGGCGCGCATCCGCGCGGTCCAGAGCGTGACGCCGGCGGTGGAGACGCCGGTCGGACTGGACGCGCCGCCGCTGGCCGAGGCTGCTGGGGAGCAGCCCTTGGAGGCACCCCGCGGCTTCGGTCTCGAGGCCGCCGCCGAGCCTGCCGCTGAGCCTGCCGCCGAGCCTGCCGCCGAGCCTGCCGCCGAGCCTGCCGCCTCGGGCGGGGGCGATGAGCCGGAAGAAACGCCGGTGCCCGCGGCCTGGGTCGCGCCGGTCGAAGACGAGGCCGCAGGCCCTGGGGGAGCGGCGCTATTCCCGGATTTCTCCGACACGCTGCGGACCGAGGCCGAGCCGGCACCGGCCGCGGAGCCGGGCGGGTCCGAGGCGGAGACGACCGAATTCGCCGCGCCGCCGCTGCCCGAGATCGACTCATTCCGCTTCGAGCGGGCGGAAGAGATCGTGCTGAACGTGTCGACCGCATCCGAGTTCCAGGCCCCGAGCGCGGCTGACG
>DASUAH010000271.1:0-2835 GCA_035763885.1 Gemmatimonadales bacterium
GAGCGGCGTGCGGCGCCGTTCTTGCGGCGCTTAAGGCCTGTTGCGGCCGCGCGCACCAGCGCGACGCGACTCACGCAGCAAGGAGGGAGGCGTTGATGATCCATCGGAAGCTGGTGTTGAAGGAGACCAACGCGAAGCGCCTTCGCGGACACTGACCGCCCCGCGGTCCAGCCACCGCACACGCGCGTCAGGGTGCTGTGACCGGCCTGACGCGCGTTGCCATTCTGGGGGCCGAATCGGATCCATGGCTTCGTCCATCGACCTCGTGTGCGCCGAGCCCACGGTCCAGACCGCCCTGAGAGCGTGGCTTGACGAGGGGCGGCTCGATCCGCCCGGCCCGCTGGCGCTCGACGTGCGGATCGCCCAACCGCCGCCCGACAACGAGTCCGGGGGAGCAGTGTTCGAGCAGCCGGGCGTGCTCGTGCGGTCGGGCGCACCCCGCCGCGGTGTGCGCATCGAGTGGACAGCGGCGCCGGCTGTGGCGCTGCTGCCGCCTGGAGAGACCACCGCGTACGTGACCCTCTCCGCTGCCGCCGCCGCCCGGATCCATGAGTGCCTCCGGACCTTTCTCCTCACCGTCCTCATCTTTCTGCTGCGCCGCCGGGGATGGCACCACATCCACGCCGCGACGGCCGTCGACCCGCGCGGCCGCGGGTGGCTGATCGCCGGCGACGCGCACGCCGGAAAGTCCACGACGGCCGCCCTGCTGGCCGCGTGCGGCTGGGAGGTCGGCACCGACGACGTCGCGTTCCTCACGGGCGCGGCGGCGAATGTGGCGGCGGTTGGGTTGCGCCAGCCGATCGCGTTGCGGCCCGGCGGCCACCTGCTGCTCCGCCGTCGCGGCACCGTGCAGCTGCCCGAGCGGCGCAAGGTCGGGTACTGGCCGGAGGACCTTGGCGGTCGGTGGGTCTCTCGAGCCGAGCCGCGAGTCATCCTGTTCACGTCGGTGGCCGAGCGCACCCTCGTCACGCGAGCGGAGCCCCTGGCGCGGCGCGAGGCCCTCACCGAGCTGATTCGCTGGTCGGCGTGGGTGATGCTCGAGCCCGAGTTCGCGCAGCACCATCTCGAGCTGCTCGCCAGCCTGGCCCGCCAGGCGCAGAGCTACCGGGTGATGCTGGGACGGGATCTGTTCGCGCATCCCGCCCGCCTGGCCGCTCTCGTGGCATGACCCTCCGCTACCGCCGCCACCCCGACCTGCGGCTCACCGCGCTGGAAGGAGAGGGCGTCGTGCTGCACCTCGGCACGCGCCGATACTTCAGCGTGAATGAGAGCGGCCTGGCGATCCTCGAGGCGCTCAAGTCTCCGCGCACCGTGGACGAGCTGGTGAGCGCGCTGTGTGAGCGCTATGACGTGACGGCGGACTGGGCGGAGGCGACCGTGCGCGCGTTTCTCGCCCGCTGCCGCGACGCCGACGTCCTGCTGGCCGAGAGCGGGTCGTGACACCGCGGCTCCCGCTGCAGTGGCGCCTGCGAGCCGCGGTCGCCGCGATCGTGATTCCGCCGCTCCTCGACGTCGCGTCGTTCGCCCGCCTGATGTCCTGGATCGGCCGCCCGCCGCGCCGGGTCCCGCCTCGCGCCGGCGTTCACGACGTGTCGCTCGCCCGCTGGGTGGACCGCCTGCTCGCCCGCCTGCCGGGGCCGTGGCACCGCACCTGCCTGAAGCGCGCCGCCGTGCTGTACCATCTGCTGCGGAGGGCGGGTCGGCCGGTCGAGATCTGGATCGGCGTGCGCCGGGACCATGCCGGCGCGCTGGCGGCGCACGCGTGGCTGGTGCGAGACGGGGCACCATATCTGGAGCGCGAGCTGGAAGCGGCGGCTGTCCACGCGGTCATCGCCCGCTTTCCGGAGAGCGCGCGTCCCGGCGCGTAGCCATGCATCCGGCCGAGGTGCTGCTGCAGACGCTCCGGTTCCGTGACGGGCCGGAGCCGGAACGGCTGCGAGCGGCCTGGGCCGCGATTCCCACGCAGGGGCTCGACCGGCTGGTGGAATTCGAGCAATGCTCGCTCTGGCTGTGGCGCCGGTTGCAGCAGCTCGAAGCAACGGACGCCCCGGAACCCGGCTTCACCATGGAGCTGGCAGGGAGCGCCCGGGCGGCGGCGGCGCAGAACATGCTGGTGGACGAGCAGACGGACGCGGTCCTGCACGTGCTCGCCGCCGAAGGCGTCCCCTCGGTGCTGCTCAAAGGGGCGGCGCGCCGCAGCGCTGCCGCCTGGTGTCCGCTGGCCGACGCGCGGGCGACGCACGATGTCGACGTGCTCGTTCCGGCATCGCGGGCGCGCGCCGCGTGGGACTGCCTCCGCGCATCCGGATATGAGTTCGCCCGCCGGCCCGGCGCGATCAGTCCGCAGCACTTCCACCTCCCTCCCCTGTGGGACCGGTCTCGTGTCGCGGTCGAGCTGCACACCTCCACATCCCCCGCCGTCCCGCCGGAGGAGGCCTGGCGGCGCGCCACCGCGGCATGCCACTCAGTCGAGCGGGCGGGCCTGCAAGCCAGCGTCCCGCCAGCCACGGAGCTCTTCTGGCACGGGCTTACGCACGCCCTGTTGAACCGCTTCGATGCGTTTCGGCTTCGGTTCCTGCTGGACGGCGCCGCGATCTGGGCCGGCGACGCCGAGATCGACTGGCGGGAAATCGGACGACGTTTGGTTTCGCCCGAGGTCCCCGACCCCGCCAGCGCGGCCGCGTGGCTGATGGCGGCCGGGTGGCTCGCCGGCGCGGTCCCGCCGGTTCCACTCCCCGCGGCCGAGCCCCGGTTCGACCTCGAGCGCGCGCTGCGCTGGCGCCTCGCGGTGGTGCGCCTATTCCCGCCGCACCGCCGCGTGGTCAAGCTCTTGGC
>DASUAH010000272.1:0-24959 GCA_035763885.1 Gemmatimonadales bacterium
TAAGCAGTGAGCAGTGAGCAGTAAGCAGTAAGCAGTGGGCGCCGCAGGTCCGGCCTGCTCAACGCTCACCCCTCACCGCTCACTGCTCACTGCTGTTATCGCCCCGACCCGCGGAGTCCGGATGACCCTCTGGGCCACCAAGTCCATCGCTGCCTTGCGCGCCGAAGCGGATGCGATCGGGGAGCGCACGCTTCGCCGGACGCTGGGGCCGTTCGACCTCACCACGCTGGGCATCGGCGCCATCGTCGGGGCCGGCATCTTCGTGCTGACCGGCGTCGCCGCGGCGCTCCACGCCGGCCCAGCCGTCGCCATTTCGATGCTCGTGGCGGCCGTCGGTTGCGGGTTCGCCGGGCTCTGCTACGCGGAGATGGCGAGCGCCGTACCGGTCGCGGGGAGCGCCTACACCTATTCCTACGCCACGCTGGGTGAGCTCGTCGCCTGGATCATCGGGTGGGACCTCATCCTCGAGTACGCGATGGGCGCCGCGACCGTGGGGGTCGGGTGGTCCGCGACTTTCGTGAGCCTGATGAACCTGCTCGGGCTGCAGATGCCGGCGGCGCTGACCTCCGCCCCGCTCGTCCACTGTTCGGCGGCGCAGGTGGCGCAGGCCGCGGCCGGATGCGCAGCGCCGGGGTGGCACGCCTCGGGGGCGGTGGTCAACCTGCCGGCCGTGTTCATCATCCTGGCCATCACGGCCATCCTCGTCATCGGCATCCGGGAGTCGGCGGGCTTCAACAGCTTCATCGTCGCCGTCAAGGTCGGCGTGCTGGTGCTCTTCGTCGTGTTCGGGTTCCTCTACGTGAAGGCCGCCAACTGGCGGCCGTTCATTCCGCCGAACACCGGTGAGTGGGGCACCTTCGGCTGGTCGGGCGTGCTCCGCGGGGCGGGGTTGATCTTCTTCGCGTACATCGGCTTCGACGTCGTGAGCACGGCGGCGCAGGAATCGAAGCGCCCTCAGCGCGACCTGCCGGTCGGGATCCTGGGCTCGCTGGCGATCTGTACCGTGCTGTACGTGCTGGTCTCGCTGGTCCTCACCGGTCTCGTTTCCTACACCGAGCTCAACGTCCCCTCCCCCGTCATCACGGTCGTCGAACGGGTCCCCCAGCTCGCCTGGTTCCGGCCCGTCGTGACGGTCGGCGCCGTGCTCGGCCTCAGCTCGACCATCCTCGTGATGCTGCTGGGCCAGTCGCGGATCTTCTACGCCATGTCCCGCGACGGGTTGCTGGGCTCGTGGGCCGGGCGGGTCCACCCGACGTTCCGCACCCCCTACCTCGCGACGATGTATACCGGCGTCGCCGTCGCGATCTTCACCGGCCTCTTCCCGATCCAGATCCTCGGGCAGCTCGTCAACATCGGGACGCTGCTCGCGTTCGTCCTGGTGTGCGGCGGGGTCTGGGTCCTGCGACACAAGCGTCCGGATCTCGAGCGCCCCTTCCGCACCCCCTGGGTGCCGCTCGTGCCGATTCTCGGCATGGCCTGCTGTCTCGGCCTCATGCTCACACTGCCGGCCGACACCTGGCTGCGGCTGCTCGTCTGGTTGCTGATCGGGTTCCTGATCTACTTCGGCTACGGCCGCAGACACAGCGTGCTCCAGCGCGAGATCGCCGCGTCCGTCCGGCGACCCGCCGCGTGATTCCCGCCAACCCGGATACCGTATGAGCCTCTTCCGTCGGAAGGACGTCACCGCCCTGCAGGCCGAAGTCGCCGCGGACCACAGCCTGAAGCGCGCGCTCGGCCCGGTCAACCTGGTCACCCTCGGCATCGGCGCGATCATCGGCGCGGGCATCTTCGTCCTCACCGGGCAGGCCGCGGCGAGCTACGCGGGGCCGGCCATCGTCGTGTCGTTCGTGCTCGCAGGCACGGCCTGCACCTTCGCCGGGCTCTGCTACGCCGAGTTCGCGTCGATGATCCCCATCGCCGGCAGCGCGTACACCTACGGCTACGCGACGCTGGGCGAGCTCTTCGCCTGGATCATCGGGTGGGACCTGATCCTCGAGTACCTCTTCGCCGCCTCGACGGTGGCGGTGGGCTGGTCCGGCTACGTGGTGTCGTTCCTCCGGGACCTCGGGATCACCATTCCCGCCGCCTACACCTCGGCCCCCTACGCGCACGCGACGCCCCCCGACGCGGGGTGGAACGTCTGGCGGCTCTTCACCGAGGGCTGGACCAGCACCGGGGCAATCATCAACGCCCCCGCGATGTTCATCGTCGGGTTCATCACCATTCTCCTGATCATCGGCATCAGCGAGTCGGCCACGTTCAACAACGTCGTGGTCGTGATCAAGCTGACGGTGGTCCTGCTCTTCATCGGGTTCGGGCTCGCGTACGTGAACCGGGAGAACTGGGTTCCGTTCATCCCGCCCGAGCAGGGCCCCGGCAAGTTCGGCTGGAGCGGGATGGTCCGCGGCGCCGGCGTCATCTTCTTCGCCTACATCGGCTTCGATGCGGTGTCCACGGCGGCCCAGGAAGCCAAGCGGCCGCAACGCGACATGCCGATCGGTATCCTGGGCTCGCTGGCGGTGTGTACCGTGCTGTACATCGCGGTCGCGCTCGTGCTCACCGGCATCGTCAAGTACACCCAGCTCAACGTTCCCGACCCGATCGCCGTGGGCATCGACGCCGCGGGCCCCGCCCTCGCCTGGCTCCGGCCGATCGTGAAGATCGGCGCGATCGCCGGGCTGTCGTCCGTGATCCTGGTGATGCTTCTGGGCCAGCCGCGGATCTTCTACACGATGTCCAAGGACGGCTTGCTGCCGCCGATCTTCAGCCGGGTGCACCCGCAGTTCAAGACGCCGTGGATCGCCAGCCTCCTCACCGGCGTGTTCGCGATGGCGTTCGCCGGACTCCTGCCGATCGGGCTGCTGGGGGAGCTGGTGTCCATCGGAACGCTGCTCGCCTTCGCGATCGTGTGCGCCGGCGTGCTGGTGCTGCGGTACACCGATCCCGATCGTCCCCGGCCCTTCCGCACACCCCTCGTGCCGTTGGTCCCCGCCGCGGGGATCCTCGCGTGCTTCTACCTCATGTGGGGGCTCCCACCCGACACCTGGGCGCGGCTCATCATCTGGATGGCACTGGGCCTCGCGATCTACTTCCTGTACGGGCGGCGGCACTCGGTCGTGGGACGCAAGAGGTGAAAGGTTTCCTCGGCCCGCGTATCTTCCCCCTATGCCGCTCAGTCCGCAGGAGATGGCCGATGCAATCGCGCTCGCCGGGGTCTTCCAGCCCGGGCAACGCGTCTGCCTCACGACCCATGTGAATCCTGACGGCGATGGCCTCGGCAGCGAGGCCGCCCTGGCGCACCTGCTCCGCGCCCGCGGGCTCGAGGTCTGCGTCACCAACCCGACGCCCACGCCGTCGCGCTTCCGCTTCCTGTTCGACGAGCTGCCCGGAGTGGACCGCACGTCCGAGGCGGTGAAGGAGCTCCGCCGGGCCGACGTCATCGCCGTGCTCGACATCTCGGATCTCGGTCGGCTGGGCATGCTGTCGGACACGGTACGGGATCGGGGTGTGCCGGTCGCCTGCATCGACCATCACATCAGCGAGGGCGTGCTCCCGCCCGGTCCCCGCTACGTGGATCCGAGCGCGGCGGCCACCGGCGAGCTGGTCTTCGAGATCGCCGTCGCGAACCGGTGGCCGATCGAGCAGGCGGCGGCGCGGGGACTCTACGTCGCGATCCTCACCGACACCGGCGGGTTCCGGTTCAGCAACACCCACCCGCGCACGCTCCGCATCGCCGCCGAGCTGCTGGAGACCGGGCTCGACCCCGAGGCGATCTACCTCGACGTGTACGCCCGCGCGCCGGAGGGTCGGCCGCGCCTGCTCGCCGAGGCGCTGCAGACCCTGGTGGTGGAGCCGGAGATCGGGCTCGCCTGGGTCACCGTCCCGCCCGGGGCCATCGAGCGGTTCGGGCTCACCTCCGACGATCTCGACGGAGTGGTGGAGTTCCCCCGGTCCGTCGAGGGCGTCCGCATGGCGCTCCTCTTCCGGGAGGTCTCCCAGGGCCGGGTGAAGGTCTCGCTCCGGTCGGTGGGGCCGGTGGATGTGGCGGCGTTCGCGAAGGCGTTTGGCGGCGGGGGGCATACCAAGGCCGCCGGCCTCGCGCTGCCCGGCTCCCTCGCCGAGGTGCAGGCGACGGTGCTGCAGGCGGCGCGCGCGTACCTCGAGAACGGGCGCTGTTGAGTTGCCCCCGTTCGCCACCGTATATTGCCGATATAAACAGTAGGAATTAGCAGCGCGGCCGCCATGGACATCATCGATCGCATCGAGCGCACACTGGACACCCTGCGTCCCTACATCTCGTCCCACCGCGGACACGTGGAGGTGGTGGACTTCGACGAGGGGGAGGGGCGGCTGCTGCTCCGGCTCGGCGGTACCTGTCACGGCTGCTCGGCATCGACCGTCACCCTGAAGCAGGGGATCGAGGCCCGGCTCCGCCAGCTGGTCCCCGAGGTCAAGTCAGTCGAAGCCGTCTGAGCCTTTCGTGGCCGACTCCCTCCAAGCCCGGGTCACCGCCGCGCTCGCGCGGATCCCTAACCCGCGCCTCGACACCGACCTCCTGTCGGCCGGAATGATCCGCGATCTCACCGTCACGCCGGAGGGCGGCGTGTCGTTCACGTTCCTGCTCTCGCGGGAGGACCCGGCCACGCTGGTGCGCGAGGCCCGCGCGGCGGTGGCCGCGGTGGAGGGAGTGCGGCGCGAGGACGTGAAGATCACCGTGAGTGACCCGGGGGGGGCCGCCAAGGCAACCCATGGGCCGCCCGGCACCGTCCCGGCCAACGTGCCGCCGCCGATGCCGGCCGAGCAGCCGAACCTCGGCCGGATCATCGCGATCTCGTCGGGCAAGGGCGGGGTGGGGAAGTCCACCGTCGCGGCGAACGTGGCCGTGGCCCTCGCCGAGGCGGGGTACGCGGTCGGGATCATGGATGCGGACGTCTACGGCCCCAACATCCCGCGGATGCTCGGTGCCTTCGAGCGGCCGCCGGTGTTCGGCGGCCGGATCCAGCCGCTCGAGGCGTACGGCGTCCGGCTGATGTCGCTCGGCTTGCTGGTCGAGCGCGACGCGCCCGCGATCTGGCGCGGGCCCATCATCATGAAGGTGGTGCAGCAGTTCCTGCGCGACGTGGACTGGGGCCGCCTCGACTACTTCATCGTCGATCTGCCCCCGGGCACGGGAGACGCCCAGCTCTCGCTGGTGCAATCCACCCACGTCTCGGGTGCTGTCATCGTGACCACCCCCCAGGAGGTCGCGGTGGGCGACGCGCTGCGCGGAGCGCGCATGTTCGAGCGGGTGGGGGTACCCGTGCTCGGCGTAGTGGAGAACATGAGCGGGTACACCGATCCCGACACCGGCCGGCGCATCGAGTTCTTCGCCTCGGGCGGCGGGCGGCGCCTGGCAGAGGAGCTCGGCGTCCCGCTGCTCGGCGAGGTGCCGCTCCAGCCCCGTCTGGCGGAGCACGCGGACGCGGGGCGCCCGGTGGTCGTGGCCGAGCCGGACAGCCCGGCGGCGGTCACGCTGCGGGCGATCGCTGACGTGCTGGTCCGCGAGGCCGGCGGGCGCACCGTGGAGCTGCCGATCCTGCGAGGATGAGCGGATGGGTCCCGATGCCCGTCATCACCCTCCTGACCGATTTCGGTACGCGTGACTCGTATGTCGCCGAGGTGCGGGGGGTGCTGCTGAGCCGCGCGCCCGGCGCGGTACTCGCCGACATCACCCACGACATCGCTCCCGGAGACATTGGCGCGGCCGCGTACGTCCTCGGCCGCGCCTGGCACCGCTTCCCTTCCGGGACGGTCCACCTCGCAGTGGTCGATCCGGGCGTGGGTACGGCGCGGTCGGCGCTCGCGCTCCGCGCGCACGGCCACTACTTCGTGGGCCCGGACAACGGGCTGTTCACGCCCGTCCTGGACGACCCCGCCCTCGCGCTCGTGGCGCTTCCGGTGCCGCTGTCGGCGCCGGCCACGTTCCATGGCCGTGATCTCTTCGCGCCGGCCGCCGCGGCGCTGGCGCGCGGGGCGACGCTCGGGTCGCTCGGCGCCCCGCCGGGCCGCGCTCCGGTGCGGTTGGCGCTCCCGCGGGCCTACCGCGACGGGGACGCGCTGGTGGGCGAGGTGATCTACGTGGACCGCTTCGGCACCCTGGTGACGAATCTTCCGGCTGCCGAGCTCGGCGCGCGCGCTTCGGTCGCGGTGCAGGGGGTGGACGTCGGGCCGGTGCGCTGGACGTTCGGCGACGTCGCGCCGGGCGCGCTCGTGGCGCTCGCCGGGTCTGACGGTGCGCTGGAGATCGCGGTGCGGGACGGGTCGGCGGCGGCGCGCCTCGGTGTGGGCATCGGCGCCCCGGTGGCGGCGCGCTGACTCACCCGCCGCCGCCTCCCTCACCCGCTGCCGCTGGGGCGCCGCGCAGGCGGGCCAGGACCCGCTGGAAGAACCCGAACAGCTTCCATATCAGCACGACGCACCCGATCACCAGCAGCACCACGATCACGCCTGTGATCACCGGGTGCTCCGCCGCAAGCCACGCCAGCCCGACCGCGATCGCGTCCTCGATGAGGCTCAGGATCCAGTTGCTGAACGGCTCGGGGCTCGCGTTGGCCGCCGCGCGCGTCGTCGCCTTCGCGCCATGCGAGGTCAGTGCCACGCTGCCCGCGAGGAGCGCCGCGCCGAGCCTCCAGGCCTCCGGTACGGCGCCGAACGCCCCGTACGCGAGGAGCGCGGCGGCGGGCGGGCGGATGAACGTGTGGACGGTGTCCCACGCGCTGTCTACCAGCGGGATCTTGTCGGCAACGAACTCGATGACGAAGAGGCCGAGCGCGATCCCCCAGACCAGCGGCTGCGCCAGCACCTGGAGCGGGGGAGGAAGCTGGATGATGCCGAACTGCTGGAGGAGCCCCGTCGTCGCGACGGTGGCGTAGAGGTTCAGCCCCGATGCGAACGAGGTGCCGAGCGCCCAGCCCAGCGTTTCGAGCGGGGACATGGCGTCAATTTACCCACTCGATCCGCACCGCGCCCACATTGCAGGTGAGCGCGATGT
Organism: Gemmatimonadales bacterium; assembly: GCA_035763885.1. Taxonomy (GTDB): domain Bacteria; phylum Gemmatimonadota; class Gemmatimonadetes; order Gemmatimonadales; family GWC2-71-9; genus DASQPE01. Next base: position 7,031 of record DASUAH010000272.1, read on the forward strand.
CCAGGTGAGGCATCGCCGGATCGAACTTCGGCGTGACGAAGGCGTTGCCCTGCCGCACGAGGCCGTTGGCGTCGAAGCTCGAGAGGAACCTGTCCATCCGGATCCGGACCGGGGCGTGCTTGGGCAGGCGCAGTCGCAGCTCGCCCATGGACAGCGTCAGCTCGGCGTGCTGCGTCATCGTCCAGGCTCCGCCGAAGTCCAGCGTGAGCTTCCCGACGCCGCCCTCGACCGTCACCTTGTCGCAGCGGCTGTTGCCGAGTCGCAGAATCGACAGATCGACCGCGCCGGCGGCGAAGACCGCCGAGCTGCACCGCGTACGGTTGGGCGCGGAGAAGCGGATGCTCGCCCGGCTGGCGCCGGTCTCGAGCCTGAGGCTCGCCACGCGCAGGCCGCCGAGATCCACCTCGGCCTCCCCCGCGCCGAGCGTGAGGTCGAGGTCCAGGTCGGTCGTGGGCGAGAGCTCCACCAGGGCCCGCTGCCTCAGGCGCTCCCGGGACACGACCCTGAGCCCGGCCCCCGCCGCGGACTCCACGCCGAGCCGCACAGCCGATGCCGCCGCCTCATAGGTCGACAACGGCAGGAACCGCTCGGCGTCGTACGACAGGGTCATCCGGTACAGCTCGGCGCGGCGCCCAGGCACCACCTTGAGGGCGCCGGCCGCGAACTCGAGGCGTGCGTCGAGGCGCGTCTCGCCATGCAGCTGCCGAAAGGTCGAGAACGGGCGCATCGACTGGGCCGATCCGACGCCGGAGCAGGCGACGAGGCCCGCCGCCGCTGCGGCCAGAACCCGGGCGTTCACCGGACCGGCGGTTCCGGATTGCGTGCGCCGGGGCGGCGCACGGCGGGCACGCCGAACTGCGGCGTGGCCCAGAGGTACTCGTCGGTGAGCGCTTCGGGCGGGATCAGTCGGCCCGCGAAATGCTCGCGCAGCCCGGCACGGCTCAGCAGCGACGCTCCCAACCCGACCGTGGCGAGAAGCCAGGTGACGAGCACCGCCGCCCCGCGCACCAGCTCGCCGGCGACCGGCACCCACCCGAACAGCGCCCACGCACCCCAGAGGGCGAACAGCGCGACCAGACCCACGGCGAGATAGCGGTAGCTGTTGGGCGAGCCGAGCATCGCGCCCCTGGCGAGCCGGCGGCGGGTCCAGGTTTCGCCGATCGCGTGCGCCACGGCCAGGTAGCCGCCAACCACGCTCAGGAAGGCCAGCAGCGCGTAGACGACCACCGCGAACGGCAGCAGCAGGATGCCCGCCACGCTGAGCACCAGCCCGACCACCAGCATGCCGAACGTGGGCAAGAGGAGGATCTGTCCTATCAGACCGGTGACGAGTGCGCGCCCGAACGAATGGGTGACCGTGTCCGAGACGACCTCGAGATTGGGCCGGGCAAACAGCACCAGGCCGAAGCCGAGCGCGAGCAGGGTGAGGAACACGCCCGCCACCCCCGCAATGCCGAGCCCGATCCGCTCGATCGCCGAGGGAGGCGGGCCGCCGACGGTGACCGGCGGCCCGGTCAGCTCGCTCGCCTCGCCACCGATCTCGCCGCCCCGGGACTTGACCTCGCCGTGGAGCGCGAGAATGTCGCCCTGCACCACGCCGCCGGGGTGGACGAAGACATCGCCGTTCATGGTGACGAGGTTTCCCAGCAGCCGGCCATAGACGTTGGCGTCACCCTCGAGTACGAGCAGGTGTCCCGTGATGGTCTGGTCAGAACCGATGGAGAAGTCGCCGAGGCGAGCCTGGCCGTTGCTGACGGTGAGCCGGGTTTCGGGTCCCGGATCGGGGGCCGCGCGCCGGATGCTCTGCTCGATACGCTCGGGCCGGCTCAGGTCGGAGAGGTCGATGGGCGCGGCGCCGTTGTCGGCCGCGGGTATCGCCTGGGGGCGGCGGCCGGGGTCCTGCGCGATCTGGTGGACGATGTCGCGGACCGTTTCGACGATCTCCGCGCCCAGGCCGTCGCCCGGCCAGGCCCAGGCCGGTGACGCAGCGGCGAGCGCGGTGACGGTGAGCGCGAGCGCGAAGCCGCGGCTACAGCGCGGCATGGGCCACCCGCCGGGTCGGCGCCGGGACCGCGAGCAGCCGCCGTAGGGCGAGCACCCCGGTCACGTACATCAGCGTGCCGAAAGCCGAAGCGAGGGCGAGGCGTCCGGGCGCCTCGAGCAGGCCGCGGACTGCGGAGAACCACGGCTGCTCCATGAGATTGAGCGCCGCCCCGCGCACCGCGACCCACGCCCACTGGGCCGCCTCGGCGCCAAGCCAGCTGCCGAGCGCCAGGAGCGTGTCGCGGTTGGCGAGCGTCCACACCACGCTCGCCGCCATGGATCCCACAACGATGACGGCGAGCGAAGCGGCGATCACGACCGACTTGCGGGTGGCGAGGAGACGGCGACGGGCCGTCCGCAGGGAGCGGATGGCGAACGGATCGGGGACGCGGACCGCGGCCATGACGCGCTCGGCGAAGTCGCCCTGCGGGGCGAAGAGCGGCAGGGCGGCGAGCCGCTCCGCCAGCGCCCGTTCCGAGCGGACGAGCGCGAGACACTCCGGGCACTCCTCGATGTGGCGCTCCATGGCGGGCGCGACCCCGCCGGCGAGCCAGACGTCGAGGTCGTCGGGAGTGAGGTGCGGGCCGATGCGATCCGTCATAAGTGGACCCCTTTACGATGCGGAAAGCGGGAAGGTTTCATTCCCGCAGGTGGGCTAACTGGCGTCTCAACTCGTTGCGTGCGCGGTGGATGTACGTCTTCACCGTGCCGAGCGGGAGACTCAGGATTTCAGCGATTTCCTCATAGGCGCGCCCCTCGACGTGACGGAGCAGAATGCACGCGCGGTACTCGGGCCGGAGCCGCCCGATCGCCGCCTCGATCTCGCCGCCGAGCTCGCGCGCCTGCACCTCATCGAGCGGGGATTCCTGCCGGGTACCGATCTGCAGCGCCGTCGCCTCGATCGCCTCCGGTGTCTCCGCATGCGGTGAGCCCTCGAGCGAGAGCGTGTCGAGCTCCCGGCGGCGCAGCTGATCGATCGCTGCATTGTTCGCGATCTTGAAGATCCAGGATGAGAACTTGTACTCGGGACGGTAGGATTCGATCGCGTTCAGTGCCTTGATGAAGGTCTCCTGCGCCAGGTCCTCGGCGAGCTCGCGGTCGCGGACCATCCGGTACAGCAGGGAGAACAGCGGCCGCTCGTACCGCCGGATCAGCTCACGGTACGCCGTCTCCTCGCCGGCGCGAGCGAGGGCGACGATCTCCTGATCGGTGCGGGCGGCGAGCTCCGCGCTACGCGGTCGCACCAGGGCGTCTCGCGCTTGCGGAGCGGCTCGGCCGGGCGATACATTGAGCGCCTATGTTAGCCTCGGATCAGAAGTTACCGGTCGGCGGCGGGGCCGAGAAGCGCGCCTACGTCCGGGCGATGTTCGCGGCCATCGCCCCGACGTACGACCGGCTGAACCGGATTCTGAGCCTCCGGCTCGACCTCAGGTGGCGCCGGCAGGCGGTGAGGCGCCTGGGCTGGGAGCGGGCGCCGGAAGGAATCTACCTCGACCTGTGCGCGGGTACGCTCGACTTCGCCGCGGCCCTCGCGCGGGAGCCGGGGTTCCGCGGCCGGATCGTGGGTGCGGATCTCGTGCGCCCGATGCTGGAGCTGGGCCGCGGCAAGGCCGCGAGGCTCGAGCCGGTCAACGCGGACGCGCTGGAGCTCCCGTTTGCCGAGGCGATATTCGATGGAGCGATGATCGGCTGGGGCGTGCGGAATCTGGCGGACCCGGACGCGGGGCTCGCCGAGCTGGCGCGGGTGCTCAAGCCCGGGGCGCGGGTCGTGATCCTCGACATGGCCACGCCGGCAGCGCGGCCGCTTCGCTGGCTGTATCTCTTGTACTTCGAGCACGTGCTGCCGCGCATCGGCCGCCTGGTCTCCAGGCACGCGAGCGCGTACCAGTGGCTGCCGGCGTCGACCCGCACGTTCCCGGCGCCGCCGGAGCTCGCGCGGCGGATCGCCGCGGCGGGCTTCGGGGACGTGCGCTACCAGCTCTTTCTCGGAGGCGTGACCGCGTTGCACATCGGGGTGCGGAGTTCCTGATGCGAGGCACGCAGGCCGCGTGTCGGGAGGCCGAATGAGCGCCACGGCCCGTGAGGGCCAGACGTTCGCCGGCGGGTCGCTCCTCGCCCGCTACGCGAGCTTCGTCAAGCTCCCCCACACCCTCTTCGCCCTGCCGTTCGCGCTGCTGGGTGTGCTCGCCGCGTCGGTGCGGGTGCCGGTGACCACCCGGACGGTGCTCGTCGTGGTACTCGCATTCTCCGCCGCGCGCTGGGTGGCGATGGGGTTCAACCGGATCGCGGACCGCGAGTACGACGCCCGGAACCCGCGGACCCGGGAGCGGGAGCTTCCCCGGGGCGCGCTCACGCTGGCTCAGGCCTGGGTGTCGGTCCTCGTGGCCGCCACGCTCTTCGTGCTCGCCGCTGCCTGGCTCAACCGGCTGTGCCTCGCACTCAGCCCGCTCGCGCTCGGCTGGATCACCGCGTACAGCTTCGCCAAGCGCTTCACGTGGTGGCCGCACCTGTGGCTCGGCCTGAGCCTCGCGATCGCGCCGGTGGGCGGCTGGCTCGCGGTAACCGGCGCCTGGAGCGAGCCCGCCTGGCTGCTGGCCACGATCACTCTCGCGGTCGCGACCTGGGTGGCGGGGTTCGACATCTTCTACGCCCTCCCCGACGAGGCGTTCGATCGCGGTGAGGGGCTGCGGAGCGCGGTTGTCCGCCTGGGCGAGGCGCGCAGCATTCTGCTGGCGAAGCTCCTGCACGGGACCACGATCCCCGCCCTCGCGCTGTTCGGCTGGGGCGCCGGCTTCGGGCCGGTATACTATGCGGGGCTCGTCGCCGCGGCGGGGATTCTCGTCTACGAGCATCGGCTGGTTCGTCCGGGCGACCTCTCCCGACTCGATGCCGCGTTCTTCACGATGAACGGCGTGATGAGCGTGACGGTATTCCTCTTTGCGCTGGCCGATCGGGTGCTTCAATGGTGAGCGGTGAGCGGTGAGCAGGAAGCGGAGGAACCCCAAGCGCCACGGTCCGGACCCGAAGCCGCCCGCGCGCCCCGAGAGCGCCGGCGAGCGAGGCCAGCCGAAGCTCCCGCTCACCGCTCGGCGCTCACCGCTCACCCGGAAGCATCCGCTGCGCTCCCCCACGCCCAACCGGAGAGGTCGGTGAACGGCCCTCCGCTCGTGCTCGCCATCACCGGCGCGTCGGGTGCGGCCTACGGCGTGCGGCTGCTGGAGGTGCTCGCCGCCAGCCGGGTTCCGGTGTGGCTGATCGTCACGGCGCACGGCGCGCGGCTGCTCAAGTCGGAATGCGGGATCGGTTCGATCGAGGAGCTAACGCGCGCCACCGGGGACGACTGGTCCAGCGTGCGACACTTTCCCGACGGCGACCGCGGCGCCCTCCCGGCCTCGGGCTCCCAGCCGACGGCGGGCATGGTGATCTGCCCCTGCTCGATGGGCACGGTCGCGGCGATAGCGGGCGGGACCAGCCGCTCGCTCGTGGAGCGCGCCGCCGACGTCACGCTCAAGGAGCGGCGCCGGCTGATCCTGGTCCCCCGGGAGACCCCCCTCTCGCTCGTCCACCTCCGCAACCTCGTCGCCGTCACCGAAGCCGGCGCCGTCGTACTTCCCGCCGCGCCCGGCTTCTATCACCGGCCCGCCCGGGTGGAGGAGCTGGTGGACTTCGTGGTCCAGCGAGTGCTCGACCAGCTCGGTCTCGACCTCCGGATCGCGCCCCGGTGGGAGGGATGAGGCTCGGCATCATCGCGGATACGCACGGCCTGCTGCGGCGGGAGGTGTTCCAGCTGTTCCGTCGGGTGGATCACGTGCTCCATGCCGGCGACCTCGGCCCGCTCGGCCTCTTGGCGGAGCTCGAGGCCATCGCGCCGGTCACCGCGGTCTACGGCAACACCGACGGCCTGGACGTACGCGAGCGGCTGCCACAGGTGGCGCGGGTGGAGCTGGACGGCTTCCGCATCGTCGTCACCCACGGCGACCAGTTCGGCTCGCCGACGCCCGAGAGGCTGCACGCCGCCTTCCCCGAGGCGGAGATCGTGGTGTACGGCCACACCCACCGCCCGTTGCTCACCATCGTGGACCAGGTGGTCACCGTGATGAACCCCGGCGGCGCGGGGGCGCGGCGGTTCGACCTCCCGCCGTCGGTGGGGATCATGGAGCTCGAGCCGGGGATCCCGCCGCGAGCCCGGCTGGTCGCCATCGAATCGTGATCGGCGCGAGCCTGGTCGCCGCGCTGCTCCTCGCGCCGGGGACCGGCCCCGACACGATCAGAGTACGCCTGGTGGACCGCTCGCCGGACCCGACCCGGCTCGCCGACACAGCCGCGTGGGGCCCGCCGCAGGTCCGCTTTCCCGGCGGACAGGGCGCCGTGTCAGTCTGGCTGCTGCGCCGGGCCGACAGCATGTACGTCGTGGCGTCGATTCCCGACAGCACCATCTACTGGGGCGACGATCTCGTCGTCAGCCTCGATACGGGAGGGGATCGCGCAGCGCCGGGGCCGGACGACTTCCAGTGGGACGTCCGCCGGGTGGTGGACAGCAGCGTAGTTTATCGGGGGCGGGACGGGAAATGGGCGGCGCCGCGCGACGACCCCGACTGGCGGATGGGCGAGGAGCGGTCCGGCGGCGGGTGGGATCTGCGCACCCACGAGGGCTCGCGGGGGTGGGCCGTCGTGCTGCGGCTCGACGCGTTCGACAGCGCGCCCCACGGCTGGCACGCGTGGCCCGCAGCGCCCTTCGGCTCGCACCCGACCGTGACGGAGCGGGTACCTGAGCTCTGGGCTCCTCTCCGGACCGCCGGAGGTTAGCGTTGCGAGCCGGCCGTCTGGCCGTCTGGCCGTCTGGCCGTCCTAGCTCACCCACTGGGTCAGCGGGGTCGTCCGCCGGAGCGCCTCGGGATGCGCCCGGAACCACGCCATGATGAGCAGGATCTCGTCGATCGACGCGAGCGGCAGCGGCCCGGGCGGCGGGTCATCCTGCGCCAGCTCCGCGGCGGCGACCGCGCGGAACGCCTCGTGCTCGATCGGCGTCTCGGGCCAGGGGAAGAACGCCTTCACCACCCCGCGCCGGATCAGATACACCCGATCGTCGCCGAAGGCGCCCGGATCGCGGTAGACGAAGGTCAGCAGATCCACCGCCGAGCGCGCCCGGTTGATCGCCCCGAACAGCCACTCCAGGTGCTCGAACCGCTCGCGCCATCTGGCGGCCGCCTCGAACTCGGCGCGGCCCGCGGCCGCCTGCATCGCGCCGACCACGCGGTCGATCGGCTGGATCGTGCGCCCCTCGAGGAACGCCATTGCGGTCTCCACCCGTCGCCGGTAGTCCAGCTCCGCCACGAAGCCGGCGCAGGGGCCGGTGCAGAAGCCGAACTCGTGCCGCATGCACCCGGCGCGGCGGGCCGCGTCGAACAGGTCCCCCTGGCCGGAGAACACGATCGGCATGGTGGCCGCGCAGTCGCGCAGCCCCAGCAGGTCGTTGAGCGTGCGCACCGCCTCCGCCGTGCGCCCCGGCGAGCGGAACGGCCCGTAGCACCGTACATCGTCCGCAGCAATCGTCGTTCCGCTCGTGATCCGCGGCGCGGGACCGCGTGACACCTTGATGAACACGGCCCGGCGGATGCGGTTCAGCCGGAGGTTGAAGTGGGGGCGGTAGCGGTGGATCTGGCGCAGCTCGGTGAGGTAGGCGGCGAACTCGCTGGGGACGTAGTCCCATTGCAGGTCGTGCGCGGCATAGAGAATCCGGGCGCCCTTGTCGTCGGGAAAGCGGGCCCGGAAGTAGCTGAGGAGCCGCGCGCGCAGCCGTTTGGCCTTGCCGACGTACAGGATCTTCCCCGTGTTGTCCACCATCCGGTAGACGGCCGGACGGTTCTCCGCGAGCGCCCGCACCCGGTCGCGCAGCGCGCCGAGGTCGGCGGCCGGGAGCGGTAGCCGCATCGCACGACCGCGTCTCACGCCTGGCACCGGTGGCAGAACACGGTGATCCGGGCGTCGATCACGTGGGTACCGGAGAGCCGGGTGCCGCAGCGGCGGCACGGCTCGCCCTCCCGCCCGTACACCAGCAGCTCCAACTGGAAGTTGCCCCGCTCGCCGGCGCCGGTACGATAGTCGCGGACGGTGGTGCCGTTGGACGCGATCGCGGCGCGGAGGATCCGGCGGATCTCGCGGTGGAGCCGCCGCGCCTCGTCGCCGGTCAGCGACCGCGCCGCACGCGAGGGATCGATGCCGGCCGCGAACAACGCCTCGTTCGCGTAGATGTTGCCGACGCCCGCCAGATGCCGCTGGTCCATGAGGACTTTCTTCACCGCCTGTCGGGAGCGGGAAAGCGCCTCGGCGAGCCGCGCCGGCGTGAACGAGGAATCCAGCGGCTCCGGGCCGATCGCCGAATCGTAGGCACGCCAGCCACGCTCGTCGAGCAGCAGAAGCGTGCCCAGCCGGCGCACGTCGCGGTAGACGAGCCGGGCGCCGTCGTCCAGCTCGGCGGCCAGCACCGCGTAGCGCGACTCCTCGTCCGAGAGCGGGCGACGAAAGACCAGGAGCGACCCCGTCATCCCCGGTTGCACCACGAGGCGGCGAGTCCCCAGATCGAACACGGCGTGCTTGGCGCGGCGGTCGAGCGCGCGGACAGTGGCCCCCCGGAGCCCGCGCAACAGGCGGGCGCGCGTGGTGCCCCGGAGGACATCGTCATGGCTGAGCGAAACGCGGCCGACGGTCCGCCCCACTACCCTCGGCCGCAGTTCGCGAACGATCGTTTCGACTTCGGGGAGTTCGGGCATCGCGGCCCGAATCTTATCCGAAGAACTAGGGATTGACCACGACGGTCCCCGTCATGATGGCGGGATGCAGCGAGCAGTGGTACGGGTAGGAACCCGGCGCCGCGAAGGTCACCGTGTGGGTCGCGTTGCCTCCGAGGTTGCCCGAGGGGGTGAACGCGCCGTCCTGATCGGGTACGATCCGGTGGACGACGGCGGTGCCCTCGGTGTAATCGCCGCCCGAGATGTCGGCGTTGATCCACCGCACCCGCGGGTCGGCCATCGTCACCGTCTTCGTGCTGGGGTTGAAGGCCGCGCCAGCGCCGGTGGAGGCGCCCACCGGAATGGTGATGTCGATCGAGGCGATCGGATCCGGCGGTGGCTGATTCGGGTTGTTGTCGGGGGGCGCGCCGGAGCTGTCGCTGCCGCACGCCGACAGCAGGACAGCGCAGGCGACGATCCGGCTCAGTGGGCCGGACCAGATCGGAATGCACATGGGGGTCCCTCGAACCAAACGGGAGGGCGGCACGCAGCGGCGACAACCGTCGTCGCGGGGCGAAGCCGTCCGAGGGGGCGGCACGCAGGCGTGAGCATCGGCCGGGCGAAACCATCCCTAGACTACGACGTGCGGGCCGGCTGGGGCAGCACACCGGAGGTTGCGCCGGCCGCGCGCAGGGGCCTCAGACCGCCGCGCGGAGCCCGCGCTCGCGCGCCACGGCGAGCAGCTGCTGGCGAAGGATGCGGCGTGCGCGATGCAGCCGCGAGCGCACCGTACCGACCGGGCACTCCACGGCCGCCGCAATCTGCTCGTAGGACAGGTCGTCCACGAAGTACAGGATCGCAACCGTGCGGTACTCCTTCGGCAGCGTCGCGAGCGCCGCCTGCACCCGCTCCACCGTGATGCCGGCCAGGATGCCCTCCGCCGCGTCCGGGCTCTCGGCCGCCCACCGCTCATCCGCCGACGTGCGATCCCCGCGGGTGCCGTAGTCGGCCTCCAACGGCACCATCATGCCTCTCCGCTTCTCCGCCCGGCAGCGCGACAGGAAGACGTTGGTGACGATGCGGTGGAACCACGCGCGGAAGTGGGTTCCCGCCTCGAAGCTGTCGAAGCTGCGCCAGGCGAGGAGCGCGGCCTCCTGCACGATGTCCTCGGCATCGGCCTTGTTGCGCGACAGGTGGAATGCGACCCGGTACGCCGGCTCCAGCGCCGGCCGCAGCAGGGCGTCGAACTCCGCAGCGCGGGGACTCGTGCCCGCGCTCATGCGAGCTCCCGGTTCAGCAGCTCCCCGAGCACGGGGGTGCAATTGACGATCTCGAACCGCTCGCGCGGGAGCTGGCGCAGATACGCGACGCCGGAGCGATCGACGTAGGCCACATCGCGGAAGTCGATCTCCACCCGCGCCGCGTCCCCGAACGCGGAGGCAAGCTCTTGCTCCAGCACCGGCACCCACGCCTGGGTGATCGTGCCCTCGGCCTTGATCCGCACCAGGTTCGGGTCCCCCGCCAGTCGCGTCAGCCTGAGCATCGTTCCAGCGTCTCCTTGGCTGCCCGTGCCAAAAGCACTTAACGTACCACGGTGCCTGGCGCTGGCTGCAGGTCGACAAGCGATTGATGTATTGGATGTTACGATGCAAGCCGACCTCCCGTGCCAACCGCGCTAGGAAGCCGGCTTCCAACATGTTGGGAATCTCACAGCTTCACGTGCAGCGACTTGACGGCCGGGAGCGAGCGAGGAGCTTCGTCACGATGTGGTTGAGGCGCTCGGTCGCTGAACCCCTAGCTTCTTCATCCGTGCCTCCAGTGTGGTGGGCTTGAGCCCGAGCAGCTGCGCGGCTCCCTTGGGGCCGCTTACCCGCCAGCCGGTCTGCTCCAGCACCTGAACGATGTGCCGCCGCTCCAGATCCTCCAGCGTGGTCATGACCGCGACCGCCGAGCCCTCGCTGGTATCGCGGGGCGACTGCCATTCGTCGAGCTGAAGCGTGGAGCCTTGGCTCAGGATGACCGAGCGCTCGACGACGTTGCCCAGCTCGCGGATATTACCCGGCCAGGCATAGGCCGTGAGTCGGTCGAGCACCCCTTTCGGGATCGCGTCGAAGCGTTTGCCGAGCTTCGCGGCGTACTTCAGGACGAAGTGCCGCACCAGTTCGGGAATGTCCTCCGGGCGCTCCCGGAGCGCCGGGGTGCGGATCGGGAAAACGTGGAGCCGGTAGAACAGGTCGGCGCGGAACTGCCCCTCGTGCACCAACACTGCCAAGTCGCGGTGGGTGGCGGCGATCACCCGGACGTTCACCTTGATGGGCCGCGTGCCACCCACCCGCTCGATCTCGCCCTCCTGCAGCACCCGGAGGAGCTTCACCTGCAGGTCCAGCGGCAGGTCGCCCACCTCGTCGAGGAACAGGGTTCCGCCGTCGGCCAGCTCGAAGCGTCCGATCCTCCGGGCGACCGCGCCGGTAAACGCCCCCCGCTCGTGCCCGAACAGCTCGCTCTCGACCAGGCCGGGGGAGATCGCGCCGCAGTTCACCGCCACCATCGGCCGCTCGCGCCGGGGGCTCAGGTTGTGAATCGCGCGCGCCAGCAGCTCCTTGCCGGTGCCGGTCTCGCCGGTCACGAGCACCGTCGTGTCGCTGGGCGCCACCTGCTCGGCCTGTGCGAGCATGCGCTGCAGCGCCGCGCTGCGGCCGACGATGTCCTCGAATCCGTGATGGACCTTGATCTCCTCCTTGAGGTACACGTTCTCGGCCTGCAGGCGGTCGCGGAGCCGGCTCACCTCGGCGAACAGCCTGGCGTTCTGGATCGAAATCGCAGCCTGGGACGACAGGATCTCCATGAGCTGCGCCCGCTCGGCCGTGAATGCATGCGCCGTGAGCCGGTTCTCCAGATACAGCACCGCGAGCGGCTGGCCCAGGTGCAGCACCGGCGCGCAGAGCACCGACCGGGGTCGCTCGCGTGCGATGTAGGGGTCCGCGCGATACTGGGGATCGACGGTGGCGTCTCCGAGGACGACGCTCTCGCCGCTGTGCCGGACGAAGTTCACCACGCTGGCCGGCAGCTCCGCCGCGTCGAGGGGCGTCGGCTGCTGCGTGCGGACGCTGATCGCCTCGGCCGAGCCGTGGACGTGCACGGCGGCCTGGCCGTCCTGCTCCAGCAGCAGGCAGCCGCGCTCCGCGCCGGCGCTCTCCAGGGCCACGCGGAGCAGCCGTTCCAGCAGCTTCTCGAGCTCGATCTCGCCACTGATGGCCCGCGCGGCCCGCGCCACCGCCACCGCATCGAGGGCGCTGGGCAGAGCTTCGGTAGTCTGCAGCACTCCTGAACCGGGAGGGGATGCGGCCCGGCTGTGTGCCCAGTCCCGGAGCAGGTCCCCATAGCGGTGGTCGAGGTCGGCGACCTTGGCCATCGCGCCCCAGCTCGCGTACCCGTAGCGCGCCTCGGCCAGGAACGCGGCGGCGATCGACCGCCGCTGTCGCAGCAGCCAGAACTTGCCGTACAGCTCGTTCACCAGGGCCCGATGCCGGGGACTCTCCTGACATGCCGCGGCTTCCAGCGCCGACTCGTACAGCGTCGCGGCCTCGCCCGGGCGGTCCCGCACGCGCGCGGCCTCGGCGGCGGCGAGCAGGTGGAGGTGCCGGAAGTTCTGGGGTGCCCCCGCCGCCCAGCGCTCGAGCCGGGCGAGCAGCTCGTCCAGCTTGGCCTCAGCTTCCGCCCGCTCGGCGCCGGGGGCAGTGGGAAGCCAGGCGCAGAGCGTGAGGGCGTGGCGGAACGCGAACATCGCCGGCCAGATCGAGCCGAAGAACAGCTCCGCGGCAGCCTCAGCGTCGCGAGCGAGCGCCCGGGCCTCGCCCACCTGCTCGAACGTCTGCAGCAGCTCGAGCTTCAGCGCCGCGTACAGGCCGCGGAAGATGCCGATGCGGCCCGCGGTCGCTATGAACTCGGCTTCATCGAAGCCCTCGCCGGTGAAGCTGGTCGGCGCCTCGGTGTCCCCCTCCAGCGCGCGGGCCCATTGCAGCAGCAGACGCTGTGCGCCGAGGAAGGCGGGGTTGCCCAGCCGCGCCAGGAAGTCGACGCTGGCGGTGTATCTCTCGCGATAGCCGCCGAGGTCGCGTTCCACGGCCGTGCCATACCAGCTCTGCTGGAACTGCGCGTAGCCCGCGACCTGCAGGTTGCCCGACTCGAGCGCCGCCCGGACGGCTTCGCGCGCGTGGGGGAAGCAGCTCGCGAACGGGCGGCACCATGGGTTGACCAGCGCGGCGAACCGGTGATGGACCACCGCCCGGAGCCGCAGGTCGGCGTACCGCTCGTTCAGCTCCAGCGCGGCCCGGCCGAACTCGTGTCCCTGGGCGTAGTCACCGAGGCGATACCCCACCGTGGTCGCGTACGCGATGTACGCGAAGGCGGTTTCCTCGCAGGCCCCGTGCTCAAGGGAGAGCCGGACCATGCGCGCAGCCACCAGGTCGCACAGCACGCCTTCCGAGCTGATGTACGAGGGGGCCCAGCACCCCATCAGCAGGCGCATCGCCTGGCGCATGCTCGGGTCTTCCACGCGCGGTAGATCGAGCAGGGCGGCTACGGACGGCGTGCCGAGCCGGCGCCCGATCGCCGTCATGTCCTCGGCGAGCAGCGAAGCCCGCTCGGCGGCGGTGCTCGGCAGATCCACGCCGAGCAGTCGGAGGCCGTCGATTCCGGCACGGATCGCGTCGCCGTAGCGCGACATCGTCTCGAACTGCACGATGAGCAGGGCGTACACGTCGGTCCGCTCGAGCGGCGACCGGCACCGCTCGAGCAGCGCGGTGAACCCCGCTTCCGCTTCGGCGAACCGGCCGCACAGATACAGCGCCTCGGCCTGCTCGAGGTGGAGCGCGAAGGCGAGCAGATACGACTCGGTCCAGGCGGCGTCCGACAGGAGCGCCGCGCCGGCGGCGAAGTAGCTCAACGCGCTCTGGTAGGCGGCCGAGGCCTTGGACTTCCGGCCGGCGGCGAGATTCAGTTGCGCGAGCCGGATCCGCTCCGCCGGGTCCGTGATGAGAGCGCTGCCGTAGTTCAGGTGGTTGACGACCTCGAAGAGCGACTCCGCGTCCTCGGTCCCGCCGCCGTGGGTGAGCAGCAGGCGGCCCACCGTGAGATGCACCTCGCGCCGCGCCTCCTCCGGGATCTGCAGGTAGGCCGCCTGCTGGACGCGGTCGTGGAGGAAGCGGTACCGCACGGCGGCTGGGTCGAGCCCGGCGGCGAGGTCGGGCGCGTACCCATACGACTTCTCGATGGGCAGGACGAGCCCGTGCTCGACTGCCTCCCACAGATCCGCCGCCGCCTCGTCCGGCTTGCGCTCGCTCACGATCCCGAGGGTATGGAGATCGAACCGGGCTCCCACGCAGGCCGCCAGCCGCAGGGCCCGCTGGGCGGGCGGCGCGAGCCGCTGGATCTTGGCAGCCATGAGGTCGATGACGTTGTCGGTGATCTGCGTGCGGCGCAGCGCGCTCAGGTCGGTCACCCACTCGCCGGCCGCGGCATCGTACGCGAGCACGCCATCCTGGTGCAGCGACCGCAGAATCTGGGTAACGAAAAACGGGTTGCCGCCGGTCTTGCCGAGCACCAGGTCGGCCACGGGAGCCGCTCGCGCGGGCGCGGTCCGCAACGCGTCGGCGATGAAGCGTCCGAGCGGCTCGGCGCCGAGGGGGGGAAGCGTCATCTCCCGCACGGGTGCGCCCGCGGCCAGGAGATCGCCGATCGCCAGCCGCAGCGGGTGGGTCGCGGGGACCTCGTTGTCCCGGTAGGCTCCGACCACGAGCAGCCCGGCGATCTCGGCTGACAAGAGCAGCGGGAGCACGCTCAACGTGCCGGCATCGGCCCACTGCAGGTCGTCGAGGAACAGCAGGAGCGGGTGCTCGGGCCGGGCGAGGGCGCCCGCGAATCTCTGGAAGACGAGGTTGAACCGGTTCTGCGCCTCGTGCGCGCCGAGAGCCGGCACCGGGGGCTGGGGCCCGAGGATCCGGTCCAGCTCCGGGATCACGTCCACCATCACCTGCGCGTTGCCGCCGAGCGCGGCGCGAAGCCGTTCCGCCCAGCGCTGGATCTGCTCGTCGTCCTCGCTCAGCAGCTGCCGCACCAACCCGCGGAATGCCTGCACCAGCGCCGCGTACGGGACATCGCGTCCCTGCTGATCGAACTTGCCCGAGGTGAAGCGGCCCCGGCGCCGCGGCAGCGACTTGTGCAGCTCCTGGATCAGCGAGGTCTTTCCGATACCCGAATGGCCGGCCACCAGCAGCAGTCCGGTCCCACCCTCCGCGGCGCGCTCGAACGCCTCCTGGAGCGCAGCTACCTCCGCCTCCCGTCCGTAGAGCCGCTGCGGGATCACGAAGCGTTCGGGGACGTCCGCCTGGCCCAACGGCTGGTCAGAAATCGCTCCGCTCGCGTGCCATTCCGCGGCGCAGCGTGTCAGGTCCGCCTCGAGCCCCCGGCCGCTCTGGTACCGATCTTCCGGCGCCTTGGCCAGCAGCTTCAGCACGAGGTCCGACACCACCCGCGGCAGGCCGGGTGCCGCATCCGCTGGAGAAACGGGCGGCTGCGCGATATGGCCGTGAATGACCTCGAGCGGGTCCGGTGAGTCGAACGGAAGCCGGCCGGTGAGCATCTCGTAAAACGTGACCCCGAGCGAGTACAGGTCCGACCGGTAGTCCACGTCCCGGTTCATCCGCCCGGTCTGCTCCGGCGACATGTACGCGATGGTGCCTTCCAGCAGATGGGGTGGCTGGAGCGGCTGGTATTCGCTCGTGACCCGGGCGGCGATGCCGAAGTCGGCCAGCATCACCCGGCCCGCCGCGCGGTCGACGAGAATGTTGTTCGGGTTGAGATCCTTGTGGATGATGCCTTGGCGGTGGAGTGCGGAGACGATGGCTACCAGCCGGCTGGCGAGGGGAAAGAAGCTCCCCAGGTCGAGGGGGCCGGCGGCCAGCAGGGATTTGAGCGACGCCCCGCCGGCGTCCTCGAGCACAAGGGCCAGGCGGCCCTCCCGTTCGACCAGCTCGAGGGCGCGCACGACCCCGCCGGTCCGAACCGAGGTCAGGATCTCGTATTCCCGCCGGAGCGCGGCCACCTGCGCCGGCGTGGGGAACTCGTCGGCCGCCGTCTTGATGATGACGGGCAGCCCGTCCTGCCGGCGCAAGCCGCGGAGGACGACGCGACGGCGCCCCCGGTAGATCTCCTGCTGGATCCGGTAGCCGGTGAGGATCATGAACGTTGTGGGACAGGCCCCTGCCTGCGCCTGTTCTTATCCTACGGCTGCAGTCCCGTTTGGGCCAGACCAGGCTCAGCCCCCGGTCGCGAACCCGGGGTAGAGCGTCATGCCGCCGTCGACGTAGAGGCTCACGCCGTTCACGTAGTCGGCCTCGTCCGACGCCATCCACACGACCGCCCGGCCGATGTCCTCCGGCTCGCCGATGCGCTTGTAGGGGATGAGCGTGAGCAGCTTCTCGAGCGCCTCGGGCGTGCTCCACGCGCCGGTATTGATCGGCGTCCGGATGGCGCCGGGAGAGACGCTGTTCACCCGGATGCGGTACGGCGCGAGCTCCTGTGCCATGGTCTTCATCATCAGCATCACGCCGCCCTTCGACGCGGCGTAGTTCGCGTGGCCCGCCCACGGAATCACCTCGTGCACCGAGCTGACGCAGACGATCTTGCCGGCGGCGCAGGAGATCTCCGGCCGGACGCCGCGCCGCTTGAACTCCCGCACGGCCTCGCGAGCGCAGAGGAACTGGCCGGTGAGATTGACCCCGATCACGAAGCTCCATTGATCGAGGGTCATCTCGTCCACGGGCGCGTCCTTCTGCAGGCCGGCGTTGTTGATCAGGACGTCGATGGTGCCCAGCTCGTCGAGCATGCGGCGGAACATCGCCTGCACCTGATCCTCGCGGGACACGTCGGCCTGATGCGCGTAAGCGCGCACCCCGGTGCTCGCGATCCGGTCGACGACCTCCTGGGCGGCCTCGTCGCCCCGCACGTAGTTGACGACGACATCAGCGCCGGCCTCGCCGAGCGCGATTGCGACCGCCTTGCCGATGCCGGAGTTGGCCCCGGTTACCAGTGCCTTCTGCCCCCTGAGTACCTGCCGGACCTTGCAGGTCGGCATGACGACGGCGGGGAGCCCATTGTCGCGAACCATGGTTGCCACGCTGACCCTCGTCGCTGGATTGGACGGAGGGTGTAATGCCGGCGGGGGCGTTCGGGTTCCCGGGAGGCTGCCGCGGGCCGGGCGGGGGGTGGACGGCGCCGGCGCTAACCCTGGGGCGGGGGCAGCGGATCGCGCCGGCTCTGCTGGGTCAGGACCCGCTCCGTGAAGTCGAGCCGCTCCTGGGTCTCGGCCAGCTCGCGGCGGAGGACATCCAGCTCGTCGCGCAGCTCCCGGTTCTGGGCCTCGAGGGCATCGACGGGCGCGTCCCGCCGGCGCCGAAGCAGCTTCGCGACCACGATGGCGGCCACCGCGATGGGCAGGGTGCCGAGGAGGGGCATGAGGGGGACCAGCCAGGGCCATTCCATGAGCTAACCTCCCGCGGGCGCGGGCACGCCGATGCGGGCAGCCTCGCGCCAGCCGATGTCCCGCCGGAACTGCTTGCCCGCGAACTCGATGCGCTCGGCCGCGTCACGGCTCAGACGCTGCGCCGCGGGGAAGCTCGGAGCGACGCCGGTAACGCTCAGCACCCGCCCGCCGGCAACCCGGAGCGCGCCGCCGCGGTCCCGCTCGGTGCCGGCATGGAACACGGTCACGCCGGGGCGGAGGTCCGCCGGGATGGCGATCTCGGCGCCCTTCTCGGGCCGGTCGGGATAGCCCCGTGCCGCGAGCACCGTGGTCACCGCCGCGGCACGGCTTCGGGTAAGGCGCGACGGCGGCTCGCCGTGCGCGATGCGCCAGAAGGCGTCGATGAGGCCGCTCTCGACCAGGGGCAGCACCGCCTGGGCCTCGGGGTCGCCCAGCCGGCAGTTGAACTCCAGCACGCGCGGGCCCTGGTTGGTCAGCATGACCCCCGCGTAGAGCACGCCCTGGAACGGGAACCGGCCGCGCTTCATGGCGTGGACCGTGGGAACGAAGACCGTCTCTTCGAGCTCGGTGAGGAGTTTCGGCGTGCCGAGGGGCGCTGGGCAGTACGCGCCCATGC
>DASUAH010000273.1:0-2211 GCA_035763885.1 Gemmatimonadales bacterium
GGGGTGGAAACGCGACAGGGGGGGCAGGACACACAGCCCGGCACTAGCCGAATCGGCCAGATGCAGAGACCTTATCCGCAGCCAGCCGCAGCTTCCGGCGCCCCCGGCGCCTGCCGTGTCCCGATTGCCGGCAGCCGCTCCCTGCCATCGGAGGTTTCCATGTCCCGCTCCCGATTCCGGTGCGTCGTGCTTCTGCTGTTCCCGGTGCTCACGTGGGGGGCTCCCCGGGAAGCGGAGGCGCAGATCGGCAAGCTCAAGAAGGCCATCGCCGGAAAGGCGGTCGACGCGGGGAAGACCGCGGCGTGCATTCCGGAGCGGCCTCCGACCTACGTCGAGACGATCGCCCTGACCGCGGCGCAGATGGCGCAGATCAACGCCGGACTCGACGCGGAGATCGCCCGGGGACCCGTGGTGCAGCAGGAGTACGAGCAGCGGCGGAAGGACCAGGAGCAGGCGACGCAGGCGTACGAGAAGGCGCGCGCCGACTACGACAAGCGCTACGCCGCATACGACAAGTGCGCCACGAAGGTCGCGGCTGCCAACGCAACGGAGTCCGGCGCCCTGCGGGCACGGGCGGACACGGCGACCGACGCCGTGCAGCTCAGCGAGGGGGAGGAGGCCCGGCTGCAGGCCCTGGCGGCGCGGGCCGCAGCGGCGGCGGAGCGGGTGGCGCAGGGGAAGGGCACGGCCGAGGACCGGAACACGCTGGCGGAGTTCCAGCGCGCGATGGCGCCGGTCCAGGCGAATGCCGCGGAGGCCAGCTCGGCGATGCAGGAGTCCGCGGAGTTCGACCGGGCCGCCGACGCCCGCGTCGAGAAGGCCTGCGGCAAGAAGCCCGAGGCGCCCCAGCCGCCGGCTACCCGCGACGCCACCCCGGGGGAACTGCTGCAGGAGACGGGCGCCAAGGCGGCGGGCATGCCGATCGCCGCCTACGGCGCGGCGCGGGACCTGGCCATCGGCTACGCCATGAGCAACACGGTGGTGAAGCCGGGCAAGTCGTCGCCGGCGTCGCAGGCGGAGATCGATGCGCTCAACGCGGCGATCCAGGAGACCGCGAAGAAGATCTGCGAGATGAAGAAGGCGGGCATCCCGATCTGATGCGTTCCCCCGCGCTGCTCGCTGCGCTCGCGCTCGCCGCGCCGCCCCCCGCCGGACCGGACCCCGGGCCGACGCTGGCGGTGCGCGCGCCGGGCGGGTGGGAGACGTGGTGGCGGAGCGGGGCGGCGCCGGCCCGCTGGGCCGCCCCGCTGCCCATGGTAGTCGATCGGATCCGGTGGCGCCGGGCCGCCCCCGGTCTCGAGTGGGGCGAGCTCTCCCTTTCCGGGGACGGCGAGGCGTTTCGCGTGCGCGTGATCGTCGCGCGGCTGGACCCGCGCGCCCTCGAGCTGCGCCTGATCAAGCCCGAGGACGGGCCCGTGTTCGCCGGACGGTGGGAGATCGACGAGGCCCCCGGCGCCGCGGTGTTCGCCGTCAACGCCGGGCAGTTCACCGATCAGCCCTGGGGCTGGCTGGTACAGGACGGGGTGGAGCGCCAGCCGCCCGGGCGGGGCCCGCTCGCTCCGGGCGTGGTGGTGGACGCGGCCGGCCGGGTGCGCCTGGTGCCGCCGGACTCGCTGGAGGCGGCGCGTCCGGCCACACGGCTCGCCTTCCAGTCGTATCCCTCCCTGCTGGAGGGCGACGGCGAGGTCCCGCGCGCCCTGCGCGAGGACGGCCTGGGCGTGGACCGCGGACACCGCGACGCCCGTCTCGCCCTGGGTGAGTTGCGCGACGGCCGCATCCTCGTCGCGATGACGCGCTTCGAGGGGCTGGGCGGTGTGCTCCAGAACCTGCCGTTCGGCCTCACCACCCCCGAGATGGCCGCGGTGATGGGCGCCCTCGGCACGCGGCGCGCGGTGCTCCTCGACGGCGGGATCTCGAGCCAGATGCTGGTCCGGGAGGGAGCCCGTACCCTTCGTTGGCCCGGCTGGCGCCGCGTGCCGCTGGGGCTGGTCGCGGTTCCCCGAAGACCGCCCATCTGAGCCCTCGCCGGTCACCGAATGACACCTCGGGCGATCAGGACGAGAAAGCCGGCCACGCACAGCGAGGCGAACCACTCACCCAGGCGGGCATAGACCGTACCGACGGCCGCCGCCGCCGGCACGTGCGCCACCATCGCTCGCTCCGCGGTGGCAAAATGATCCATGAACGAGAGATGCGGCCGATAGCAGGCCG
>DASUAH010000274.1:0-4161 GCA_035763885.1 Gemmatimonadales bacterium
GGCGCGACCCGGCGCGGAGCGGGCGACGGGGGCAAGGCCGGGGCGCCGCGGACGTAGTGGCCCGACTGGGGCCGGACCTCGACGTACCCGCGGTCCTCGAGCACCTGGTAGGCCTGGAGCACGGTGGCGACGCTCACCCGCTTCTGCCGGCTCCAGCCACGCACCGACGGCAGCCGGTCGCCGGCACGGAGCGCGCGGCGCTCGATGAGACCGGCGAGCTCGTCGGCCAGGCGGTGGTAGAGGACCTGGTCGCGGCGGCGGGCGCGGCCCCGGCGTGAAACTGTTCTGGTTACAGTGGTCATTTCCTGGAACTGTTATGGCTCCACCGCCTATGGTACGTTGCCTCCATGACCGCCGCAAGCGACATCCGCATCGTCCCCTATGCGCCGCGCTGGCGCACCGCCTTCCGCGACCTGAACCTGGAGTGGATCACCCGCTACTTCGAGGTGGAGGACGGCGACCGCCTGGTCCTCGACGATCCCGAGGGGCAGATCCTGGCCCCCGGCGGCGCCATCCTGTTTGCCCTCGACGGTGACGAGCCGATCGGCACGGGGGCGCTGCTCCCCACCGGGGCGCACGAGTTCGAGCTGGTCAAGATGGCCGTCACTCCCCGGGCGCAGGGCCGGGGCATCGGACGGCGGCTGTGCGAGTCGCTGGTGACGCTCGCGCGCGAGCGCGGCGCGCACCGGGTGGAGCTCCTCTCCCAGACCACGCTCGCCGCGGCGGTGAGCCTGTACCGCTCGGTCGGCTTCGTCGAGATCCCGCTGGGCGAGGTTCCGTACAAGAGGTCGAACGTCAGGATGGAACTGCGGCTCTGATGAGTCGCCGCGTCGCCGCCGCGTTCGCCGTCGTTTACGTCGTCTGGGGCTCGACCTACCTCGCCATCCGGTACGCCGTGGCGACGCTGCCACCCTTCCTGCTCGCCGGCAGCCGGTATCTCCTCGCCGGCGCGCTGCTCTACGGCTGGGCGCGGTGGCGCGGCGCTCCCCGCCCCGACCGGCGCGCGTGGCTCCCCGCGGTCGGCCTCGGCGTGCTCTTCATCCCGCTCGGCAACGGGCTCCTGGTCTGGGCCGAGGAGCGCGTACCCTCGTCGCTCGCGGCCCTGATCGCGGCGGGGATCCCGCTCTGGGTGGCGCTGTTCGAGCGCCTGACCCCGGGCGGGTCGCGTCTCGGCGCGTCGCGGACCATCGGGCTCCTGCTCGGATTCATGGGGGTGGCGCTCCTCGTCGGGGGTAACCCGTTGCAGCCCGGTCCGGCGCCGGCCGGACGCAGCCTGGCCGTCGCGGCTGCGTCGGTGACGTCCGCGCTCGGCATCGTCCTCCTGCGCCGTGCGCGGCTCCCCGGCGGCCCGGCGATGACCTCGGCGATGCCGATGCTGGCCGGAGGCGCGATGGCGCTGCTGGTGGCAGCGGGGACGGGAGAGGTGCCAGCGCTCGATCTCGCGCGGGTGTCGGTCTCGTCCGCCGCGGCGTGGGCGTATCTCGTCCTGTTCGGGTCGATCCTCGGCTTCACCTGCTTCGCGTGGCTCGTGACCCACGTAGCGCCCAGCCGCGCGGCGACCCACGCCTACGTGAATCCCGTGGTGGCGCTCGGTCTCGGCGCGTGGCTCGGCGGCGAAACGGTGGGGTGGCGCGCGCTGGCGGCGACTCCCGTCATCCTGCTGGGGCTGTTGCTGGTGCTGCGGGAAGGGCCGAGGAGCGACCGAGGCGGAGAGCAGGTCGCCTGGCCTCGCGGGCCGCGACAGCGCATACTACGCTCCGATACCGTATGTCGACCGGACGCCCCCTCCGCCGCTCGCGCTCCAACCGGATGATCGCCGGTGTGATCGGGGGTGTGGCCGAGCACCTCGGTCTCGACCCCACCCTGCTCCGCGTGGTCTACGTCATCGTGTCGGTCGCGTCCGCCGCCTTCCCCGGTATCCTCGTCTACCTGCTGCTGTGGGTGCTGATCCCGGAGGAGCCGGAGAGCCCCTGACGCCCCCCAGCCTCCTTCCTGCCAGCCGGGCCTGCTGAAACGCGGGATGTCGAAGCGATCACCGAGCGCGAGCCCGGCCGCGAGCGCCGAGTCGCGCGCCGGCCGAGCTTGCGCCGATTCCCTGCGGGCGCGCAGCTTACAGCTCCGTGAGCGAACAGATCGTCTTCGAGACCGCCGAGCCGCGCTTCCACTGGCTGGACGTCTGCGGGCCGACGCCCGATGAGCTGCGCGCGGTCGCGAGCCGTTACGGGCTGCACCCGATGTTCGTCCGGGACAGCCTGGATCCGGAGCACCTGCCGAAGTACGAGCGGCTGGGCGAGGCACACTTCGTGATCGTGCGGGCCTACGACGAGCAGTGCGCGCCCACCGCCGCGACCGCGCAGGCGCTCACCCGGAAGGTCGCCATCTTCCTGGGGCCCGACTGGCTGATCACGGTCCATCGCAAGGATCAGCCGTTCATCGGCCGGCTGCGCGAGGCTTATCGCAGCGGCCCCGGGAACGGGGGGGTCCCGGTTCGCACCCGGCTGTTCGCCGACCTGGTCAACGCAGCCGTGAACTCGTACGAGGCCCCGCTCCAGGCCGCGGAGCACGAGCTCGAGCGGTTCGAGCAGACCCTGCTCCACCAGCGCGATCTGGTGCAGGCGCTGCGCGAGGCCGTCACGGTGAAGCGGCGCGCGGGCACCATCAAGCGGATGCTGGCGCACACGGCCGGCGTGCTGGTGAAGATGCCGGCGCCGACCGATCTGAGCGGCCCGCTGATCCAGGACCTCCGCGAGAACCTGGACGCCACCCTGACCTGGGCCGACGAGCTGCTGGAGGAGCTGGACACGCTGATGAACCTGCAACTCGGGCTCGCGTCGCACCGCACGAACCAGATCATGCGGATGCTCACGGTGGTGAGCGCGTTC
The DNA here is from genome assembly GCA_035763885.1 of Gemmatimonadales bacterium. Classification (GTDB taxonomy): domain Bacteria; phylum Gemmatimonadota; class Gemmatimonadetes; order Gemmatimonadales; family GWC2-71-9; genus DASQPE01. The sequence continues at coordinate 2,883 of DASUAH010000274.1, forward strand.
TTCCTGCCGCTCACGTTCATCGTCGGCGTGTACGGGATGAACTTCCGCTACATGCCCGAGCTGGAGCAGCCGTGGGGCTATCCCGCCGCCCTCGGTCTCTGCCTCGCGGTGGCCCTGGGGATCGGGCTCTGGTTCCGCCGACAGGGCTGGCTGCGGGGATGACCGAGCGGCTCTACTACACCGACGCGTATCTCGCGCAGTTCGACGCGACGGTGCTCGCCCGCGCCGACGAGGGCCGGCGGATCTATCTCGACCGCACCGCGTTCTACCCCGCCTCGGGCGGCCAGCCGTTCGACACCGGGCGCCTGGGCGGCATTGCCGTGGTGGACGTGGCGGACGAGGGCGAGCGGATTGCCCACCTGCTCGCCTCGCCGCTCGGCGCGGCCGGCCGGGTCCACGGCCAGATCGACTGGGCCCGGCGGTTCGATCACATGCAGCAGCACACAGGGCAGCACCTCCTCTCGGCGGTGCTCGCCGAGCTGTTCGGCCTCGCCACCGTGAGCGTGCACTTCGGTCGGGACGGGTCCACGCTCGACCTCGATGCCGGCGCGATCTCGCCCGCGCAGGTGGCCGACGGGGAGGCGCGCGCCAACGCGCTCGTGTGGGAGAACCGTCCAGTGACGGTGAGCTTCGAGGATGCCGGCGGCGCCGGGGGGCTGCGAAAGGCCCCGGACCGCTCCGGCGAGCTGCGGATCGTGACGATCCGTGACCTGGACCGGAGCGCGTGCGGCGGCACCCACGTACGGGCCACCGGCGAAATCGGCGCGATCCTGATCCGCCGGGTCGAGCGGGTGCGCAAGTCGGTGCGGCTGGAATTCCTCTGCGGTGGCCGCGCCGTGCGGCGAGCCAGCGCCGATCACGAGCTGCTCACGCGGCTGGGGACCCTGCAGTCGGCCGCGCCGGACGATCTGCCGTCCATCCTCGAGACCCAGCGCGCCGAGCTCAAGGCCGCCGCCTCCGCGCGACGGGAGCTGGAGGAGCGGGTCGCGGCGTATCGCGCGCGCGAGCTGTACCAGGCGGCCGCGCCGGACGCGGCGGGGGTCCGACGCGCCGTGGTTCGCGAGGCCACGGGTGCGCCGGACGCGCTTCGCGCGCTGGCGCAGGCGTTCACCGCGCTGCCGAAGGCGGTGCTGCTGGCCGCGGTCGGTGCCCCGCCGTCCGTGCTGCTGGCGGCCTCCGCCGACACGTCGATGGATGCCGCTGCGGTCCTCCGGGCGGCGCTCGCGCCGGCCGGCGGGCGCGGCGGGGGGTCGGCCCGGCTGGCGCAGGGAACCGTCCC
>DASUAH010000275.1:0-3335 GCA_035763885.1 Gemmatimonadales bacterium
GCAATACCGGCTTCCGCCGCTTCCTGAAGACCGAAGGCCACGGCCACTTCGCCATCGACCCCGCCAAGGCCGAGCAGGATGCCAGGTTCGACGGCGTCTTCGTGCTGCGCACCAACACCGACCTCGATCCCCTCGCCGCCATGTTGCGCTACAAGCAGCTGTGGACCGTGGAGGCGATCTTCCGCACCGCCAAGCACCTGCTCGCCACGCGGCCGATCTTCCACCAGCTCGATGAGACCATCCGGCTCGCCGGCAGAGAAAGGGTTGGGGCCCCTTCCCCAACCAGCCGGCGAGCCGTGTTCTGCTCCTTCCTCGCCCTGCTGCTGAAGAGCGAGCTGGAGCAGCGCATCGCCGCGCTCGGCCGCGACGGCTCTTGGTCCGAGATCCGCGCCGATCTCGACTCGCTGACCGAGACCGAGATCGGCCACGATGGCCGGCGCTTCCTCGTCCGATCCGCCCCGCGCCCCGCCGCCAGCCTCGCGCTGCGCGCCGCCGGCGTCGCCCTGCCGCCGACCGTCCAGGCCCTCGCCGCCGACTGACCCGCTGATCCTCCCCGGAATGTAGTGCCACGCCGCAATCGCGGCGCCGATTACCGTTCGCGTTCAGCTACTTAGCAAAAGCTACTGTCGAAGATGGGCGTGAGCGCGGCGTCGCTCTGTACTTCCGCGCCGATGCGGCGTTCGCCAAGCCGGAGTGTGGATCGGCGTGCAAGAAGGACCCCGGGTAAGGGGTGATCGGCGTCGAATAGGGACCCCAGCCCGAGGATGGTGAACAGTGCCGGTCGGGGGAACGATCGGTCGGGCTCGGGGATGCTGGTGGTGGAGACGATTGCACGGATCCGGCGGGATCATTTCGGCCGGGGCAAGGGCATCAAGGCGATCGCGCGCGAGCTGCGGGTGTCGCGGAAGGTGGTGCGCAAGGTGATCCGGTCCGGAGCGACCGAGTTCACCTACGAGCGTCGGGAGCAGCCGCATCCGAAGCTGGGGCCGTTCATCGGCCGGCTGGAAGCGATGCTGGCGGAGGACGTGGCTCGGCCGCGGCGGGAGCGGCTGACGGTGAAGCGGCTGTTCGATCTCCTGCGGCGGGAGGGCTACCCGGGCGGCTACGACGCGGTGCGCCGCTTTGCCGGCGGCTGGCGGCGCGAGCAGCGTGGCGCCGGCGGCGCCGCGTTCGTGCCGCTGGTGTTTCCGCCGGGCGACGCCTACCAGTTCGACTGGTCGCACGAGCTGGTCGAGCTCGGTGGGCTGCCGATGACGGTCAAGGTTGCCCACGTCCGGCTCTGCCACAGCCGCGCGTTCTACCTGCGCGCCTATCCGCGCGAGACGCAGGAGATGGTGTTCGACGCCCACGCCCGGGCGTTCACCTTCTTCGGCGGAACCTGCCGGCGCGGGATCTATGACAACATGAGCACCGCCGTGGACGCGGTCTTCCTCGGCAAGGATCGAGCGTTCAACCGGCGTTTCCTGCAGCTGTGCTCGCACTACCTGGTCGAGCCGGTGGCGTGTACGCCGGCCGCCGGGTGGGAGAAGGGCCAGGTCGAGAACCAGATCGGGTTCGCGCGCGACAACATCTTCAAGCCGCGGCTGCGGTTCCAGACGCTGGAGGAGCTCAACGGCTGGCTCGAGGCCGAGTGTCGCCGCTGGATCGAGACCCACCGGCATCCCGAGCTGCGCGAGCGCACGCTCGCCGAGGTCCTCGAGGCGGAGCGTCCGGCCCTGGTGCCCGTGGGCGAACCGTTCGACGGCGGCCGCGAGGTCGAGGCCGTCGCCTCCTCGACCTGCCTGGTAAGCTTCGACCGCAACCGCTACAGCGTCGCCGCGGTCGCGGCACGCCGCCCGGTCCAGGTCCGCGCCTACGCCGATCGGATCGTGATCCGCTGCGACGGTGCGGTGGTCGGTGAGCATGCTCGCCAGTTCGGGCGTGATCACACGGCGTTCGATCCCTGGCACTACCTTCCGGTCCTGGTGCGCAAGCCCGGGGCGCTGCGCAACGGGGCACCGTTCCGGGACTGGCCGCTGCCGCCGGCGCTCGCTCGGATCCGCCGCCGGCTCGGGAGCGGTGACCAGGCGGACCGGCAGTTCGTGACCATTCTGGCAGCGGTCCTGAGCGAGGGCCTCGACGCCGTCGCCCTGGCCTGCGAGGAAGCGCTCGCCGGCGGCGCGGTGAGTGCCGACATTGTGTTGAACATCCTCGCCCGCCAGCGCGCACCGGACCCGACCCTGCGCATCATCCCGCCGGCCGGGCTTGCGCTCACCACCATGCCGGTCGCGGACTGCGCCCGCTACGACCGCCTGCGGCCGTCCCATGCCGCCGAGAACGCTCGTGCAACGCCATGAGCTGCTCGCCACCATGGGCGCGCTCAAGCTCAGGGGCATGGTGGCCGCCTTCGACGAGGTCGTGGTCCAAGGGCTCAGGCTCCGTCGCCCGGTCGAGGAGATTCTGGGCGATCTGCTGCGGGCCGAGGCGGCAGAACGACGGAGCCGCTCGATCCGCTATCGGCTCGGTGTCGCCGGTCTGCCGGTCATGAAGGACCTGGAGAGTTTCCGCTTCGAGGAGTCGCCGGTGAACGCCGCGCTGGTGCGCAGTCTGCACGACGGCACCTTCCTCGCCGCCCAGCGCAACGTGGTCTTGGTCGGCGGCACCGGCTCCGGCAAGACGCATCTGGCGATCGCCATCACCGCCCACGTCATTCGCGCCGGGGCCCGCGGCCGGTTCTTCAACGTCGTCGATCTGGTCAACCGCCTCGAGCAGGAGAGCCGCCACAGCAAGCCCGGCGCGCTCGCCAACCAGCTTGGCCGCCTCGATCTCGTCGTCCTCGACGAGCTCGGCTACCTGCCGTTCGCCCAGGCCGGCGGCCAGCTTCTGTTCCATCTGGTCAGCAAGCTCTACGAGCGGACCTCGGTCATCGTCACCACCAACCTCGCCTTCGCCGAATGGCCGAGCGTGTTCGGCGATGCCAAGATGACCACCGCACTCCTCGACCGGCTCACCCATCATTGCGACATCATCGAGACCGGCAACGACAGCTGGCGCCTCAAGAACCGCAACTGAGCCCGCCCCTCCGCCCACCGCTGGCCGACCCCGGGGGTCCACAGGTCCCTCCCGCGCCGTCCGCTCGCCAGCGTGCTCGGAGCGCGCTCGCTCCCGCCGCGGGCCCTTCCCGATGGACTCCGGGGACGGCCCGCTCCACCGAGCTCGGCCAGGGGGGTCCCGATTGCACGCCGATCCGGGGTCCCGTTCCAACGCCGATTGACAAAGGAAGCACGGAGCGCCGGTTTTATGCCGTGCTGCACGTGCCGCCGGTGAGCTCGCCGGCCGATGCGGTAAAGGCCGCG
>DASUAH010000276.1:0-8805 GCA_035763885.1 Gemmatimonadales bacterium
CAGCGCGAAAGGGATTCCGGGCAACGACCGCGTTCCATTCCTCTCCTGTGCGAACGAAGAAGTCAGTCCGAAGGTGGAGGCGCTTTTCAGCCTCCACCGCGAGCAAGCGCTCCAAGTCGGCGCCCGTCGGCCCCGCACTACGAAAGACGAGGTTCCCGCTCTGCAGCAGTGATCGCGGGTCCACGAAGCCCAGTCGAGTCAGGAGGTCGCGCAGGTCGGACATGGCGACCTGGTTGTGGCCACCGAGATTTACGGCCCGAAGGAGGGCTACGTGGATCGTCATGGCGGCGACCGCCCAGGCGAGCCACCGCACCGCAGGCACGGTCCTTGTCGGGCGGCGGGATGAGTCACTAGCGTTGTCAACCTTGTGACGCATGCGCGGCGTGTTCGGCAAGCGTACCCAGACCACAGGGCCCCGTCATGAGGACCACGCTGCTTACGCTTGGATACGAGAAGCGGACGATCGAGGAATTCGTTCGGCTCCTCCAGGAGGCGGCCGTCGACGTCCTGGTCGATGTCCGAGCGACGGCATGGAGTCACAAGCCTGGCTTCTCGAAATCGGGGCTCAGCACGCGCCTCGAGCAAGCCGGGATAGAGTACGTGCACGCCAGGTTTGCAGGCAACCCGAAGAGCTTGCGGATGCAGGCGTCGTCGCATGCGCACTGCCTGGCCCTGTACGACGCATACATCTCGCGCGATGGAGCGATCCTCTCCCAGTTCGAGGAGCTGATCGAGTCGTTTCACGCGCAGCGCAAGAAGGTCTGCATTACGTGCTTTGAGCGACACCCCGACGACTGTCATCGGAGCATCATCGCCGCGAAATGGCAGCAGCGCGGACGGCGCTTGGTTCGGCATCTGGCCCCCGAGGGCCGCGATCGCTCGGTCTCGTCTAACGTCCCCCACAGTCGAACGGCGCCGAGATCGCGTCCGGTGCTCCGCCCTGGCCCAGGACCCGAACCCGGCAGCGTCCGGGCGACCGCTCCGGCGGGCGCCAGAGCGCGAGCCAGCGACGGCCGCCCAGCGATCGGACCTCCAGGTCCACGTCGTCGTCCCACACCTCCGGCCGCCACTCGCCGCCGGCCTCTCGTTCCACCCGCAGCGTGACCCGCCCGGCGGGGATGTAGCCGGCCGCGGGCTCGCCCTCCCACTCCGCCGCCAGGGTGAGCTCGACCCGGGTGACGGCGTTCCGCTCGTCCCGCGCCGTGTCGGCCTTCCACCCCACGGCGCGGAGGCGCGGCACGGCGCCGTCCGGCTCGCTTCCACCTCCGCGGAACCGGCGCGTGGCGTGGGGGAGGTGGATGCGGATCGTGTCCCCGTTCGCTCCGCCGGGGCCCGATGCGGCCCCTGAGAGCGCTCGCGCGAGCCGCGCAACCGCCCGCGCGACGGCCGCCTGGGTGCCGGCGCCGTAGAGCGTGGACGCCCCTTCGTACGCCTGCGCCTGGTACTCCTCCGCGGTGGCCAGGTACGAGTTGTAGCCGTTCGCGAGCCCGACGAGTGTCACCGAGCCCGCCGGCGCGGCGGGATCGCTCAGGCCCGCGGCGGCCGAGTCGCGAATCCGGCGCCCGCTGGTGGTGGTGACCTCGAACGGGAGCGCGATCAGCGCCCGCGGCCCGACCCGCGCGAGAAAGACCGGCGCCGAATCCGGAAGGGCGCGGGAGCCGACGAAGGTGCGGCCCAGCCGGCCAAGGCGGGTGTCCTTGGGATACTGGCAGTCGCCGGCGCGCGACGCGCCCGCGCGGGCGAGGGTGTCGAGCCCGAGGTCTATCACCCCCAGCACCTTCCAGCGCCGCCCCCGCGGCTTGAGCCGGGTGCGCCCCTCTTCTCCACCGACAACCAGCGGTCCACCGGTGAGAGGATCCGGGCAGGCGTCGCCGAATCCGATCACCTCGGACGCGCGAGCGATCCTCCACCCCGCCGACCCGTCCGACAGCTCCGCGCCGAGGCGCTCGTGGAGCGCCGCCGCCCGCCGGGCGAGCGCCGAGCCGATGCGGCGCAGGTTCTCGGGATCGCCCCAGCGACAGATGCGATAGAGGTCGCGCGTCTCCCGCCGCCACCAGACGTAGGCGCCCCTCGGCGCTCGGGGGCCGCGCGGCCGGCGCTCCGGCTCGACCACCGGCGGCTGGCAGCGGGCGTCCACCCGCACGTCCGGCGACACGTCCCCGCTCGCGCCGTTGGCGACGAGGTGGACGACCTCCGGCTCGGCGCCGCCCGAATCGCCCGCCGTCCGCTCGAGCCCGCGCGCGATGACCCCGTGCACGTCGGCGTCGTAGAGGTCGCTGGCCCCGGAGTTCACGGTGTTGTGAACCGCGAACACGGTGTACGCGGCCGCCGGGCGAAACGCGCCCGACGCCGGGTCGCGGAGATCCACCCGGAGCAGCGTCAGCGTCGGGTCGATCTCTCGATACTCCCGCGCCTCCGATCGGCTGCATGCCAGCCGGCCCTCGTCGGGAAACTCCGAGTCGTGGGGCGGGTTCGAGTCGTAGGCCACCATGCTCCGGATCCGCGCGCAGCCCCACACGGAATCGGCGCCCCAGGTCGCGCGCGCCGGCCGCAACCGGCCCGCCGCCTCGACCACGGCGCCGGCGATCCGCTCGGCGAGAAACTGCACCAGGCCGGGATCGTACCCTCCGACGCTGCTCCCGAACTCGTCGTAGTAGAGGACGCCGTGGAAGTGGGCCGGACCGCTGTGGGTGTGGGTCGCAGAAAGCAGCAGCCGGTCCGCGCCGATGCCCGCGGCCTCGGTGCGCTCCGCGACGCTTAGCGCCAGCAACCGCGACACGTGCCCGAGGTCCGCCGTGACGATCGCGAGCCGCTCGCCGTCGCCGTCCTCCAGCACGAGCGCGCGCGCGTACAGGCGTTGCCGCCACCCCGCGGCCCGCTTCCCCTCCGGGCCGTAGCCGAGCAGGCCGAGTCCCACCGACGGCGTGAGGTCGACCCGGGCGACCCCACCCCGCAGGCTCCCCGGCGCGGGCGAGCTGGCCGGAGAGACATGAACCGGAAAGGACGCGACGCCGCCCCCGGCGCACCCGCCCGCCGCGAGGGTGAGCCCGAGGACCGCCCAGCGCGCCGCGGCCGGCATGCGCGTCATTCGGTCTCCTGCTCGTCCCGGGCGGAGGCGAGGCTGAGCGTCGTCGCGAGCCACCAGGTGCTCCGCGGCGCGCCCCCGCTGCTCACCGGCCGGCGGGTGGCGTCGTCCAGCGCGAACTGCCAGTGCCCGACGACCGCGATGGTGAGCGGCACGGGGCCGAGCCGCAGCCGGGGCGCCGTGCCGAGCGACAGATCCAGATGGGTGAAGCCGTTGCTCGCGAAGTAGCCCTCGGGGTCGGTCGCGGTGCGCCGCTGCCCGAGGTTGAAGCCCACCGCGAGGCCGCCTTCCAGCATGCGAAAGGGGGTGACCGGGAGGAGCGGGATCCGGCGATGGAGCTCGAGCTCGAGGTAGGCTCCGTCCACCCGCCACGGATCGTAGGCCAGGAAGATGGTGGGGGAGACCACCCGGATGCCGGCGAAGTCGGAGGCGCGGAGGTACAGCTCGCCGGTGGTGAGCGAATCGCTGAGCCCCCCGCTCGCCGCGTCGCCCCGGAACCCGTATACCGCAGCTCCCACGCTGAGCGCGAGCCCGCCGCCGACGAAATCCCGCTGCAGCCAGACGTTCCACTCGCCGAAGCGGGGGCCGCGCACGCCGGCGACCGACGGATCGCCCAGGTCGGGGCGCCACGGCTCCAGGTTGGCCCAGCCGCCCGCGGTCCACCAGCCCCGTCCCCGCGACAATGCGCCGTAGGTCTGGAGCTGGACCACCGGCTCCCGCGTGCGGCTCACGCCCCGCCAGACGTAGCGGGTGGCGAAGGTCGCGTCGAGACCCAGGCGCACCTGGGCTCGCGCCCGCGACGCCGGCAGGACGGCGGCGGCAGCGAGTCCCAGCACGGCCACGCGGAGCGCGGGGCCGGTCATCGCGCCCGCCGCGGCGGCTGCCGGCCGCGCGCGCGCTCGATGCACTGGTCCAGCCGCTCGGGCGCGACGTCCTGCCCGTCAGGCGCCGGCAGCGCGGTCCGGTCGCGGACGCAGTACCACCCCACCATCCGCCGCGGCGCGCGGCGTCCGTCGGGCAGGGTCATCTCGCTCGCGCGGTAGAGCCGGCGCGCGAACTGCCAGACGTGCTCCGGGCAGATGTTGCGCTGCATCGCGCCGGGCGCGAGGTCCACGCCGGCGGCGTCGTAGGCGAACTGCACGTACGCGGCGCCGGGCACGGCGATTCCCTCAGCCAGCGGGTTGGGCTGCACGACGGGATCCGCCAAATACGCGAGCCAGCGGGCCCGGAGCGCGGAGAGATCGTAGCGCGTGGGGTCTGAGTGCGGCCGGATGGCGCGGGCGCGCACCGCCGCGCGCTCGGCGGCAGTGAGGGAGATGGCGAGGATCGCGAGGTTCGGCACCACGTGCGGCAGGAACGGGCGGAACCGCGCCTCGAGGTAGTCGGAGGCGGGCCGCGGGCTCGCCCCGCTCCGGAAGGCCACCATCGCCATGGCCGGGTGCGGCACCAGCGCCGCCTCGAGCAGCCACGGCGCGGTCCGCGCCCGGCGATATCCATCCGCCGCGGCGGCGAGCGGCGTCGCGACCAGGAAGGCGTGCGACCAGTACGACGGCTGGCGGTCCAGCCGGACCGCCGCCTGCGCGCGACGCAGCCCGTAGCCCAGGTGACCGAACTCGCCCAGCAGCCCGATGCAGAGGAGCCCGTCGCCGGCGATGCCCTCGTCGCGCTGGGCCAGCCGGCCGAGCGCGGACGCCACGGCGGCGAGAAAGGCGGCATTGTCCCGGCGGGCGAACCGCTCCGACCAGTCCTCCAGCTCCGCGTTGCGGCGTGCGACCGGGTCGACCCGGACGGCGGTGCTGAGCGTGCTCATGGGCGGGACCTCAGGCGGAGGGTGGTCTGGTACAGCAGCACCGGTGCGGTGGTGTCGCTGCGCGAGGGTGGGGTCCAGGCCCGCACGATCACGTCCACCGGGGACGCCGGCGAGACCCCGGTGGACAGGAAGCTCACCGTCGCGTACACCTGCTGCGCGATCGTCGCGGCGGCCGGCTCGGTGCCGACGCCCGGGTCCGCCTCGAGCACCCTCCGGGTGGCGGCGAGGTGCGGCAGCTTCTCCTCGCCCCGATCGGGCTCGCTCGGCGGCGGCAGCACGTCCTCCACGTCCGGCGGAGGCCGGATCAGGGCCAGCGGCGAGGATACGATCTCGTGCAGGGTGCACGCGGGAGCCGGCTGCCGCTCGATGACCGCGACCCGGCTGCGATGGATGTCGCCGCCGATCACGAGCACGTGGCGATGGGTGAGCGCCCCGAACAGCGCATCCGACAGGGTCCGGTAGTCGTCGGTGTAGTTGGAGAGGTTCTTGTCGAACAACACCATCGGGAACCCCTTGGGGGCGTCGCTGAACGCGGGGCCCACCAGGAGCACGGCCACACCGTCCCCGCCGGCCAGCCACTGCTGGCAGCGCGCCAGCGCATCGGGGTGGATGGCCTGAGACGATGCGGCGCTCAAGACCCGCCGATCGATCCGGGAGTCCAGGCAGAAGAACGACACCGGCCCCAGGTCGAGGCTCGGGCTCAACGCCGGCCGCTCCAGCGCGGCGTCCATGGCGCCCGCGTCGTCTCGAATCTCCTCCGGCGCGAGGTTGAGCACGGCCTGGAACAACCGGAAGCCGCGGCGGCAGCGACGCGCGAGATCGCCGTCGGGGCCGCCCACCGTCCAGGCCCAGCGGATCTGCGGCTGCGGGAACCCGTGGGGGTAGTCGTTCCACAGCTCGTGGTCGTCCGCGAGGGCGAGGGTCGGCGTCTGGCGCAGGAACGGCGCGAACTTCGGGTGCCGCCATTCCTGGAGGTAGCGGGCGAAGGGCTCCGGCGGGTCCGAGCGGGGCGAGGTGAACTCGCCGAAGGGCTCGAGATCCATGTAGAGCTGATCGCCGAGCAGGAACCGCAGGCGGATCGGATCGGGGTCGGGCGGCGAGGGGCTGTGCAGCGGCGGCGGATAGCTGCGGCCGATCTCCAGCCGGTCGGTGTGGGAGGAGTAGCACGAGCCGACGGCGATGGTGAACCGGAACGGCGGCGCGAGCGCCGCCGGCAGCGTGCGCGATCGCGCCGCCTCGCGGCGGCCGACCTCGTCCCGGACCCGAAGCTGGTACCCGGTGTCCGGGGCCAGGCCGCGGGTCGCCACCGCGTAGACGCCGGTGGCGCCCAGCGGATCGCCCGGCCGGCGGAGGTCGTGCACCACGGTGTCGGCCCCGGCGCCGTCGGCTGGCGGCACGAGCTGGAGCGAGGGCGGCGCCCCGTCGGCCAGCACCCACCAGGTGAGCCCGGTGGCGGACGGGCGTCCGGGCACGACCAGCGGGGGGATGGTCACTGGGGCTCGGCTACTGAAGCAGAGTCTTCAAGATCGAGGTCGGCGGGGAAACGGGAAAGGGTGCAAACGCGACACGGCAGGGTCGAAACGCGACAGCGGGTAGTCGCGGCAGCAGGGGGCGAGATGGGCGAATGCGCCGCGCTTTACCGCACGTAACGCGCTGCCGCCATCGCGACCGTCGCCAGCACCAGAAGCGCCACGCCGAGCCACGCGGCCCGCGCCAGCCGCCTCTGCAACCGCTGCAGCAGGGCGGTCTCCTCGGCGCTCGGGGGCCGGCCCGCCGTCGCCAGCGCGGCGCCCAGGGCCCCGAGCCGTTTCCCCGTCGGTGCGTTGACCGCCGTCGCCAGCACTCCGGCGGCGAGGGAGAGTACCCCGCCGAGGCCGAATGCCTGGCCCGGGCCGGACCCCAGCCACGCAGGTCCTCCGACGCGTGCCGCGCCCCAGTACAGGACGGCGCCGGAGAGGAGGGTGACGACGGTCGCCACCATCATCCATTGCGGGAGTCTCCGGGCCTGCGTCAGCTGCTGCATGACGGGGCCGGCGGCCGGGCCGGCGGCGCGGAGCGCCGGCATGAGAAAGGCCGCGACGAACAGGGCGGCACCGACCCAGAAGACAGCCGCGAGGATGTGAATGATACGGAGCAGCGCGAGGAGAGTCGGAGGCATAGGGCCTGGGTGTTGAGGTGGGCCTGGTAGAAGCGTCCGGCGCCCAGCCCGCGCATTGGCAAACTTAGGTTCCGTACGGGATCAGCGAGCGGTGCTTCGGCCGGAGGCCGACTCGGTCCGCGCCCGGCAGCGACACGCGCTTGTTCGGCGGCACGCGCTGTCCTACATTGTAAGACATGAAGGCCGCGATCACCATCCGCCTCGATGCCGAGCTGGAGCGCCGGCTCCAGGCGTTGAGCCGCGCGACCGGTCGGAGCCGCAGCGATCTGGTGCGCGAGGCGCTCCGCCGCCAGCTCGCTGTGGCCCGCTTCCGCCAGCTGCGCCGCCGCACCGTCCCGCGGGCCGAAGCCCGGGGCTACCTCACGGATGAGGACGTCTTCCGCGACGTCTCGTGAGGATCTTCGTCGACACCAACGTCCTCGCTGCCGCCTTCGGCACCCGCGGTCTCTGCGCCGAGCTCCTGGAACTCATCCTCACCGATCACGACCTGCTGGTGGGCGAGGTCGTGCTCGCCGAACTCCGCCGGGTGCTCCGGACCAGGTTCAAGCTGCCACCGGCGCGAATCGCCGAGCTGGAGGGGTTCCTCCGCGAGTTCACCGTGGTGCCGAAGCCCCGCCAGGTCCTGCCGCTCGCCGTGCGCGACCCGGCCGACCGCTGGGTGCTGGCCTCCGCGGTGGCCGGCGCGGCCGACGTGCTGGTGACCGGGGATCGCGACCTGCTGGACGTGGGCTCGAAGGCCCCGCTGCCGATTCTAGACCCGCGGGCGCTGTGGACGCTGCTGCGCCAGGGCTCGCCTGGCGCTCCGTAGCGGGGCCGGCTGGTGCCCCGATCGCGGGCGAGGCCGCGAGCAGAATCGCTAAGCGCAATGCGCTGGTGCGGCTCCGGTGCAGCCGGGGCGCTCCACGTACGCGTATTGCCCCGGGGTGACGCCAAAGGCGGCCTTGAACCGCCGGGTGAGATGGCTCTGATCGACGAACCCCAGACCGGCCGCGACCCGGGCAGGCGGTTCCCCCAGGCTCAACAGCCGGCGGGCCCGCGCCAGCCGCAGTTGATTCTGGTACGCGTGCGGCGGCAGGCCGGTGGCGCGCTTGAAGGTTCGGAGAAAGTAGAACGGGCTCAAGCCCACGGCGGCCGCCAGGTCCAGGAGCGTGACCGGCTCGCCGAGGTGCTCGTCGAGGTACTCCCGGGCCCGCGCCACGCAGCACGCCTCAGCCCCCATCCTGAGCCCGGCGGGTGCCGGCGCTCCGTACCTCGCCAGGACGCCGAACAGGACTTCCACGAACCGCGCCTGCTGCTCGAGCTGGAGTCCCGCATCGGCATCCACGCGGTCCAGCGTCTCATGGAGCCGCCGGACGGCCTGTGCCAATTGGACGTCGTGCAGAACGGGTCCGCGCAGCGCGAGGCTTCGGCCGGTCGGCAATGCCTCGGCAGCGAAGAGATGGTCGATCGCTCCGCGCTCGATGTAGAGCATCCGGTAGCGGCAGCCCTCCGGCGATCCTGCGCGCCCGTCGTGGACCTCAGCCGGGTTGAGGGCGATGACCGTACCCGGGGAAGCGGTGTGGACGGAGCCGAATGCCAGAACCGCATCGCGCCCTGGTCGACGGTGCCGAGAGCGTAGCTGTCGTGACTGTGGCGGGCATAGCTGAAGCGCGTGACCCGGGCGGTGAAGGCCTCGACGCCGGGGACCGACGGCACGCGCCAGATGCGGGACTGATCCGGGCCTCGCATTTCAGCCCCGGGGCGGCCCACCGC
>DASUAH010000277.1:0-12098 GCA_035763885.1 Gemmatimonadales bacterium
GATCGCGGCGCCGCTGTTCGAGACCTACCTGATCCCGTTCGAGATCACCTCGGTGCTGCTCCTGGCCGCGATCGTCGGCGCCGTGGTCCTCGCCAAGCGGAGGGTGTGATGCTGCTCGGTCCCGCGCTCGGACTCTCCGCCATCCTGTTCAGCATCGGGGTCGCGGGCGTGCTGCTCCGCCGCAACGCCATCGTGCTGTTCATGTGTGTGGAGCTGATGCTCAACGCCGTGAACCTCACGTTCATCGCGCTCGCGCAGGTCCACGGCGTGGCCGGGCACCTGATCGTCTTCTTCGTCATGACCGTGGCGGCGGCGGAGGCCGCGGTCGGGCTCGCGATCGTCATCGCCGTCTTCCGCCACAACCAGTCGATCGACCTCCAGAACATCAACCTGCTCCACGGCTGATGATTCGACTCGTCTGGCTCGCGATCGCGCTCCCGCTCGCCGGGTTCGTGGTCAACGGGATGATCGCGCTGGTGCGCCCCCGCGCCCGCGCGCTGGTGTCGCTCGTGGGCCCGGGAGTGCTCCTCGGCGCGTTCGCCGTCGCCGTCGGCGTCTTCCTGGAGCTGCGGGCGGGCGCCGCGGCCGCGCCGGTGGTGGTCGAGCTCTGGCCGTGGCTCGACGTGGCCGAGCTGCGGGTGAGTCTGGGGCTGCAGGTGGACCAGCTCTCGACGGTGCTCCTGCTGGTGGTCACGGGAGTAGGGAGCCTGATCCACCTGTTCAGCGTCGGCTACATGGGGAACGATCCGGGATACGCCCGCTACTTCTCGTACCTGAATCTGTTCGTGTCGTTCATGCTCGTACTCGTCCTCGGTGCGAGCTATCCGGTGCTGTTCGTCGGATGGGAAGGCGTGGGGCTCTGCTCCTACCTCCTCATCGGCTTCTGGTTCACCGACAAGGTGAACGCGGACGCCGGGAAGAAGGCCTTCATCGCGAACCGGGTCGGCGATTTCGGCGTGCTGATCGCCATGTTCCTGCTCTGGCAGGCGCTCGGTACGCTCGACTTGCGTGAGCTCGTCGCCCGCGCGCCGGCGCTCACGGCCGGCACGGCGACGGCCGTGACGCTGTTCCTGCTACTCGGCTGCACCGGGAAGTCGGCCCAGATCCCGCTCTACATCTGGCTCCCCGACGCCATGCAGGGGCCGACCCCGGTTTCCGCGCTGATCCACGCGGCCACGATGGTGACCGCCGGGGTCTACCTGGTGAGCCGCATGAGCGTGCTGTTCGCGATGGCGCCGACCGGGAGCCTGGTGACGGCGGGGATCGGCGCGGTGACCGCGCTGTTCGCCGCGACCATCGGGCTGCGGCAGTACGACATCAAGCGGGTGCTGGCGTACTCCACCGTCTCACAGCTCGGATACATGTTCCTCGGCGTGGGGGCGGGCGCGTACGCCGCGGGCATCTTCCATCTCGTGACCCACGCCTTTTTCAAGGCGCTTCTCTTCCTGGGGTCGGGGAGCGTGATCCACGCGATGCACCGCGCGTATCACGCGACCCACTCGCACGAGGACGCCCAGGACATGCGGAACATGGGCGGGCTCCGGCGCTGCCTGCCGGTCACGTTCGTGCTCATGTGGATCGCGACCCTTGCCATCGCCGGGATCCCGCCCCTCTCCGGGTTCTTCTCGAAGGACGCCATCCTGTCGGCGGCGTTCGCGCGCGGCGCCGAGCAGCCGATCTGGTACGTCTTTTTCGCGTGCGGGCTGGCGGCCGCCCTCCTCACCGGCGTGTCCATGGCCCGCCTGATGGCGATGACCTTCCACGGGGAGAACCGCACCGGCGACGCCGCGCGGAAGCACCTGCACGAGGCGCCCTGGATCATGACCGGTCCCCTGGTGATCCTCGGCGGGCTCAGCGTGGTCGGCGGTGCGGTCAACATGCCGGAGGCGGTCGGCGGCCGGGAGGCCCTCGCCGCCTGGCTCGCGCCGGTGCTGGAGCCGGCCCGGGCCCTCTGGCCGCTTCATCTGCCGCACGGCACCACCGAGTACATCCTGGTGGGCGCAGCGGTGGCCGTGGGCGCGGTCGGCCTGCTCGTGGGCTACCGCCGGACCCTCGCGCGGCCGATCCCGACCCCGCGGGAGGCGCCGCCGGAGCGCGGGTTCGCCCGGGTCCTGAACCGCAAGTACTACGTGGACGAGATCTACGACGCGCTCTTCGTGCGACCGCTGGTCTGGCTCTCCGATCGGGTGCTCTGGCGCACGGTGGACAAGGCGGTGGTGGACGGGGTGTTGGTGCACGGCGGGGTCTTCGCGTCGCGCTGGATCGGGCGGCTCGGCAGCCGGATCCAGAACGGGCAGCTCGGCGTGTACGCGGTGCTGTTCGTCCTCGGCGCGGTGTGGGTGCTTCACACCATTCTCAGCTAGGCGGCCATGAGCGCATTCCTCGCCTCGATCGGCTACGAGCGCTGGATCATCCACGCGCTGCTCGCGGTGCCGCTGCTCGGCATGCTGATGGTGATCGTGTCGCCCGCGGCCTGGGCGCGACGGGTGGCGCTGGTCGTCTCTCTCGTCGAGCTCGGCCTCTCGCTCGGACTCTGGTGGGCGTTCGACCCGGCGGAAGGCGGCATGCAGTTCGTCACCCGGCTGCCGTGGCTGCCCGCGTGGGGGGTGAGCTACTACGTCGGGCTCGACGGCCTGTCGCTCTTCATGGTGCTGCTCTCCACCGCGATGATGCCGCTCCTGGTCTGGGGCAGCTGGAACCAGATCGACTTCAAGCAGCGCGGCTTCTACTCCCTGCTGCTGGCGCTCAAGACCGGCATGCTGGGCGTGTTCGTCGCGCTCGACCTGTTCCTCTTCTACTGCTTCTGGGAGCTGCTCCTGATCCCGATGTACTTCCTGATCGGGATCTGGGGCAGCGGCAACCGGTTCTACGCCTCGGAGAAGTTCTTCATCTACACCTTTTCCGGGTCGCTGCTCATGCTGGTGGCGATCGTGGCGATGGTGTGGCTGATCGGCCAGGCCACCGGGATCTACTCGTTCGCGTACGACCACCTGCTGGCGCATAAGGCCCTGGTCCTGCGCCAGGCGCCGTGGCTCTTCCTCGCCTTCGCCCTGGCGTTCGCGGTCAAGGTGCCGGTCTTTCCGTTCCATACCTGGCTCCCCGACGCCCACGGGGAGGCGCCGACGGCGGGGAGCGTGGACCTGGCCGTGATCCTGCTGAAGATGGGCACCTACGGGTTCCTGCGGTTCGCGATCCCGTTCTTCCCCGCCGTCGCGCTCAGTCCGGGCGTGTCGGCGATCGTGGTCGCCCTCGCCGTGGCGGGGATCGTGTACGGGGCGCTGGTCTCGATGGTCCAGCCCGACCTGAAGCGGGTCGTTGCCTACTCGTCCGTGAGCCACCTCGGATTCGTCATGCTCGGCATCTGGGCGGCCACGGTGCAGAGCGTGCAGGGCGCCATCATGGTCATGATCGCGCACGGGCTGTCGACGGGCGCGCTGTTCTTCCTCGTCGGCATGCTCTACGAGCGGCGCCACACCCGGATGATCAAGGACTACGGCGGGCTCGCCCGGGTGGCGCCGCTGCTCGCGACGGCGTTCAGCATCACCGCCTTCGCCTCGATCGGGCTGCCCGGGCTGAACGGGTTCGTCGGTGAGTTCCTCGTGCTGCTCGGCAGCTTCGGCCGCTTCCCTCTCGCCACGCTGATCGCGACCACGGCGGTCATTTTCGCCGCGGCATACCTCCTGTGGGCGGTGCAGCGGGTGTTCTTCAATCCGCTCTCCAACCCCGAGAACGAGCGGGTGCAGGACCTCAACCTGCGCGAGCTGGCGGTCGTGGTGCCGCTGGTGGCGGCGATGGTCTGGATGGGCCTCTATCCCCGGCCGCTGCTCCGGCGCACCGAGGCCGCCGCGCAGCGGTACGTGGAGCTGGTGCGGCCGTACGTGCCGCCGCCGGTGATCCGGCCGGCGCCGCTCGCGCGGGCCGGCGAGGCGGGGGTCGCCGGCAGGAGCCCGCACGCCGCGCACGGGGAAGCGCCCCGATGAGCCCGCTCGATCTGCGGTCGCCGCTCGGCGCGACGCTGGCGCTCCTGCCCGAGGTCGTCCTCACCGCGTCGACGCTGGTCGTGCTCCTCCTCGTCGCCTGGCGGCACCAGGGCGCGCGCGACAGCCAGCTCGCCGGCTGGTGCAGCCTCGTGGGCGTCGCTCTGGCCGGCGCCGCCCTCGCGCTGCTCTGGCTTGGCGGCGCGCGGCCCGCGGGGCTGCCGCACATGACCGCGCTCGACCCGTACCGGTTCGGCGCCGCGGCCATCATCCTCGGGATCACCGCGGGAACCATCCTCCTGTCGCTGCGATACCTCGTCCGCCAGCGGTTGGTGGCGCCGGAGTACTACGTGCTGGTGCTCCTGGCCGCCACCGGCATGCTCTTCCTCGCCGGCGCCGCGGACATGATCACGCTGTTCCTCGGGCTCGAGGTCATGTCGGTGGCGGTGTACGTCCTGGCGGGATTCGACCGGTTCCGCCGCTCCTCGGCGGAGGCGGCGCTCAAGTACTTTCTCATCGGCGCGTTCGCGTCGGCGTTCCTGCTCTACGGCATCGCGCTGATCTTCGGCGCCACCGGTGAGACGAACCTCACGCTCATCGGGCAGAGGCTGGGGCGGGAGCTGACGCCGATGGCGCGCCTCGGCCTCGCGCTGCTCCTCATCGGGTTCATGTTCAAGGTCGCGGTCGTGCCGTTCCACATGTGGGCGCCCGACGTGTATGACGGCGCGCCGACGCCGGTCACCGGCTTCATGGCCACCGGCGTGAAGGCGGCGGCGTTCGTGGCCCTGGTGCGCGTGCTGATGGAGGCGTTCCCCGCCGCCTCCGCGGTGTGGCAGCCGGTGATCGCCGTGCTCGCCATCGCCACGATGATCCTCGGCAACGTGGTGGCCCTCGCGCAGCGGTCGCTCAAGCGTCTGCTGGCGTACAGCTCCATCGCCCACGCGGGCTATGCGCTGGTCGGCGTGTGGGCCGGAACCACGCTCGGCGCCGGCGCGGTGCTCCTCTACCTGTTCGCGTACTCGGTGGTCACGCTGGCGAGCTTCGGGGTGGTCGCGGCGATCGAGCACGTCGGCTCGCACACCGTGCTGGTGGACGACCTCGAGGGACTCTACTCGGTGCGGCCGTGGGCCTCGCTCTCGCTCAGCATCTGCCTGTTGTCGCTGCTCGGATTCCCGGGCACCTTCGGGTTCATCGGCAAGTGGTACCTCATCGCGGCGGCGGTGGCGGAGCAGCAGTACATCCTGCCGGTCGTGCTGGTCCTCGGCAGCCTGGTGTCGGCGGGCTACTATCTGCCCGTCATCATGGCCATGACGATGAAGCCGACGCGCACACCCGAGGCGCACCGCCAGGTGGCGTTCTCCTGGGCCGCGCGGGCGACCGTGGCGCTCGCCGTCGCCGTCACGCTGGCGCTGGGCGTCTGGCCGGCGGGGCCGCTGGCGGGTGCGCTGGAGAGCGCGGCAGCTCTGGCCCGGTCGGTGGCGGGCAGGTGAGCAGTGAGCAGTAAGAAGTGAGCAGTGAGCAGTGAGCTGTGAGCAGGGAGAAGGGAGCAGCAGTGGCGGAAGCCCTGCTCCCTCCTTACTTCTCACTGCTCACTGCTCGCTGCTCACCGCTCGCCCGGAGGCAGGATGAACGTCCCCAAGTCCGTCTTCCGGCAGTACGATGTCCGCGGCATCGTCGGCCGGGAGCTCACGCCGGAGTTCGCCCGCGCCCTGGGGCGCGCATTCGCCTCGGCGGCGCACGACCGCCTCGGCCGTCCCGCCACGCTCGCGGTCGCGCGGGACAACCGTCCCTCCGGGCCGGCGCTGGCCGAAGGGTTCCTGCAGGGGATCACCGACGCGGGCGGCTCGGCCGTGGACCTCGGCATGCTCCCCACACCGGCGCTCTACTTCGGGCTGTCCACCCTCGGCACCGACGGCGGCTGCCAGGTCACCGGCTCCCACAACCCGCCCGAGTTCAACGGCTTCAAGCTGGTGCTCGCCGGCGAGGCGATGCACGGCGAGGAGATCCTCGCGCTCTGGGAGATCATCGTGGCCGAGCGGTGGCGGGGCGGGCGCGGCCGCCAGACCAGCGATACCTCGGTGCTGGGGAAATACCGCGACGCCATCGTGGCGCGCAACCGCCTCGCCCGGCCGGTGCGGGTCGTGGTCGACTGCGGCAACGGCGTGGGGAGCATCATCGCCGTGCCGACCCTCCGGGCGCTGGGCGCGGAGGTCACGCCGCTGTTCTGTGAGTCGGACGGAACCTTCCCGAACCATCATCCGGACCCCACCGTGCCGGAGAACCTCCGCGACCTCCAGGCCGCGGTGCGCCGGACCGGCGCCGAGCTTGGCATCGCGTTCGACGGCGACGCCGACCGGATCGGCGCGGTGGACGAGCACGGCGAGATCATCTTCGGCGACCAGCTGCTGGTCATCTTCGGCCGCGACGCCGTGCGACGCTTCGGGGCGGGGACGCCGGTGATCTTCGACGTGAAGTGCTCCCAGGTGCTGCCGCAGGCGCTGGAACGCGCGGGCGCGAAGCCGGTGATGTGGAAGACCGGCCACTCGCTGATCAAGGCGAAGATGAAGGAGATGCAGGCCCCGCTCGCGGGTGAGATGAGCGGGCACATGTTCTTCGGCGGCGACTACCTCGGATTCGACGACGCGCTCTTCGCCGCGGCACGGCTGCTCGAGATTCTCTCCCAGGGGCGCTTCGGGCTCGCCGGTCATCTGGCCGACCTGCCCAAGACCTTCGCCACGCCTGAGATCCGGGTGGAGTGCCCCGAGGAGATCAAGTTCGTGCTTCCGGAGCGCGCGGCGCGGCACTTCGGAGCGAAGTACCCCGTGAACACCATCGACGGCGTCCGCATGACCTTCCCCAAGGGCTGGGGGCTGATCCGGTCGTCGAACACCCAGCCTGTACTCGTGCTGCGCTTCGAGGCCACCGACCCGGACGCGCTCGACGCCTACCGCGGCGAGGTGATGGGCTGGCTCGCCGCGGAGGGCGTGCCCGCGTAGGCGCGTGTCGCCCCGCGCCCGGCGGCTCGTCGCCGCGCTCGCCGCGATCGGCGGGCTCCTCTTCGTCGGGCGCTGGGCCGCCGCGCTGCTCGCCGACCGCTGGTGGGCGGAGGAGATTTCGCCCGCCGCGGTCTCCTTCCTCACCGGCTGGCACCTCCTGCGCGGCACGCTCGAGGCCGGCGGCATCCTGATCGCCGCGGCGTGGTTCATCGGCCACCTGCTCGTCGTCTACCGGGCGATCGGCTCGGTGCAGATCTCCCGCCACGTCGCCAATCTCGAGATCCGCGAGGCGATCACCTCCGAGCTGCTGCTGGCGGTGGCCGCGGGGACCGGCCTTCTCCTCGGCGTCCTGGCGGGCGCCGGCGCCGCGGACTGGGCGCCCAGCGTCGCGCTCGCCTGGGAGGGGCTCAATCTGGGGCTCCGGGAACCGGTGTTCGGCCACGATCTCGGGCTGTACCTCGCACAACTGCCCCTGTGGCGCGCGCTGCACGGGTTCGCGCTGCTTCTGTCGCTCGTCGCGCTCGCCGCCTGCCTCGCGCTGTACAGCCTCGTCGGCGCGCTCCGCTGGGTGGACGGCCGGCCCGCGATCAGCGACCATGCGCGCGCTCACCTCGGCTGGATCCTGGTGGCGGTCGCGCTGGTGCTCGCGTGGGGATACCTGCTCGAGCCGTACGAGCTCGTGGCCGGCCTGCACGGCGTGCCGGACCGTCCGACCCTCGAGCTCTCCGCCATGGTCTCGCCCGCGCTGACCGGCACGGCGCTCATGGTGGCGCTCATGTCGGCGGTCTGGGCCATGCGGGGACGCCACGCGCTGGCGGCGGCCGGCTGGCTGGTGCTGGTCCTCGCCTCGGCGGTCGGCCATTACGTGCTGCCCGCGTTCAGCCGGGATCCCGGCGCGCCCGCGGTCGAGCCGGCGCTCACCCGGCAGCTCGAGCGCATGGCCTTCGGTCTCGAGGCGCTCACCGACTCGGGTGGCGCACCGCTGGTCGCGGATGCATCGCCGCCAGCCACCGCCCCGCTCTGGGGCGGGCGGACGGTGGTCGAGGCGACCGGCGGCGAGGCGCGCGATACGGTCGTGGCGGACGCCGCCGTGCTGGCGGTGGAGCGGCGGCGCCTGCCCGTCTGGCTCGTCCTGCGCGCGCCGGAGCGGCGGGCCGCGGGCCAGCCGGCCGCGGCGATCTCCGCGGTGGCCGCGGACCGCGTCTCCGCCACGGGGGAGCCGCTGTTCTTCCGCATGGGCGACACGCTCGCCTATCCCACGCCGTACACCCTGCTCGAGCTCGGCGATCGTGCGTTCTTTCCCGGCGCGCCGCGCTACGATCTGCACCGCCAGGCGCACGGGCCGCCGCTCGGGTCGTGGAGCCGCCGGGCGGTGCTCGCCTGGTCGCTGCAGCTGGGAGGCGTGCTCGGCTCGGTACCCGACGGCGCCCGGCTCGCGTGGCGGCGCTCGCCGGTCGAGCGGCTGGCCACCCTGATGCCGTTCGCGGAGTGGGGGGAGGCCGTACCGCGCATCGTGGACGGCGAAATGCTCTGGGTGGCCGATGGGTACGTCGCGGCGAGCACCTTTCCCCTGGTGGAGCGGCTCCCCTGGCGGGACCGGGCGGTGAATCTGCTGCGCGCCGGGTTCATCGGCGTGGTGCGCGCGGAGTCCGGCGAGACCCAGCTGTACCTGCGGGCCGATGGGGGACCGCTGGCGCAGGCCTGGGCGGAGCTCGCGGCGGGTGTGGTGCGGTCCTCGGCCGAGCTGCCGCGGCCCGTTGCGACGGCGCTTCCGTATCCGGCGGAATTGTTCGAGCGGCAGGCGCGCGCGCTCGAGCGGCACGTCTGGAACGCGGGCGTGCTCTCCGGCCGCCCGGAGAGCGGGTCGGGCGAGCCGCAGCCGCCCGAGCGGGGCTGGCTGCCCGACGTGTCGGGCACCCGCCTGGTCGCGGTCTACGAGCGCCCGCTCGGCCGTCGGGTCAGCGCGGTGCTGGGCGGCACGATGCAGGACGGGTTTCCGTTTCTGCGTCTGGTGCGGGTGGACTCCGGCGCCGCACTGCCCGCTCCCCGCGTGCTCGACGCCACCTGGAACCGGTTTCCGTCCTACGAACGACTCGCCGAGTCGGTACGGGCGAGCGTGAACCGCGGCGACTCGCTCGCGCAGGGGCCGTTCGTGGTCTGGCGCGACAACGATACCCTTGGCGCCTATCGCGCGCGCTTCGTCCCGCGGCCCGGCGGAGGCCTGTCGCTCGCCTGGGTGAGCATCGCGTACGGGCGGCGCGTCGGCGCGGGCCGCACCCTCCGGGCCGCCTGGGACAATCTCCTTGGCGCGTCGGCGCCGCTCCCGCCCGTGCTGCCGTCGGCCACGCTCGCCGAGGCGCGCCGCTGGGTGCAACTCGCCGACTCGGCGCTGCGCGCGGGCGACTGGGCCGGGTTCGGTCGCGCGTTCGACGCGCTGCGCCAGGTGCTGGCCCCGCCGCACGATACCACGCCCTGAGCTTGCTCCGCCTCCGGCCCCGGGCTAGGTTGCACCCGTTTTTCGACCGGGAGCTCTGCGCGCCATGCGGACGGCGGTCCTCGCGCTCGGCGGGAACGCGCTCGCCCGCGCGGGCGAGCGCCCCACCATCAGCAACCAGTTCCGGCGGGCCCGGGAGAGCGTCACGCCCATCGTGCAGCTGGCGCGCGACGGCTGGCGCATCGCCATCGTGCACGGCAACGGCCCCCAGGTCGGGGACGAGCTCGCGCGCAACGCCATCGCGCGGCACGAGGTGGAGCCGCTGCCGCTCGGCGTCCTGGTCGCGGGGACGGCGGGATGGATCGGCTACATGCTGCAGCAGTCGCTGCAGAACGCGCTGCGGTCGGCGCGGGTCGAGCGCGCTGTGGCGACCCTCATCACCCAGACGCTGATCGACCCCTTCGATCCGGCGCTCAGCCAGCCCACCAAGCCGATCGGCCATGCCCTTCCCGAGGAACGGGTGGCGGAGCTGCGCGACTCGGGCATTGCCGTCGGCCGCGACGGCGCCGGGCGCTGGCGGCGGCTCGCGGCGAGTCCGCGCCCGACCGGCGTGCTGGAGTTTCCCGTGGTGCAGCGCCTGCTCGACGCGGGCACGATCGTCATCGCCGCGGGCGGCGGCGGGCCGCCGGTCTACGATCACCCGCTGCTCGGCTACGAGGGCGTGGACGCGGTGGTGGACAAGGACCGGGTCGCCGCCGTCCTCGGGCGGCAGCTCGGCGCCGAGGTGCTGATGATCCTCACCGACGTGGACGCGGTGTACGCGGGGTGGGGGACGCCCGAGGCCCGGCCCCTGCGCCGCATGACGATCGCCGAGGTCGAGGCGCTCATCGCCGGGGGTGGCGCCGACGAGGGCGGGATGAAGCCGAAGCTCGAGGCCGCGGCGGAGTTCGTCCGCGGCGGCGGCGACCGCGCCATCGTCGCCCGGCTGGCCGACGGCCCCGCCGCCCTGCGCGGCGAGACCGGAACCACGATCGTGAGGACGGCGTGAACATCCACGAGTACCAGGCCCGCGCCCTGCTCAAGGCCCAGGGCATCCCCATGCTCGACGGTGACGTCGCGTCCACGCCTACCGAGGCCGAGGCGATCGCGCGCCGGCTCGGCGGGACGGTCGTGATCAAGGCGCAGGTGCACGCGGGCGGACGGGGCAAGGCGGGCGGCGTGAAGCTGGCGCGCAATCCGGCCGAGGCGCTCGATCACGCGTCGGAGATCCTCGGGATGCGGATCAGGGGACTCGAGGTGCACAAGGTGCTGGTGGCACCCGCCGCCGAGATCGCCACCGAGAGCTACGTCGGGCTCATCATGGACCGGGAGACCCAGCGACCGGTGTTCATGGTGAGCGCCGCGGGGGGCGTGGATATCGAGGAGGTGGCGGCGGCCACGCCCGAGAAGATCACGCGGCAGCCGGTGGACCCCACGTATGGTCTGTTCGCGCACCAGGCGCTCGCGCTGGCCTTCGCGCTCTACCGCGACTTCAACCAGGTGAAGGCGGCCGCGCGCATCATGGAGCAGCTCTACGCCGCCTTCCTCGCGAACGGCTGCTCGCTCGCGGAGATCAACCCGCTGGTGACCACGCCGGCCGGCCGGGTGCTCGCGCTGGACGCGAAGATGGTCATCGACGACAACGAGCTGTTCTGGCGGCCCGACCTCGGTGTGCTCCGCGACGACACCGCGGAGGAGCCCAGCGAGGCCGCGGCCCGCCGCGCGAACCTCTCGTTCATCAAGCTCGAGGGCAACGTGGGATGCGTGGTGAACGGCGCCGGGCTCGCCATGGCGACGATGGACCTGGTGAAGTACTACGGCGGCGAGCCGGCCAATTTCCTCGACATCGGCGGCAGCTCGAGTCCCGAAAAGGTCATCAATGCGCTCAAGATCATCACCGCCGATCCGCGAGTGAAGGCGATCCTGTTCAACATTTTCGGCGGCATCACCCGCACCGACGACGTGGCGAACGGCATCGTCGCGGCCACCCGGCAGTTCAGGGTCGGCGTCCCGATCGTCATCCGGCTCACCGGCACCAACGAGGCGGAGGCGATCCGGATCCTCGAGGGCGTGGGGATGACCGCCCTCAGCGACATGGACGAGGCGGTGCGGCGCGTCGTCAAGCTCGCCCGGGAGGCCGCGTGAGCATCTTCGTCGACGCGGGCACCCGGCTGCTGATCCAGGGCATCACCGGTCGCGAAGGGTCGTTCCACGCCCGGCAGATGATCGAGTACGGCACCAACGTCGTGGCCGGAGTGACCCCCGGGAAGGGCGGTCAGACGTTCGAGGGCAGGGTCCCGGTGTTCAACACCGTGGCCGACGCCGTGCGCGACACCCGCGCCAATTGCGCGGTGATCTACGTGCCGCCGATGGCGGCGGCCGGCGCCGTGTTCGAGGCCGCCGACGCGGGGATTCCGCTGATCGTGGGCATCACCGAAGGCATTCCCGTGATGCACATGAGCCGGGTGATGCCGTTCGTCCGGAGCCGCGGCGTCCGGCTGATCGGGCCCAACTGCCCGGGCCTGATCACCCCGGGCGCCCGGGCGAAGGTGGGCATCAGTCCCGGCAACATCTGCTCGCCGGGCCGGGTGGGGATGGTGTCCCGGAGCGGGACCCTCACCTACGAGGTGGTGTACCACCTCACCCGGTCGG
>DASUAH010000278.1:0-7126 GCA_035763885.1 Gemmatimonadales bacterium
GGTGGAGAACGTGATCGCGATCAACCGGGTGGCGAAGGTCGTGAAGGGCGGCCGCCGCTTCTCGTTCAACGCGCTCGTCGCGGTAGGCGACGGCAAGGGCCGCGTCGGGATCGCCACCGGCAAGGCGAACGAGGTCTCCGAGGCCGTGCGCAAGGCGGTGGACGCCGCCAGGCGCGGCATGGTGGAGCTGCCGCGCACCGGGACCACTATCCCCCACGAAGTGGTCGGCGAGCACGGCGCGGGCCGGGTGCTGCTCAAGCCCGCCGCCACCGGCACGGGCGTCATCGCCGGCGGCCCGGTGCGGGCGGTGCTCGAGTGCGCCGGCATCACCGACATCCTCACCAAGAGCCTCGGCTCGACCAACCCGCACAACATGGTGCGGGCGACGATGAACGGCCTCGGCCGCCTGGTGTCCGCCCGGCAGGTGGCGCGCGAGCGCGGAGTCGAGGCGGACCAGATCGCGTACCGGTCGCGGCAGGAGGTCTGAGCCATGGGCCGTAATCCCGTCGTGGGCCGGCAGGGCCCCCGGTACCACGCGGCCGCCATTCCGGCCGAGACGGACGCGAAGGCGCTCAAAGTGAAGCAGATCCGGTCGGCGATCGGCCACGCCGAGACCCTGCGCCGCACCCTGCGGGCGCTTGGGCTCCGGCACCACCAGGCGGTGGTCCGGGTGCCGAACACGGCGTCGGTTCGCGGCATGCTGTACAAGGTGCGTCACCTCGTCGAGGTGGCGCCGGCGGAGCGATAAATGGCGAACGACCGTATCACCCTCTCCACCCTGCGTCCCGCGCCGGGGTCGAGCCAGAGCCGCAAGCGCGTGGGCCGCGGCCCCGGGTCCGGCCTGGGCAAGACGGCTGGCCGGGGTCACAAGGGACACAAGGCGCGCACCGGCGGGTCGACCAACCCGGGCTTCGAGGGCGGCCAGATGCCGATCTACCGGCGGCTGCCCAAGCGCGGGTTCACCAATCCGTTCAAGGTGGTGGCGCAGCCGGTGAACCTCCGGCAGCTCGCGAAGCTGCCCGGTCCGGAGGTGAACCCCGAGACGCTCTATACCGCCGGGCTCATCGGCAAGCCGGGCGCGCCGGTGAAGCTGCTCGGCACCGGGGACGCCGGCCGGGCCTACACCGTGCGGGGCGTGGCGGTGTCCGCGTCGGCCCGGGCGAAGATCGAGGCGGCCGGCGGGACCATCGAGGCGTAAATGACCGCTCCACGAGTCCCGGGGCTCGCGATCGATCGAGAGCTCAGGGACAAGCTGCTCTTCACCGGCCTCGCGCTGCTGATCTACCGCATCGGCGCCCACATCGCGGCGCCGGGCGTCAACGTCACCGCACTCGCCGACTACATCCGGAACTCCGGCGCGGCCGGGTTCTTCGGGCTGTACGACACGCTGGGCGGCGGCCTCTCCCGGGCGACGGTGTTCGCCCTGGGGATCATGCCGTACATCTCCGCGTCCATCATCTTCCAGCTGCTCGGCGGCGTGGCGCCATCGATCGGCAAGATGCAGAAGGACGAAGAGGGCAAGAAGAAGATCACCCAGTGGACCCGCTACCTCGCGGTGGCGATCTCGCTGTCCCAGGCGTACACGTTCGCACTGTTCACCGAGTCTATCCCCGGCGCCATCCCCCAGCCGGGGTTCGCGTCGCGGCTCATCATGGTCGTGACGCTGACGGCGGGCGCGGTGTTCGTGATGTGGCTGGGCGAGCAGATCACCGAGCGCGGCATCGGGAACGGGATGAGCCTGCTGATCACGTTCTCGATCCTGGAGCGGCTCTGGCCCTCGGCGATCCAGCTGCTCGAGTTCATCCGGAGCGGCGCCGTGACGGTGCTCGGCGCGGTGGTGTTCCTGGTGGTCGTGCTCGGCGTCATCGGGGCCGTGGTGGCGATGACCATCGCGGCGCGCCGGATCCCGATCCAGATTCCACGCAAGGTGATGGGCCGGGGACGCATCCGCGAGGGCCAGAAGTCGTTCATCCCGATCCGCCTGATCACGGCCGGCGTGATGCCGATCATCTTCGCCCAGACGATCATCATCGTGCCCGGCACCCTGGCGAGCTTCACCCAGAATCCAGTGCTCCAGGACTTCGCCAGCTTCTTCACGCCGGGCGATCTGCCGTACAACGTGGTGTTCGCGGCGCTGATCGTGGTGTTCAGCTACTTCTACACCTCGATCATCTTCAACTCGGTGGATCTGGCGGAGAACCTGAAGAAGCAGGGCGCGTTCATCCCCGGCGTCAAACCGGGCGCGAGCACGGCGGACTACATCGACACGGTACTGGCGCGAATCACGCTGCCCGGGTCGCTGTTCCTGGCGTTCGTGGCGATCCTGCCGATCATCGTGTCCCGGCAGTTCAACATCCAGGCGCAGTTCGGCGGGACCTCGGTGCTGATCGTGGTGGGTGTGCTGCTCGATACGATCGCCCAGGTGGAGCAGCACCGCACGCTGCGGAAGTACGACGGGTTCATGAAGACCGGCCGGGTGAAATTCCGGGGGCGGCAGCAGCGGTTCATGTAACCGCGGTGAGAAGTGAGAAGTGAGAGGTGAGAAGGCCGCCCAGCCGCCCCTCTCACTTCTCACTTCTTACTTCTTACTTCTTACTTCTCACTTCTCACCCCCACGCGGAGACCGAGCGCGACCGTGGACATCCTCCTCATGGGCCCCCCCGGCGCGGGCAAGGGCACCCAGGGCGCGCTCCTCGCGCAGGCGCTGGGCGTGCCCAAGTTCGCCACCGGCGACCTGCTGCGCGACGCGGTCCGGCGGGGCACGCCGCTCGGGCTCCAGGCCAAGAGCGTCATGGAGGCGGGTCACCTGGTGAGCGACGACATCATCCTCGGGGTCGTCCGCGAGGAGCTGGGGAAGCCCGCTGCGGCGCGCGGGGTCGTGCTCGACGGCGTCGTGCGCACGATCCCGCAGGCCGAGGGTGTGGACCGGCTCCTGGCCGAGCGCGGGCGGAAGCTCGACGCGGTCCTCTTCTTCGACGTGACCGACGGGGAGATCCTGGCGCGCCTCGACCGCCGCCGGGCGATCGAAGGCCGGGCCGACGACGACCCCGAGGCGGTGGCCACCCGGCTCCGGGCCTACCGGGAGCAGACCGCGCCGGTGCTCGCATGGTACGAGGCGCGCAACCTCGTGCGGCACGTGCCGGCGGTCGGTACGGTGGACGAAGTCGCCCAGCGGGTCCGGGAGGCGCTGAACGGGGCATGATCACCATCAAGTCCCCCCGGGAAATCGAGATCATGGCCCGGGCAGGACGGATCGTGGCGGGGGTGCATGCCCTGATGCGGGACCTGGTCCGCCCCGGCGTCAGCACCGAGGAGCTCGACGCCGCCGCCGAGGAGTTCATCCGGAGTCATGCGGGTGCCACGCCGTCGTTCAAGGGACTGTACGGCTTCCCCAAGACGCTCTGCACCTCGATCGACGAGGAGATCGTCCATGGGATCCCGTCGCGAAAGCGGGTGCTCGGGGCGGGGAACATCCTGAGCGTGGACGTCGGCGTGCAGCTCGAGGGGCTCCACGCCGACGCCGCCACGACGCTGCCGGTGGGCGAGATCACGCCCGAGGCCCAGCGGCTGCTGCGGGTGACCCAGGAATGCCTCGCGGCCGGCATCGCGCAGGCGCGGGTGGGTCACCACGTCGGCGACATCGGGCACGGGGTGCAGACGGTGGCGGAGCAGGCAGGGCTCGGC
This sequence comes from Gemmatimonadales bacterium, assembly GCA_035763885.1. Lineage (GTDB taxonomy): Bacteria > Gemmatimonadota > Gemmatimonadetes > Gemmatimonadales > GWC2-71-9 > DASQPE01. The sequence continues at coordinate 3,685 of DASUAH010000278.1, forward strand.
GTCGTGCGCGAGCTGGTCGGGCATGGGATCGGCGCCCGATTCCATGAGGAGCCGCAGGTGCCGAACTACGGCGTGCCGCGCCGGGGGCCTCGGCTGCTGGAGGGCATGACGCTCGCGATCGAGCCCATGATCACGCTGGGCAACCCGGCGACCCGTACCCTCAAGGACAAGTGGACCGTCGTGACCGCGGACGGGAGCCTCGCGGCGCACTTCGAGCATACGGTGGCGATCACCGGGAACGGGCCGCGCATCCTGACGGTGGCGTGAGGCCAGACGGTCGGACGGCCAGGCGGCCAGACGGCCAGACGGCCAGACGGCCAGACGGCCGGCGTTGCGACCCGGTCCTCCGCGGCTTGGCGCGGGGCGCCGCGGCTCGCCGGAGCAAACTGGCCGTCCGGCCGTCCGACCGTCTGGCCGTCTGGCGTCTGGCCGTCTACAACTGCTCGCTCATCCGTAATTGCACCCGGGCTTCCACCGCCTCCACCAATTCCAGTCGCTCCAGCGCCGCGTCGGCCATCCGCTCGGCCTCAGCGTCGTGGAGGCGGCGGAGGTTGCTCCGGATCGCCCAGTACGCGCTCCGCGCCGCCGCCGCGGCGAGGAGCACCGCCGCGCCCGCGTCACCGACCGCGCTCCGCAAGCCGTGCATGACGAGACCCTCGCCCAGGTCGGCGGTTTCCCCCGCGAGGAGCAGCAGCTCGTACTGCACCGCCGCCGCCGCCTTGAGGGCGTCGTCGCGCGCCGCGTTCCGCCGGGCGATCTCCGCCTCGCTTCCGCGCGGCAGCGCGAGGGCGTCCATGACGTCGGCAAACGCCTCGGCGTCCTCCGACGCCAGCTCGAGCAGTCGCCGGCGGAGCGCGCCGGCCCGGTCGGCGGCCGCGTCCGCGCCGGGCTTGGCTTCGGCGTAGCTGGTGCGCGCCGCCGTGAGGCCTGCCACCATCGCCACCAGCGAGGCGGCGAGCGACCCGGCGATCGCCGCGGCGGAGCCGCCGGCCGGCGCGGCGCTACGCGCGGCGAGTGCGTCGGTCCAGGCCTGGATCGAGGCGGAGCTGTCAGGAGCCGTCACGCAGGGTCTCCAGCAGCCACGTGTGAATGGCCGGATTGCCCGCGACGACGGCGGCGTGCTCCACGCCCAGCTCGCGGCCGCGGGGATCGGTGACGCGTCCGCCGGCCTCGCGGATGAGCAGCGTGCCCGCCGCAATGTCCCAGGCGCAGAGGCGCTGCTCCCAGAAGCCCTCGAATCGCCCCGCGGCGACGTCGGCCAGATCGATCGCCGCCGAGCCGGCGCGACGGATTCCCGTGGTGCGCCCGGCGACGCGCGCGAACTGCGCCTGATACTCGGCGAGCTGCGCGAGATCCCGGAAGGGGAACCCGGTGCCGATGAGCGCGTGGTCCGGCGCGGTGATCGGGGAGACCCGGAGTTGGCGCTCGCCGCACCAGGCGCCCCCGCCGCGGAACGCCCAGTACACCTCGTCGCGCGGGACGTGGTGCACCACGCCGGCCCGGAGCTCGCCGTCCACGGCCGCCGCGATGGACACGGCGAACGCGGGATAGTCGTGCAGGAAGTTGGTGGTGCCGTCGAGCGGATCCACGATCCACACCAGCCCGCGCGTGCTGACCTCGGGGCTCAGCTCCTCTCCCACGATGGTCGCGCGCGGGTCGCCGGCGAGGAGGACCTCGGCGATCATCCGCTCCGCGGCGCGGTCCACCTCGGTCACGAAGTCGCGGGTCCCCTTGGCGTGCCAGCCGGCGGGGTCGGCAGGGCGCTCCACCGAGCGGAGGAAACCGGCCGCGCGCCCCGCGGCGGACCGCGCCAAATGTAGTAAGTCTAATGGTGACAGCATCTTGCGGCTCTCGGTCCGGTGGGATACGTTTGGTGATGCCCCGCATCTTTTCCGGGATCCAACCGTCCGGCGAACTGCACATCGGCAACTACCTGGGGGCGGTGCAGAACTGGGTTCGCCTCCAGGCGTCGTACGAGTGCCTCTACTGCATCGTGGACCTGCACGCGATCACCGGAAAGTACGAGCCGGCCGCGCTGGCCCGGCGCACGCGCGAGATGGCACTCGGGCTGTTGGCGTCGGGCATCGACCCGGCGCGCGCCACGCTGTTCGTGCAGTCTCACGTGCCCGAGCACACCGAGCTCATGTGGCTGCTCAATGCGGTGACGCCGCTGGGCGAGCTCGAGCGGATGACGCAGTTCAAAGATAAATCGCAACGCGTCGAAAGCGTTCCGGCCGGCCTCCTCAATTACCCCATCCTCATGGCGGCGGACATCCTGCTCTACCGGGCGGACCTGGTTCCGGTCGGCGAGGACCAGATCCAGCACCTCGAGCTCGCGCGCGAGATCTGCCGCCGCTGGAACGCGGAGTTCGGCGGGGGGCGGGACTACTTTCCCGAGCCGCAGCCGCTGCTCACCGAGGCGCGCCGCATCGTCGGCCTCGACGGGCAGGCGAAGATGTCGAAGAGTCTGGGGAACACGATCGGCATTCTCGACAGCCCGGAGGAGATCTGGCGGAGACTCCGGCCGGCGGTGACCGATCCGGCCCGGGTGACGCGGAAGGACCCCGGAAACCCCGACATCTGCAACATCTACTCGCTGCACAAGTACTTCTCGCCCCCGGAGACCGTGGCCAGGGTGGCGGACCATTGTCGCGGAGCGAAGTGGGGCTGCCTCGACTGCAAGCGGGTGCTGGCGGACAACATGATCGCGGCGTTCGCGCCCATCCGGGAGCGCGCCGCCGCGCTCGCGGCGGCGCCGGACCGGGTGGAGGAGATCCTCGCGCTGGGAGCCGAGCGGGCGCGCGCCATCGCGCGGGAGACGCTGCGGGAGGCGCGGGAGCTGATGGGGTTCCTCCCGGCGCGGCGCTCCCCGCCGCCGGACTGAACCGCGGAGCACGGCGCGGGAGGCGATTCGGTGCGTTGCATCCCCCGCGGTTTCACCGTCACGACCGGGTGAGCGCATGGAGAAGATCATCAAGGCGGCTGTCGAGCGCGGGGCGTCGGACCTGCACATGAAGGCGGGCGACGTATTCCGGGCCCGCATCAACGGCAAGCTGGTGCCGCTCACCAAGCAGCGGCTCACGCCCGATCAGACCCGGGCCATCGCGCTCAAGCTCATCACCAACGACGTCGACCGGGCGCGCATCGATCAGCTGCGCGACTTCGACTGCTCCTGGGGCATGCCCGGGGTCGGGCGCTTCCGGGTGAACGTGCTGCGGCAGCGCTCCTCCTTCATGATCGTGATGCGGGTGATTCCCTTCGCGGTGCCGACCGTGGAGAGCCTGCAGTTGCCCCAGGTGCTCACGCGCATCGCGTCCGCTGACCGCGGCCTCGTCATCATCGCAGGGGTGAGCGGGAGCGGCCGGAGCTCCACGGTCGCGGCCATGGTGCACCACATCAACCGGACGCAGCAGAAGCACATCGTCACCATCGAGAACCCGAT
>DASUAH010000279.1:0-4893 GCA_035763885.1 Gemmatimonadales bacterium
CCGCAACCGAATCGGTCGGCAGGTGGAGGCGAAACACGCGCGAATCCCCGTTGCGCGTGAAGTAGACCGTGTCGCGCCCGGCGGTCACCACCGACGACGCCTGGTCGGTGCCCGGCAGCATCGTCAAAACCGGGGTTGGCCCGCCAAAGTCGAGCCGCACGATCTCGAGCCCCGTCGAAACGGTATCGAGGTCGCGCCCGGCACCCGGGTAGACCACCCGCTGGCCCACATACACGAGCGAGCTGTCACCCAGCCAGCGCACCTGCGCCACCGCATGATGGATGCGACCGCTCGGTCCGGGATAGGGAATCGTCCTGAGCACCCGTGCCTCCATCGGTCGATCCCACCACGCGACCACGAGCTGCTGCGCGTACGGGGCCACCGGCCATCCGACCGCCAGCGAAGCGGTGGCGCGTACGTATGCCAGACGACCGTCGCGCGAGCGGGCCGGCGCGGTGAACGCGTTCACCGAATCATCGGCCCCGGGGATGCGATCGCAGATCTCCCGCTCGATCGTGCCCCCGGCGGCCGGGAGCAACGCGAGGCAGCGGTCGAGGTCCTCACGGTCGATTCGCTCGACCGTATAGAGGAAGCCACGGCCGTCCGGGAGCCAGCTCGGCCCCAGGTCGGCGCCGGGATTGAAGGTGACGCGAACCAGCGAGCCCGCGCCGGCCGGCTGATTCGGGGGGTACACCCCCGGTTTCGACGGCGCTTCGTGGCCGCAGGCAGCCGCGAGGAGCGCCAGCGCGAGTGGTACGTATCGGATCATGACAAGTGGTGCCACGCTCGCCGGAGCGATGGGCGGTCGAATAGTACCCTCCCCGCTGGACGGGGTTGCGCGACCATCAACCGCTCGACGTCATGCCGCCCGCGATCTCCTTGACCAGCTTCGCGGCGACGCGAGCGGTGAGCCCGAGCCCGTCGAGCTCGGGGTTCAACTCCACCACGTCGGCGCCGACGATTGGGACCTCCAGCCGATGCAGCAGCGTCACGACCTCCCGGACCGTCAGCCCGCCCGGCTCGGGATGCGACACGCCGGGCACATGGGCCGGGTCCAGCCCGTCGAGATCGATCGAGAGATACACCGGATGCGCGGGCGCCGGGCGGCGCCCGGCGACCCAGGCGTCCATGTCGATCACCTGCACACCGTAGCGTTCCGCCTGGGCACGCTGGGAGGCGCTCGTCGCCCGAATGCCAATCTGGATCAGCTCGTCCAGCAGCCGCTCCTCCAGCGCACGTGCGGACGGGCAGGCGTGCGAGTAGCGGTCGCCGTCGAACTCCTCGTACAGATCGGGATGCGCGTCCACGTGGAGCACCGTGAGCCGCGGATGCCGCGGCCGCATGGCCCGCAGCACGGGATAGGTGATCGAATGATCGCCACCCAGCACGATCGGGCGCCCTCCACCGGCGAGCAGACGCGCCACGCCCGCCTCGATCCCGGCCCGCGCCTCGGGTGAGTGGGTCGCCGGCAGCGCCAGATCGCCCGCGTCGGCGAGCGTCCCGGGCGCCCCGATGTCCACCAGCGCCTCGGTCCAGGGGTTCCCGGCCGGCGAAGTGAGCGCGGCGCGAATCGCTGCGGGCGCGGCGGCGGGGCCGCGGCGGAACGAGGACGCGGCGTCGAACGGCACGCCGAGGAGTGTGGGGACGCCGGGACCGGACATGCCCAAAGCCTAACCGGCGGTGGCGCTCCCGCCAGCGCGTTATCTTGCCCTTTCCGATGCGCATCACGGAGCTTCATCCGGCCGCGGACCATGAGCTCGTCCTGATGGGAGAGGATGAGCGCGCGGGCTACCGGGCGATCCTCGCGATCCACAGCTCCCGCCTCGGGCCCGCCGTGGGCGGGACACGGCTGTGGCGCTATGCGTCGCCTGACGAGGCACTCACCGATGCCCTGCGTTTGTCGCGCGGCATGTCCTACAAGAACGCCGTCGCGGCGCTGCCGATGGGCGGCGGGAAATCGGTGATCCTGGCGGACGGACCGATCGCGTCACGCGAGCGCCTCTTCGCCGCGCACGGCCGCTTCGTCGAATCGCTGGGTGGCCGCTACATCACCGCCGAGGACGTCGGCACCTCGCATCTCGACATGACCATCGTGAAGCGGGAGACCCGGCACGTCGCGGGGCTCCGGGATCCTTCCCCGGTCACGGCCCACGGCGTATTCCGGGCCCTGCTGGCCGCCGCACGGCACCGCTGGGGAGACGAAGATCTCACTGGACGGACCGTCGCGCTGCAAGGGTGCGGCAACGTGGGAAGTGCGCTCGCTCGCGCGCTCGCCGCCGCGGGCGCCCGACTGGTCGTTTCCGACGTGGACTCGCGGGCCGCGCGCCGGTGCGCGGTGGAAACGGGAGCGACGAACGTTGCCGCTGACTCGATCTACGACGTCGCGGCCGACGTCTTCGCTCCCTGCGCGCTGGGTGGCATCCTCAACGACCGGACCATTCCGCGGCTGCGCTGCGAGATCGTGGTCGGCGCGGCGAACAACCAGCTCGCCGTGCCCGCGGACGCCGACCGGCTCGCGGCGCGCGGCGTTCTCTATGTTCCCGACTACGTCGCGAACGCGGGTGGGGTGATCGACGGGGCGCGCGACATCTGCGGCTGGAGCGACACGCGGGTCGGCGCTGCGGTCGAGGCGATCTACGATACCACGCGGGATATCTTGCGCCGGGCCGAAGCGGCGGGCATCACTCCGGCCGCCGCCGCCGACCAGCAGGCGGAAGCCGCGCTGCGGGAGGGGAGCGCGCGCGCGTGAGTCGCCGCCGCTTCCGGCTGTTCCTCGCCGCCGCCCTCGGCCTGGCGCTCATCGCCGGGCTCACCGTCTGGGTGGCGGTGCCGCTCCCCGCGGCTCTTGCCACCCCCGGCCCCGTCCCCCGCCTGGTGCTGCTGGACCGTCACGGTCTCCCGCTGCGGGCCACGCGCTCGGACGAAGGCAGCCGCGGCGGCTGGACGCCGCTCGCCGAGCTCGATCCCAGAATCCTCCAGGCCTTCCTCGCCGTCGAGGACCGGCGCTTCTACAGCCACCACGGTGTCGACCTGCGGGCGCTGGCCCGCGCCCTGCGGGACGATCTGCGGGCGCGTGCCGTGGTGTCCGGCGGCTCGACGATCACGATGCAGCTCGTCCGGCTGCTGCGCGGCACCCCGCGGACCCTGGCCGGCAAGCTGAGCCAGATGCTCTGGGCGCTGCGCCTGGACGCCCACCTCGACAAGCAGACCATCCTCGAGCAGTACCTGAACCGCGTCCCCCTGGGACAGGGAACCGTGGGAGTCACCGCGGCGGCCGAGCTGTACTTCGGCGCCGATCCACGCAGCGTCAGCCTCGGCCAGGCGGCGCTGCTCGCGTCGCTCGCGCACGCACCGTCGCGCGACAACCCGCTGGTGGAACCGCAGCGCGCCCGTGCGCGCCGTGCCGGGGCGCTCAGTCGCATGCAGGCGCTCGGCTACGCGCGGGAGGAGGACGTGGCGCGAGCCCTGGTCGAGCCGGTGCTGCGCCACGACCCCGGCTCGCCGTTCCTCGCGCCGCACTTCACCACCCGCGTGCTGCAATGGGCCGCGCGCGACGGCGGCGCGGCGCCGAGCGGTGAGTGGCGCACGACCCTCGATCTGGGTTTGCAGACGGCGCTCGAAGCCGAGGTGCGCCATACCGTGGACGTGCTGCGGGACAGGGGCGTCGCCCACGCCGCGGTGGCGGTGCTCGACAACCCTTCGGGAGAGATCCTCGCCTGGGTCGGCTCCCCCGACTTCTTCGCCGATACGAGCGGCCAGGTGGATATGGTCGTCTCTCCGCGCCAGCCGGGATCGGCGTTGAAACCGTTCCTGTACGGCCTGGCGTTCGATCGTGGCGTCACACCCGCCACCGTGCTCCCCGATCTGCCGCGTACCTACCAGACCACGCTCGGCCCCTACCGTCCCCGTAATTACGACCGCCTCTTTCACGGGCCGGTGCGCGCCCGCGACGCCCTCGGCAGCTCCTACAACGTGCCGGCGGTCGAGCTGGCCGAGCGGCTCAGCGTGTCCAGTCTGCTCAACACGCTGCACGATGCCGGCTTCGCCTCACTGGACCACAGCCCGGAGTACTACGGTCTGGGGCTCTCGCTCGGTAACGGCGACGTCACCCTGCTCGAGCTGGCGAACGGGTACCGCGCCCTGGCGCAGGGCGGCGTGTGGAGGCCGGTGACATGGAAGGCGGCGGGTGAGTCGACGGCGGATGAGACGGCGGTAGGCAAGGCGACGGCTGGAGAACGGCGCGTGATGTCGCGGCAGGCGGCGGCGCTGGTGCTCGACATTCTGAGCGATCCGGTGGCGCGCATCCCGAGCTTCGGCACGGAGACTGTCCTCGACTTCCCGTTTCCCGCGGCGGCGAAGACGGGAACGAGCCGCCATTTCACCGACAACTGGTCGGTGTTGACGACGGCCGGATTCACGGTCGCCGTGTGGGTCGGCAACTTCAGCGGCCGCCCGATGCAGGGCGTCGGCGGCATTACCGGCGCCGGCCCGCTGCTGCACCGGGCCGCGCTGCTCGTGGCCCAGCGCTATCCGCCGGGGGTCCTGCCCTCCCCCGCGCACAGCGGCGCCGTTCCGGCACGGGTCTGCCGCCTGTCGGGCCTGCTCGCGGGGACCGATTGCCCGCCGATGACCGAGTGGTTCGTCCCCGGCACGCAGCCGGCGCGTCCGTGTGACTGGCACCGCAACGGGCGGGTCGAGCTGCCGGCGGAATACGCCGAATGGGCCGGCACCCAGGGCGCATCCCCGGTAACCGCCGCCGTCGCGGGCACCGAGCCGGACCGTTTCCGGATCCTCTCACCCCAGAACGGCGACCGTTACACGATTCCGGTCGGCGGCGACCCGCGCTACGCGACGATCGCGCTGCGTGCCGCGGGCGGCGGGGGCGACGGGTCT
>DASUAH010000280.1:0-2336 GCA_035763885.1 Gemmatimonadales bacterium
ACCGTGAGGGCGGCGTAGCGGCCGCCGACATCGGCGGGATGTGGAAACACCGTCCGGAATCCCCGCGCGCGCGCCAGCCGCTCGAGCGGGCTGCCGGAATCGGTGACCGCCACGAATTGTGCGGAACGAGCCCGCGCGGCGAAGTAGTGAAAGGCGGCGAGCGTTTCGACCGTCGACCCTGACTTGCTGACGATCAGAAAGAGCGTCCGGTCCAGCGGATGAATCCGCTCCGCCGCGGCGACGGCCGTGGGGTCGGTGCTGTCCAGCACGTCCAGCCCCGCCGTCCGGAAACTGCGCGCGAGCACCGCGGGAGCGAGCGCGGACCCGCCCATGCCGCACACCAGGACCCGGTCAAGGCCATCGCGTCGCACCGCGGCGGCGAAACGCGTCCATTCCGGCCATCGCGCGAGGGAGTCGGGTACGGCCCTGGTCCAACCGAGTCGGTCTTCCATGCCGGCGCTAAGCTAACGCGGGCTCCGCGGCGTCGCGCGCCCTCGCTTGCGGATGCGCCCGTCACTACTTTCTGGCTATCCGCGTGATCCCAGGCACCCGCGTCACCCGCACCGTCCTCGTGGCAGCCGGCGGCCTGTTGGCTGCTCTGGTCCTGGCTTACCTCTTTCTTCCCGTCCCCCGGAGCCTGCTGCCCGCCGGCAGCTGGACGCTGACGGCGCTGGCGCGCACGGCCGGGATCGCCCTGGCGTGGCGCGCGGCCACCGATCCGGTCCAGCGACGCGGGTGGGGGTGGCTGCTCGCGGGAAGCGTCGTCGATTTCCTCACCCTGGGCTACGCCGACATCCAGCTGGCGCGAGGGATCGTCCGGCCGGGCATGACCGCCGTCGACTTCGGATACCTCGCGGTGTATCCGTGCTTCTTCATCGCCGCCTGGAACCTGCTCGCCATCCAGCCGCGCCGGCAGCTCACCGCGGAGATTCTGCTCGACTCCGCGCTGCTCACCCTCACCGCCGTCGCCTGGGCGTACGAGCTGTTCGTCGAGCCGCTCACGGGTGGAGTCGGCGAGCCGGAGGTCCTGGGCAGCGTCGCCTATGCCACCGGCGGGCTCGCCCTCGTCTGGCTGATCGGCATGCTGCTGTTGCAGCCGCATCCCTTGCCACGGGGCGGCGCGGCGCTCGCGGTGGTCGGGCTCCTGCTCTACGGCATCGCCGACCTGCTGTTCGGCACGGTGAGCCTGCCGCGCGCGCAGGCTCCGGGCACGGTGCTCGACTTCGGCTGGAACGTGGCCAACCTGGTGCTGGCCTCAGCCGGAGTCGTGACCGCCGCGGCCCCGGCGGGACCGCGACCGGCAGCCGCGGGAAGCGGCGCCGTCGCACCGCGCCTGCTGGCGGTGCTGCTGGGACTCGCCGGGCTGGTGGGCCTCCACATCCAGAGCATGGCCTCCGGCCGGATGGGTGCGGAGGACGTCCTGGTCCCAACCGTCGGCGGGTTGATCATCGCGGCCCGCGTTGCGTACTCCCTGGTGGCCGACCGGCGCTACGAGGCCGCGCTGGAGCGCGAGGTCGAGCGACAGACGCAGACGCTCGTCGATTCGCTGACGACCACCGCGTCCGCGGAGCGCAACCTCCGCCAGATCATGGAGGCGTCGCCCGATCCGATCGTGCTGCTGAACCGGGACGGCCAGGTCCTGGATTACGCGCCGGACCGGCCGGCCCACGGCGCGGCCGCCGGGACCCGCACGGCGTTCGATTTCGTGGACCCCGACGCCGTCGCGCTGCTGCGCGCCCACCTCGATGCGGCGTTCGCCGGGGAGGTGCGCCGCTTCGAGGTGCCGCAACGGCGGCCCGACGGGGCACGCGTGGTCAGCTCGGTGGTGTACGCCCCGATCCGCGAGCACGGGCAGATCACCCGGGTGCTGGCCATCTCCCGCGACGTCACGGAGCTGCGTCGCGCCCAGAGCCAGCTGCAGCAGGCCGACAAGCTCGCGGCCATGGGTCAGCTGGTGAGCGGCGTGGCGCACGAGATCAACAACCCGGCGGCGATCATCTCCGGCTTCGCCCAGACGCTGATGCTGGACGACCTCCGCCCCGAGCAGCGCGAGATCGTCGAAATGGTGCGCGACGAGGCGATGCGCATCGGCCAGATCACCACCAACCTGCTCGCCTTCGCCCGGATGAGCGGGCCCGAGCGCTCGCTGGTGGACGTCAACGAGCTGGTGCGTCGGACGCACACCTTGCGGTCCTATCACCTGAACACGCTGAACGTCGAAGTGCGGCTGGAGCTGGATCCGGTCGAGCCGCGGGTCTGGGCCAACATGTCGGAGCTGCAGCAGATGCTCTTGAACTTCCTGATCAACGCCGAGCAGGCGCTGGACGGCTTCCCCG
>DASUAH010000281.1:0-11194 GCA_035763885.1 Gemmatimonadales bacterium
CCGAGATCACGACCGCGAGCGCGGCGAGCAGAATCCTCCGTGCCGAACGCATGATGGTCTCCTGGTCCCGAGTGTTGCCGGCCTTAACGCCGGGTCGGGAAACCCGGTTCCAGGCCGGAGGGGACTCAGCTGTGCAGCGCGAGCTGCAGCTGGAGACGTTGCGCGGCGTCCAGCCCGGAACGGAGCGCGTCGCCCAGCGCGACGCCCCCGCGGGCCGTACCGGCGAAGGACAGGCTGGGATTCGCTTCCTCGATCGCCGCGAAGGCGTCGAGGAAGCGCTGGTATCCCACGACGTACTGCGGGATGGCACGGGGCCAGCAAGCGTGGGTGCGGAAGGCAGGCGTGCCGCGCACCCCGAGCAGGTCGCGCAAGTCGGGCATCGCGGTCGCCGTCAGCGCCTCCGCGTCGTCCACGGCGAGCTCGGGGTGGCGGATCCCGCCGATGAACATGGTGAGCGTGACGTGGCCCCCCGGCGCCCGGCCCGGAAAGAGCGTCGAGGAGAAGATCACACCCAGGATGCGCCGGCGCTCCACGGCGGGGACCAGCATGCCGAACCCGTCGAGCGGATGGTCCACCTCGTCGCGGCGGAAGCCGAGGACCAGGGCGGCCACCCGCGGGTGCGGGATGCCCGCCAGCGCGCCGAGCCGCGCCCCCTCGGGTGCCGCCAGCTCGAGACTCGCCAGCGCGTGGGCGGGGGCCGCGAGCACCAGCGCGTCGTGGCGCGACTCCGCGCCGCCGGTGCGCACGATCCAGCCGCTGCCTTCCCGCCGGGCCCCGAGCACCGGCGCGCGGAGACGGACCCGGGCGCCCAGGCCGCGGGCCAGCGCATCGGGCAGCTCCTGGAGACCGTCGCGGAACGACACCAGCACCGGCGCCCGGCGTCCCCCTGCCCCGCCGCCCCGCCGCCCCGCCACCAGGCCCCGCAGCACCGACCCGTGCTCCAGCTCGAGCGCGTGGAGCTTCGGGAACGCGTAGCGAACGCCCAGGGCCTCGGCGTCGCCGGCATAGACCCCGCTCACGAACGGGCCCGCGGCATACTCGAGCAGCTCGGCCCCGAAGCGGCGGCGGACGAATGCCGCGACGCTCTCGTCCCGGTCCGCGGGCGCGGCGGGCACGAACGGCTCGCGCAGGATGGCGAGCTTGCCGCGCAGCGAGAAGAGCCGCGAGCCCAGCAGCGCTGGCGGGGAGAGCGGGAGCGGCACCGGCCTTCCCCCGCGCACCACGTACCGCCGGCGTGCAGCGGGGTCCGCCTCGACCCGACGGCCGTCGAGCCCCACTTCGCTGATCAGCTCCGCCGCCGGCCCCCCGCTGTCGGCGAAGGAGTTCGGCCCCAACTCCGCCAGGAAGCCGTCCCGGCGCTCCGAGCGCACCACCCCGCCCGCGCGGTCACCGGCCTCATAGACGACCACGTCGTGCCCCAGCCCCGCGAGCCGGTGCGCCGCCGCGAGCCCGCTCACCCCCGCGCCGATCACGCCTACGGCCGGCATCTCGTCGCCTGCCCGGCTAGCCCGGGAACACCGCCGCGAGGGCCCGCTCCACCACCTCGAACTCGGCGTCTCCGTGGGCGGACGACGAGAACGCCGCCTCGAATGCGGACGGTGGGAGATACACTCCCGCCTCCAGCATGCCATGGAAGAACCGGGCGTATCCCGCGCGGTCGGTCGCGCGCGCTGCCGCGTAGTCGGCCACCGGCGACGCGGTGAAGAACGGCGTCAGCATCGTGCCCACCCGCTGCACCCGCACCGGCACGCCGGCCCGGCCCGCCGCGCGCTCGATCGCCTCTGCCACCCGCGCCGCCCACCGCTCGGCGCGCTCCCACTCGCCCGGCCGCCCGAGCACCTCGAGCGTGGCGAGGCCCGCCGCCATCGCGAGCGGGTTCCCGGACAGCGTGCCGGCCTGGTACATCGGGCCCGCGGGCGCCACCTGCATCATCAGATCGCGCCGGCCGCCATATGCCGCGGCGGGGAGGCCGCCGCCCACGACCTTCCCGAGACAGGTGAGGTCGGGGCGCACGCGATAGAGCGCCTGCGCTCCACGCGGGTGCACCCGCCATCCGGTCATGACCTCGTCGAACACGAGCAGCGCCCCCTGCCGCTCGGTGATCGCGCGCAGGGCGTCGAGAAAGCCCGGCGCGGGCGGCACCACGCCCATGTTGCCCGCCACCGGCTCCACCAGCACGGCGGCGATCCCGTCCGCGCGCTCGGCGAACAATCGCTCCACGGCGGTGAGGTCGTTGTAGGGCGCGACGAGCGGGTCCGCGACGGTGGCGGGCGTCACCCCGGGCGAGTCCGGCAGGCCCAGGGTCGCGACGCCGGAGCCCGCGGCCGCGAGTAGTGCGTCCGCGTGCCCGTGGTAGCAGCCGTCGAACTTGATGATCGCCCGGCGTCCCGTGGCCGCGCGGGCCAACCGTACCGCGCTCATGCCCGCCTCGGTCCCCGAGCTGACGAACCGCACCATCTCGACCGAGGGGAAGGTGTCCACGACCCGCTCGGCCAGTTGCACCTCGAGCTCGGTCGGCGCGCCGTAGGTCGTGCCGCGCTCCGCGGCCTTCCGGATGGCCGCGAGCACCTCGGGGTGCGCATGCCCCAGAATGAGCGGTCCCCAGGACAGTACCAGGTCCACGTAGCGGCGGCCGTCCACGTCCTCCAGCCAGGCCCGGTCGCCGCGCGCGATGAACCGGGGCGTGCCGCCGACGGCCCGGAACGCCCGCACCGGACTGTTCACACCGCCGGGCATCACTGCCTGGGCCCGCGCGAAGAGCGTTTCGGACCGGGTGGTCACGGCGCGAGCCATCCGGCGACGTCCTTCGCATGGTAGGTGATGATCGCGTCCGCGCCTGCGCGGCGCATCCCGGTGAGGGCCTCGAGCACGACCCGTCGCTCGTCCAGCCAGCCGTTCCGCGCGGCCGCCTTCACCATGGCGTACTCGCCGCTCACGTTGTACGCCACCAGCGGAAGCGTGGTCCGCTCGCGCACGGCACGCACCACGTCCAGGTAGGCCAGCGCCGGCTTCACCATCAGGAGGTCCGCGCCCTCGGCCACGTCCAGCGCCGCCTCCACCAAGGCCTCCCGAACGTTCGCCGGGTCCATCTGGTACTGCCGCCGATCGCCGAATGCCGGCGCGCTTTCGGCGGCATCGCGGAACGGGCCGTAGAACGCGCTCGCATATTTCACGGCGTAGCTCAGGATGGCGCGGTCGGCGTAACCCGCCCCGTCGAGCGCGGCCCGGATCGCCCGCACCATGCCGTCCATCATCCCGCTCGGCGCCACCATGTCCGCCCCCGCGTCCGCGTGGCTCTTGGCGACCCGGCCGAGCACCTCGAGCGTGGCGTCGTTGTCCACCACGCCGTCACGTAGCACGCCGCAGTGGCCGTGACTGGTGTACTCGCAGCAGCACACGTCGGTGATCAGCAGCAGATCCGGATGCCGGCGGCGCAGGCGGCGCAAGCCGCGCTGCACGATGCCCTCGGCCGCGAAGTTCTCGCTCCCGATCTCGTCCTTCGTCGCCGGGATGCCGAACAGGATCGCCGCGCCGATGCCGAGCCCGACGACTCGATCCGCCTCGCGGTCCAGGGACTCGTCGACCGAGAGCTGGTACACGCCCGGCATGGAGGCGATTTCACGCTCCACCCGTGCGCCGTGCACGACGAAGATGGGGGCGATGAGATCGGCCGGAACGAGTTCGGTCTCGCGGACGAGGCGGCGGAACGCCTCGGTCCGGCGGCGGCGGCGCGGGCGCACGATCGGAAACTGGCTCACGACGGTTCCGTGCGATGGAGGGGACGGGGCCGAAAGATCGCCCCGATCTTGGCGACTCCGCCAGCCGCAACGGCGTTCGGCCCGCCGGCTTGAGGCCGGCGGCGGGGCGCGTATAGTCTTTGCATTGCAGGGAGGGGGGAACCCGATTCCCTCCCGGATCGTTCCGCAGAATACCTCCCGGTCGTGCGGTCTGCACGAACGTTCGGAAGTGCGGGCGCGCCCGGTCACGCCGGTCTCGGCCGGTCAGTCACGGACCGCCGCCGTCGGCGCCGAGCATCTTACGTGGGTGAAGGCTATGGGTCGCACTGCGCTCGCCGTCCATGTCGCCGCCGCACTCCTCCTGAGCGCGTGCGCCGGCGCGCGCCCTTCGCCCGCACCGGTCGCTCCGCGCGACCCCGTCACCGCGATCAGCGATGCCATGCTGTGGGACGGCTCCGGCCGCGCGCCGGTGCCCCACGCGGTGACTCTGGTCCGCGGGGAGCGGATCCTCTGCGCCGGCAGCCTGGGCGAGTGCCCCGTTCCGGAAGACGCCCGGGTGATCGACGCCAAGGGCGGCTGGCTGATCCCCGGACTCATCGACACCCACGTCCACCTGCTGTTTCTCCAGCGCGGGAGCGCGGGCGCCGAGCTCGGCGACGACCTGAAGGACCTCCTCGCCCAGGGGATCACCGCCGTACGCGACATGGGCACCAACCCGAAGGAGCTCCTCGCGCGGACCCGGGCGCAAGCCGCCGCCCCGCGGGTGTACGCGATGCAGCTCGTCGCCGGGTTCCGGTTCTTCTACGGCCGGGAGACGGTGACCGCGAGCGACGGCACCGTCGGCTATCGCATGCCGCCCGCTCAGGTGATGCAGCTCCGCGGCTGGACGCCGCTCATGTACCGCTTCCCGCAAGACGCCGACGCGATCGTGGCCGAGGCGGTCAAGGAGGGGGCGGCCGGGCTCAAGCTGTATGGCTTCCTCGACGCCGAGGCGGTCCAGGCGCTGGTGGGCGCCGCCGGCCGGGCGGGCCTCCCCGTGTGGGGCCACGCCTGGGTGCAGCCCGCCGGTCCTCGTGAGCTCGTGGAAGCGGGCGAGGACGGGCTGGTGCACGCCTCGCTGTTCGTGGGGGACCTGTTCTCGGCCGCGCAGCGCGACAGCCTCACCGGCCAATCGTCCATCCTGGCGGCGGGGGCTCGGGTGGCGACGGCCGAGGCCGCGCTCGACCCCCAGGTGCTCGAGACGCTGGACAGCATGGCGCGGCGGGGGACCTTCTTCGAGCCCACTCTCGACGTGACCCTCCGCAGCGTGGCGCACTTCGACGCCGAGGGAGCGCTGCATCCGACGGTCAGCGAGGAATACGCCCGCGCCACCGCCGGCTTCAGCATGGCGCTCACCCGCGAGGCCGTACGCCGCGGCGTCCGGCTCGTGGCCGGCACCGACCATGTGGCCTACGGGCGGCCCAGCGACCGCGCGTCCCTTCTCCCCGAGCTGGCGCTCCTGACCGATTCCATCGGCCTCTCGCCCCAGGAGGCGCTCCTGGCCGCCACGCGCGACGCCGCCACGGCACTCGGCGGCACCGCCGCGCAGTCGCTCGGGCGCGTCGAGGCAGGTCGCTATGCCGACCTCGTGCTGCTGGGCAAGAACCCGCTCGAGGACATCCGCAACCTCGGCTCGGTGGAGTGGGTGATGCAGGGCGGGAAGATCTGGAAGCCCTGGCAGCTGCGGAGCGGCATCGCCGCGGCGGACAGACGGCCGGACGACCGGACGGCAGCACGGCCGGACGGGCAGACGACCGGACGGGCGGACGCCCGCCGCGGTGACGGTGAGCCTGCCCTCACGCGTCCGGGGACGCGCTAAGGTGCCCTGACCGTCTGGCCGTCCGGCCGTCCGGCCGTCCGGCCATCACCGCTCGATCGGCAGCTCCTCCCGCTCCGCCCACTCGTTCCACGACCCCACGTAGATCCGCACGTTCGGGTAGCCGAGCAGATAGCGCATCGCGAAGAAGATGTGACTCGCCTCGGCACTCGTGCTGCAGTAGGCGATGATGTCGCGGTCCGGCGTGATCCCCTGGGCCACGTAGCTCGCCCGCAACTCGCTCACGGGCTTCCACACCTGTCCGAACCCCTGCTGGACCAGATCGTCCTGCCAGTAGTGACTGACCGCGCCGGGGATGTGTCCCCGCCGCATCTGCGGGCCGGCCTCGCCGGCGTACTGGTCGGGCGCGCGGGCGTCCACCAGCAGGGCGCCGCGGGTCTCGATCGCCCGTCGCACATCGGCCAGTTCGGCGCGCTCGGGGCGGAACGGCGCCGGCGGCGGCGGCGCCGCCGGGAACCGCGGATACTCCTGCGCCATCGGTCGGCGCTCCAGCTCCCATTTCGCCAAGCCGCCGTCGAGCAGGTACACGCGGGGGTGCCCGTGGCCGGCGAGCAGCCACACGAGGAACGTCGCGTCGATATCGAGCGACTCGCCCGCGCTGTAGACGACCACGGGCCGGTCCCACCGGATCCCGAGCCGGCTGAACAGCTCACCGTACCACGCCGCGGGGAGGAGCTGCGTGGGGAGGCCGCCGTCGGCCGCGCGGAGCGACTCACGGTGCAGGAATACGGCGTTCGGGAGATGCCCCGCGAGGTAGATGAAGATGTCCGGCCGCACGTCGATGAGCCGGAACTCCTGGCCCCGGCGCTGCCAGGCAGCGAGGGAGTCGGTGGAGATGAGGGCGGGCGCTGCGATGGACGGATGGACACCCGGTCCGCTGGACGGCGCCGGCGCGCAGGCAGCGAGCGGCAACCAGGCTCCACGGCGGATCCATCCGATCATCCGCCCACCGGTCCATCGGTCCATCGTCATCTCGCGGAGTCCGCCGCCAAGCCGAAGAATTCCTGTTCCGCCTCCACGTAGGCCCGGACCGCGTTCCGCCGGAGCCGCGAATTGCGCGACACCGGTCGCGTCGAATCGGCCGGCGGCAGCGCCGCCAGGGTGCGCTGCATCGGCTTCGCCTGCTCCACCGCCGCCTTCATGTCACCGCGGAGAGCGGTGACGTACCCGCGCGTGCTGTCCACCAGCCGCTGCGGCTCCGCCGGGATGGCGCCGTGCCCCGGCACGACGGTCCGGGGGCCCAGGCGCTCGATTCTTTCCAGCGCCGCAAGCAGCGCCGCCGTGCTGCCGTCCACGATCATGGTGATCGCGTCCTCGAGCAGGATGTCGCCCGCGAACAGCACGCGCGCTTCGGGCAGCCACACGATCAGGTCGCCCGCCGTGTGGGCCGGGCCGGGATGCGCCACGACGATCGTGCGGCCACCGAGCCGGAGCGTGTCCCCGCCCTCCACCGGCCGATCCGGCCGGTTGGCGAACTCGAATCCGCGCATCGCGTCGAGGCCGACGACGCGCACCCAGCCGGCCACCAGCGCGTCCTCGCCCCCCTCGGATGCCAGGGTGCGGGTGTCCGGGTGCGCCATGACGCGCGCACCCGCCTTGCGGAATACGACCGCGCCGAAGTGATGGTCGGGATGATGGTGAGTGAGGATCAGCCAGCGGATCGGCCGCCTGGTGACGGTGCGAATCGTCCGGAGGAGCGTCTCGCCTTCACGGGGGCTCGCGCCGGCATCGATCGCCACGACGCCCTCCCCGGTGACGATGAAGCCGGCGTTCGATCGCCCCTCGGAGCCCCGGCCCGTGTCGCCCATGACGGCGTACACGCCCGGCGCCAGGCGCCGGAGGGGGAAGACGGGAGCCGAAGCCGGCGCGCTCCACGCGGACGGAGCCGCGTGGAGCGCGAGCGCAACCAGGCCGGGGAGATGGCGGACGCGGATCAGGCGGCGCTGAAGGCGATGGTTGCGGACTGGCGGAACACGCCGCCCTTGTTGTCGGTCCACACCATGGTCAGCGGCGCCTCGTGCTCGGCCCGCAGGGTGAACGTGATCACCGGGTCGCGGCTGATACCCGACGTCCACTCGAACCGCGCGACCTCCTCGTCGCCGTAGGTGACCAGCACGTCCTTGATGAACCACGCCGGGATGGGCTTCCCTTCGCGGGTGCGGAAATAGCCGGTGTCCATCGGGTGGCTCACGATGGCATGGACGGTGATGAGGTCGCCTTTCCGGATCTGGTCCGGAACCCGGATGCGGGCGTCGCCAATCTCGTACGCCATCAGCCGCACCCGTTGAGCGTGACCAGCACTCTCGCGTAACCCGCCCAGAGCTCGCCGGCGCTGGTTTCGGCGATCGCTCGCACCCAGGTCGTGCGCTTCATCTTGATCCGGGTGTTGATGGCGACACTCCCGATGGCAGGGGTCAGATAGAATCCGGCCACATGGGCGTCGGGGTTATGATCGACGATCAGATGCACGCCTTTCACGTATTGCCCGGGCGTCATCGGCAGGTCGCTCTCGATGATCACTGGAACCACCCGGCCGTCCTCGGCAACAACGGGCATGTCGAGCGACACGTGCCCGCGCCGGATCGGGCGGTTGCCGAACCGCTCCCGCATCATCCGGGCGACCTCCTCGTTCGGGATCTCCGGATCCTCCGGCGGGGCGAGCGCGAGGAGCCGCTCGCCTCCGGCCAGGGCGTGAGTACCCACCAGGGCACCCGACGCCAGGGCGGCGGTGCGGAGAAACGAGCGGCGCGAGAGCGCCGACGACAAGGTCTGGTCACCACCTGACACGCTGGTATAGTCAGCAAGTCCGCCGAGGGTGTCAAGCCGACGCGCCGCCGCCGGTCCAGCCAGGAATACGTCACGAGCACCGCGCACGTCGTGGGCCGCATCACGCGGCTGCCGTCGGAGGGCCGGGCGGTTTCAACCGCGCCCAGGAAACCGGGCGGCTGATGGGGACGTTACCCCCCGCATCCGGCCATCCTCCGATGGCGCACATGCAGAGATGCAGGTATCTCCATATCATCATCATCGCCACGCCGCGACGCGCCACGCTGGAGCCCCCCTGCGCACCCTGCTCACCCTGCTGCTCCTCCCGGTCGCGTTCCCGCTGCGGGCCCAGGACACGGCGACGGTCGCCGGTGCCGTCCGGGCGCAGGGCGGCGCACCGGTTGTCGGGGCGCGCGTGAGCTTCCTGCCGGGCGGCGCCAGCACGGAGACCGACCCGCAGGGCCGCTACCGGCTGGCGGTGCCGGCAGGCACTGCAGGCACGCTCGGGTTCGCAGCGGTCGGGTTCTCGCCCGAAGCGCTGCCGGTGGCCCCGCTGCCTGTGGGCAGCGTTCGCGAGGTGGCGGTGACCCTCGCCGCCCTCTACGTGCTCGATGCCCTGACGGTCGTGGCGCAAGCCGAGCGTCCGCTCCTCAACACCGAGGACGCGGTGACCGGCGGCGCGGTGGAGCAGGCCGAGCTCGAGGCGCTGCCGACCGACCAGCGCGATCCCCTGAGCCTGCTGTTCAACATCCCCGGGGTAGCGCAGTCCACCGGCTTTTTCGGCGACGCGCCGCCCCTCTCCATCAACGGCTCCAACGCGCTGTACACCCAATACACGCTCGACGGGCTGGACAACAACGAGGGTTTCCTCGGCGGCCCGCGGGTGGAATTCCCGCTCGGCGGGCTGTACCGCGAGGAGGCGCTGGTCAACACCTACTCCGCCGAGCTCGGGCGCAGCTCGAACGGCGTGGTGAACCTGATCAGCCGGGCGGGCGGCAACGAGATCCGCGGGGAGATCTTCGGCTACTGGCGTCCGGGGCGGCCCTTCGACGCGCGGAACAAGATCCCAGCCGGCGGCGACCCGGAGCTGATCGAGCGGCAGCAGGACGGGTTCCGCCGCTTCCAGCTGGGCGGCGGCGTCAGCGGTCGCCTCTCACGCGATCGCAGCTTCGCCGCCGTCGCGGCCGAATACATCAACGAGAACGAGGACCGGATCGGCTCCACCGCGCTCACGGCCTTCGTGGGGACCGAGACCCGGGAGAAGGTGAAGCTGTTCGCAAGGCTCGATCATGGCTGGAGCCCGTCGCAGACCACGACGCTCCGGGCCGCGTTCAGCCACGTGAACCGGGCGGGCAACGGGAGCGGCGTCGTGACGCCGGAGGCGGACATCACCACCCGTCGGGTCGGCAGCCTCACCGCGCTCACCCATCGGAGCGCGCTGGGCGGCGGCACCGCGAGCAACACCGCCTCGGTGCAGCTCGGCACCTTCCGCTGGTATTTCCCGCCGACCGAGAGCGACTTCACCCGGCCCCAGGCGACGATCGTGTCCCCGGACGGCGTAACGGTCGAGGCGGTGGTCGGCTCGAGCAACTTCATCTTCGACGAGCAGGAGCTCCAGCTTCAGCTCCGCGACGTGCTCGAGACCCGGCTGGGCGAGAGGCACACGCTGCGGGTCGGAGCCGACCTGATCACCGCGTGGTTCGAGCTGACCGGCGCGCAGACCAACCCGAACGGCGCCTATGTCGTCTACAACGACGGCAACATCACGCGCGCCGGAGAGTTCCTGGCGATCGACGACATCCCCGCCGACGTCCGCGTGCGCAGCTACACGATCGACGCCAGTCCCCAGCAGGTGGACCTGACCCAGACCCTCGTCGGCGCGTTCGTGGAGGACCGATGGCGGGTCTCACCGTCGCTGGTGCTCCGGGCCGGGCTCCGGTGGGACTACGATGACATCACCTCGCGGGGCGAAAGCCGCGCCGACCTCGACAACTTCCAGCCCCGGGTGTCGTTCAACTGGTATCGTACGTCGCGGAGCGTGGTGCGCGGCGGGGTGGGCCGCTACAGCGGCAAGTTTCCCTACGCCATCTACTCCGACGCGGTGCAGTTCGGACCCGACGGGAACGCGACCGTGACGTTCGCGGAGGGCACCGGATTCCCGCCGCCCGCCTTCGGTCAGGGCCCCACCGCGGCGGACCTCGGCACCCTCCGCGACCAACTGCCGCCGCGCGAGCAGCGCCGCGCGTTCGCGCTCGGCCTCGAGCAGCCGTACAGCTGGCAGGGTACCCTCGGCTACCAGCACCAGTTCGGTGACCGGTGGGCGGTCGCCGTGGACGTGGTGTGGGCCGAGACCCGGAACCTGCCGCGCTCGCTCGACCTGAACGCCATCCAGCGTCCGCTGACGCCAGCGGACAGCACCGACCGGACCACTGATTTCGGCGACCCGTTCCGCCCCGTGGCGCCCGCGCCCGGCTCGTACCGCCGCCTCACGACGACCGAGGCGGGCGGGCGGGCGCGCTACTACGGGTTGTACACCGCGCTGCGCCGGCGCCTCAGCGAGGCCTGGACGCTGGACGCGAACTGGGTATGGTCCCACGCGCAGAACGACACCGAGGATATCAACTTCAACGCGTTCCAGGCGAGCTGCTTCTCCGATGACCTGGTCGATGCGGTGAGCGGCGCGCCCTGTACCTCGCACGAGTGGGCCGACGCCGTCAACGACCGTCGCCACAAGGTCACCGTCCGCTCGCTGTACACCTGGGCGCGGCGGGTGCGCCTCAGCGTGATCGCCGACTTCCAGACGGGGCAGCCGGTG